>JBCDJT010000031.1:0-44642 GCA_038747545.1 Bacteroidota bacterium
ACGGTGCGCTCGGCCATCAACGGCGCCGAGGCGGGCAAGTACCGCACGGGCGATGAGGAATACGACATCATCGTGCGCCTGCAAGAAGAGGACCGCGCCAGCCTGGAGAGCCTGCGCAACCTCACCATCCTGTACGAAGGCCAGCAGATCCCGCTCAGCGCCGTCGCCGACTTTGACATCGCGGGCGGCCTGGGCTCGGTGACGCGCCTCGACCTCTTCCGCGTGGCGACGATCACGGGCGAAGCCGCGCCGGGTGCCAACGGTCAAGCCGTGCTGACCTCGGTGCAGACCTACCTCAGCGAGTACGAGGAGACGCTGCCGCTAGGCTACAGCCTCTCGTATACGGGCGAAAACGAAGAGATGGCCGAGGCCTTCGGCTTCCTGACCACAGCGCTCCTGGTGGGTGTGGCGCTCATCTTCATGATCATGGTGGCGCAGTTCAACTCGGTCAGCGCCCCGCTCATCATCATCGTGGCGGTCGGGCTAAGCCTGGTGGGCGTGCTGCTCGGGCTCATTATCACGCGCACGTCGTTCGGCCTCTTCACCTTCATCGGCATCATCAGCCTGGCGGGGATCGTGGTCAACAACAGCATCGTGCTGGTGGACTATATCATGCAGCTTCGCGACCGGGGCATGGAGAAGATCGAGGCGGTCATCGAGGGCGGCGCCACGCGTCTGCGTCCGGTGCTGCTCACGGCGCTCACCACGATCCTCGGCCTCATCCCTCTCACGTTCGGCATCAACATCGACTTCGTAGGCCTGCTGACGAGCTTCGAGCCCGACTTCCAACTCGGCTCAGAGAACACGCAGTTCTGGGGGCCGATGGGCATTGCGATCATTTCGGGCCTGACGTTCGGCACGTTCCTGACGCTCGTCATCGTTCCGGTGATGTATTCCGCTTTCGACTCCCTCGCGCTACGCCTGGGCAGTGTCTTCAGCCGCAAGCAAGCAGATGACATGGCCTTCGACTCCGCTGGCGACGGCACCTCCACCGACCTGCCGATGGGCCAATCGGTGGCCGGCGCCTGATCGATTTTGCTTTTCGGGAGCCTGAGGTGCAGCTCTGCGCTTCCTATCGTCATCCCGAGCGAAGCCGAGAGCGCGAAGCACACCGCAGGTAAATCTCCCCCGATCACGTTTTGCACAACGAACAAGTGGGAGATCCCTCGGCTCTGGCCTGTGGCCGCCGCTCGGGATGACAGGCTTGCGCGCCGTGCTGCACCACAATCACTTGCGCCTGCGCTGCTAACTCCTTGCGCACGGCGGCCCGCTGGCGTGCAGCACAACGAAGCCAAGGCTGGCGGCGCTTTCTCAGCGATCATCTTCCGGTGGCCCAGGCGTACCGCCCGTGTAGGCCTGCCAATCAAACAAGTCGCCCCGGCCCAGGACGCGCGGGTCGCCCGTGGCGTGCAATTCGGCCATCAAGCGGTTGTGCAGGTCGCGCTTGGTGCGGTTGTAGTCGGGGTTGCCTGCTAGGTTTTTTATCTGGTCAGGGTCGGTGCGCAGGTCGTATAACTCCTCGCCGGGACGCTGACTGAAGGCCAGATCGAACAGCCGCCGGTGGGCCGCGTCGCGGTCTTGCTGGGCGATCATGTAGTGCTTCGTCGGGCCGCCATCAGTATCGCCGTACCACGAGGGGTAGATGAACGCCGCCTCGTAGTCGGCGATGCCTGCAGGCGCGCGGTCTGGGCGGAAGTTGCGGATGTAGAGGTAGTCGGCGGTGCGGACGGCGCGCATCGGGTAACCGCCGGAGTCGGGCGCGCGCTGCGACGGTACGTGGCGCTCCTTGCCGAAGAACGCCGCGTCACGCTCGGCCTCCACTTGGCCGGATGCCTCGGATCTGAGCATCGGCAGCAGGCTTCGCCCGGTCATCACGTCGGGAATATCCAACCCAGCGGCATCGAGGAACGTCGGCGCGAGGTCAGTGAGGTTGACGAAGTCGGTCACACGTCGGCCACTCGGCGCTCCATCGGGCCAAGCGATCAGCAGCGGCACGCGCACACCGAGGTCGTAGACGCTGCTCTTGGCGCGGGGAAACGGCATGCCGTTGTCGCTCGTGACCACGACGATGGTGTTGCTCAGCTCGCCCATTGTCTCCAGCCGCGCCAACATCTCGCCTACTTCGCGGTCGATGCGTTGGATCTCGACGTAGTAATCGGCGATGTCGCTACGCACGTCGGCGTGGTCAGGCATCACGGCGGGCACCGCGATGGCGTCGAGGTCGATGCCGCTGGCAGCACCCGAGCCCGTGTCGTACGGCCTGTGCGGGTCCGACGTGCCAAACCAGAACGCGAACGGTGCATTGGCGCGGCGGGCATCGAGGAAGGCGTCGAAATCGGCGTAGCGCGGTCCTGCGGGGTTGCGCCTACGCTCGCCGAGGTTGCCCGGCGCCCAGCCCTTGCGCGTGAGCCCCACGTGATAGCCCGCGTTCTCCATCAGGTCCACATAGGTGGGATGCTTGGCAGGCAGCGGCCCATACAGGTTCGCACCACCCTCCAGCCGCCAAAAGTGCTGGCCCGTCAGCACCGCAGCGCGCGACGGCGTACACGAGGGCGACGAGACGTAGGCGTGTTCAAACAGCACCCCCCGCTCAGCCAGTTGGTTGAGGTTGGGCGTCTGCACGACGGCATCGCCGTAGGCACCTACGTGCAGCCAGCTCCAGTCGTCGCCGATGACGAACAGGATGTTGGGCCGATCATCAGCTGCACTATGTGGTCGCGGGGTGCTTGACGACGGCGCAAGCAGGCCAAGGGAAAAGACGAGCAGGAGGAGACGCATGGTGCAATGAGGCATGGACGAGCGATGGTATGCTGCCTGCAAGGTGCGACACATCACGCTCAGTCGCAAGAATTGAGTGCTGGCCAGCACCTTCCTGAGCCGCCTATCCCCTATCTTGCCCGGCGTCCTCCTCAACGGGCTCCTCTGTACCATGCTCAACTACATCTGGGCAGGGCTGATTGGCTTCAGCCTTGTCTTTGCCTTGACGGCCGACGTCCTCGACTTCCGGCGCGACACCTACCGCAACGGCACGCCTGTCCCCGTGACGGTCACCGTCCCCGAAGGTTACTTGCCCGATGCCCGGCGCATGCCCGTGGAGGTCGCTCTCTCAAACGCGGTGGTGGACTCCATCTATGGCGTCACGGCCAGCCTCCCAGCGTCGTTCTCCGGCGTGCTCGTGCAAACAGCTGATGGGCGGCAGTTGCGCTTTGCCGAAGACGCCGCGCTGCCCGAGCCGCTGAACACCATCCGCGATGCCACTTCGTCCCGCGACAACGACCTGCGCGGCACGGTCACGTTCACCGCAGCGCCCGGCGACACGCTGCTGACGGCCAGCCTGCTGTTCGCGCCCGTCCGCTTCGTCAAGCTCAACGCCATCACGCAGGCCGCGCTCGACTTCGCCGATACCGCCGTGACGCTCTCGCTCGGCCTCATCGGCGTGCTGGCGCTATGGCTGGGGCTGCTCAAGATTGCCGAGGCGGCGGGGCTGATCCACGCGCTCGTCAAGGTGACGCAGCCGCTGCTACGGCCGCTCTTCCCCGAGATCCCGAAGGACCACCCGGCGATGGGCATGATCGTGCTCAACCTTTCCGCCAACATGCTGGGCTTGGGCAACGCCGCCACGCCGCTCGGCATCAAGGCGATGGAGGAGTTGCAAACCATCAACCCCGACAAGGAGACCGCCTCCAATTCGATGGTGATGCTGCTGGCGATGAACACGGCGAGCGTGACCATCGTGCCGCCGTCGCTCTTGATCGCCATCATGGGGCTGCAGGTCAACCAGCTGTTCTTCTCCATCCTGATCGTCACCGCTTGCTCGCTCGTGGTGGCCGTCCTCACCGCCCGCTTCCTCAGCAAGCTACCACGCTACCGGATGCAGACCGCAGAGGCTGCGCCGCCAGAGGAAACGCCGCCGTCAGAATCCTGACACCGCGCTTCCGACCTTTGACCTGCCGACCTGAAACCAAGAAATGGATACCGTCCGCACCATTATCGACCTGATTTCCGTCTTCGTGCTGCCCGCCATCATCGTCGGGTTTCCGCTGTACGGGCTGTACAAGAAAGTGCCTGTCTACGAGGAATTTGTGGAGGGCGCCAAGGGTGGCTTCAAGCTGGCCGTCACCATCATCCCCTACCTCGTCGCCATCCTGTTTGCCATTGGCATGTTCAGGGCCTCGGGCGCGATGGATTTCCTGATCACCGGCCTGCGCCCCGTCCTCGAACTCATCGGTTTCCCCGCCGAGCTGATCCCGATGGCCATCATCCGCCCGCTGACGGGCTCCGGCTCCGCCGCCGTCGTGCTCGACATGATCAACCAGTTCGGCGAGGACGCGCTGATCGTCAAGATGGCGGCCACCATGTTCGGCTCCACCGAGACGACCTTCTACGTCATCGCCGTCTACTTCGGCGCCGTCAACGTCAAGAAGACGCGCCACGCCGTCCCCGCCGGCCTCATCGCCGACTTCTTCGCGATGTTCTTAGCCGTCTGGGTGGTGCGCTGGCTCTTCGGCTGACCTTTCGCCTGTGGATCTACGGATTGACGAAGTAGATGCCGTACAGGATGCGGATGCTTTGCGGCGGGATGTTGTCGTACGCGTTGCCGAACTGCATGCGGGCGGCGTCGAGCTTCGTGTCGATGGAGGCGAGGCGGGCTTGCAGGTCTTCGATGCCGCTGCACTCGTAGTCCGCGTAGCCGCGCACCATCTCTTGGAAGGCGCGGAGGTAGGTGTCCATGTCCTTGAGTAGGCCCTCGTACTCGTCCACGTAGGCGGTGAGTTGCTCCACGTTGTACTTGAGCGGCGCCAACTTCGGCGAGGTCACGCCGATGCGGCTCTGCATCACCAAACTGTCGGCGCGCACGTTGTCGATGAAGCTGCGGAGCGGGTCGTCGGTGGGGTCGGCGACGATGCTGCGCTGCTTGTCGGTGCGGTACTGCTCCCAGTCGCCCGCGTAACCCACGGCGCCCGCGTACGAGCGAAAGAACGTCTTGAGGTTCGCGTTCAGCTCGTCTAGCCGCGTGCTCATCGCGCCCAACTGCGTGTTGATGACGCGGAGGTCGGTCTGCGTGCGCGTCGAGAAGTCTACCACGCAGGTGATGTCGTGAAACACCTCGGTTTTGGCATCGCGCTTGAGCCGCGACGTGAACAGCGAGCTCAAGCTCAGCGCCGCCGACACGTACGGGTTGCTCAGAAACCCGGAGACGCCGTTCAGCACCGGGCTGTTCTTGCCGCGCTTCGCCTCAATCTCCTCGAACCGCGCCTTGAAGACGCTGCTGTTCATCGGGTTAGCCAGCTGCGAGAAGTCGTCCATGATCGTGGCAAGGTCGAGCGTGAACTTCAGCTTCTCCGAGTCGCCAATCATCTGGCTGAGCACCTCGCGCCCCGTGCGAAAGCGCAAGCGCTCCAGGTCGATCTCGCTGCCAAACCGCGTGCGGTTGACCTGCTCCAGCAGATCGAGGCGTTGCTGCGCGGCGGCGAGCTGCGTGGTGAGGTCGGCCGCTTGGCGAGCTTGCACCTCTACCTCAGCCAGCTTCTCCGCCAAGTCTTGGATGCGCTGCGTGTCGCGCTGTTGAGCCGCCAGGGCCTCCTGCTCAAAGACCTCAAACCGCGCCGAGTCCGACGCCACGACTGGGCCAGATTCTGGCGGTCCCGTGACTTGCGCATAGGCGGGGAGGGCAAGCACGACGAGGGCGCAGAGCGCGAAGATATATCGCTGCATGATGGTACGCTTCTGTGGATGAGGACCCTTCTAACGCCGCATCGGCCCAATCAGTACCCGACCGCTGCGTCCTCGCCACGGAAGTCTGGTGCGCCGAGGTAGCGTCGTCCCGTCCGTACTTGCTCGATGGTGTCGAGGCCGGACGGGTCGACGAAGGCATCGCGGGTGAAGTATTCGACGACGATGCCATCGGCGCGGCCTGAGGTGCCGCCGCGTTCGCTGAGCGTCCAGCCACGAAGTTCAAGGTTGTAGATGACGTCCTGCGACAAGCCATTGCGCTCGTACCGCAGCACATCCGGCAGCCACTGATGGTGTACACGCGGCGCGGCTATCGCCTCCTGGATATTCATGCCGTGATCGATGACGTTGAGAATGACCTGAAAGACGGTCGTGATGATCGTGGAGCCGCCGGGTGTGCCGATGACCATCATCAGGCGCCCCTCGGGGTCTTCCACGATCGTGGGCGTCATGGACGAGAGCATACGCTTGCCGGGCTCGATGGCATTCGCCTCGTTGCCCACAAGCCCAAACATGTTTGGCACCCCCGGCTTGGCGCTGAAGTCGTCCATCTCGTTGTTGAGGAAGAAGCCTGCGCCGTCCACAACGACCATCGAGCCGAAGCCGCCGTTGATCGTCGTCGTCACGCTCACCGCGTTGCCATCCTTGTCCACCACGGAGTAATGCGTCGTCTCGGTGGATTCGTGCGCGTACGGATCGCCGTGGTCGACCATCTCGCTGGTGGAAACCCGGTATGGGTTGAAGTCGAGCATGCGCTGCGTGGTGTAGGCTTTACTTGTCAGTTCGGCGAGCGGGACGGGGAAGAAATCGGGGTCGCCCAGCCACTCGGCGCGGTCGGCGTAAGCGCGGCGCATCGCTTCGCCCATCAGGTGAACCGTGGCGCTACTGTTGAAGCCCATCTCGGCCAAGTTGTAGGGCTCTACGGCGTTGAGCAACTGCATCAGCGCGACGCCACCCGAGGAGGGCGGGTGCATCGAGATGATCTTGTGGTCGCGATAGATGCCCGTCACAGGGGGCCGCTCCACGGCTTGGTACGCGGCGAGGTCGTCGTGCGTGATGAGTCCGCCGCCGCGCTCCATCTCGGCCACGATCAGGTCCGCCGTCTCGCCCTTGTAGAAGCCGTCGTGCCCGTCGCGTTGGATGCGGCGCAGCACCTCGGCCAGATCAGCTTGGACGAACACCTCGTCTGCCTCGAACTGCTGCGTGGTGTCGGCCTTGGTGAAGTACTTGGCTGTGCTTTCGAACTCCGAGAATACGCCGTAATAGGCGTTGAAGCGGTCGGCGTGGCGTTCGGTCAGCACGAAGCCCTCGGCGGCAAGGCGTACGGCAGGCGCCAGCACGTCCGTCAGCGGCAACGCACCGTGCGCGGCGTGCGCCTTCAGCATCCCTGCTACCGCCCCTGGCACGCCCGACGCCAAATAGCCGCGCCGGCTGAGCATAGCGATGGCATCGCCGTTCTCGTCCAGATACATATCGCGTGAAGCCGCCGCAGGCGCCTTCTCGCGGTAGTCGTAGCTCGTAGCTGCCCCATCGGCTTTGCGGATGACCATGAAGCCGCCGCCGCCTACGTTGCCTGCCACTGGGTATGTGACGGCTAGTGCGAACCCGGTAGCCACGGCCGCATCAATGGCATTACCGCCTTGCTTGAGCACCTCAACCCCCGCCTTGGACGCGTCGATATGCGCCGAGACGACCATCCCGTTCTCAGCTTCCACAGGGCGCGGTACGATGCTTTGCGCCCACACCTGCACCTCGCCCACGGTGAGCAGCAGCGTAGCGAGTATGAACACGCGAGGATAGATACGTGGCATCGGAGAAAACATGGAAGGCGCCAAAGCGGATGATTATCGACAGTTCACTGCACCAAAATAGGACATCCTCTGGGGATCTGAACGATCCGAAGCATTTCAGCTGCTCATAACTCATAAAATGAGCAGTTTTTAGTCTTTTTACGATTCGTTTGCTTGCGAAGACATATGTGCATCGTATTTTCAAACTCCCTGCGTTACTCCCAACACACCTTCACTCCCACAATGCGGAACCCTGTTGACCAGGCGATCCGCAATCTCTCCGTCGGCGTCGGCGTCGTCAGCCTGATTGTGATCGCTATCCTACAGTTCATGTAGCGGCATTGCTCTCCGGGTTGCCTCACTAGCATCCCTCCTTGCCAGCCCCTACCTTCGCACAGCCTCCTCGCGAGGCTGTGCTTTTTTGTGCCTCTTTAGCGCCTTCCATGGTTCTCACACCGCTCGACTGGACGTTCGTCGCCGCCTATTTTCTGCTCGCTACAGGTATTGCGCTGTACTACTACCGGCGGGCCAGCCGCGACACGGCGGAGTTCTTTCTCTCTGGCCGCAACATGCCGTGGTGGATCGCAGGGACGAGCATGGTCGCCACCACCTTCGCCGCAGACACCCCTTTGGCGGTGACCGAGTTGGTCGCCCAAAATGGCATTGCGGGCAACTGGTTGTGGTGGAATATGGCGTTCGGTGGGCTCTTGACGGTCTTCTTTTTCGCCAAGATGTGGCGGCGTAGCGGTGTCCTCACAGATGTTGAGATCGTGGAGTTGCGCTACAGCGGCCCCGCGGCGGCGTGGCTGCGCGGCATCAAAGCGGTTTTCTTTGGCCTCGTGCTCAACGGCGTCATCATCGGCTGGGTGGCACTGGCCATGGAGACCGTCATCGACATCCTCTTCCCAGGCCTGACGTTCCTGGGTGCGACCTCGCACGCCCTGCTGGGCATGACGTTCAGCGCGGCGCTGTGCTGGGTGGGCGTGCTGATTATCATCGTGGCCGTCTACTCGCTGCTATCCGGCCTGTGGGGCGTGGCTGTGACCGACCTGATCCAGTTTTGCATCGCGATGGTGGGCTCTGTGATTCTCGCCGTGTACGTGCTACGCGTGCCCGAGGTGGGCGGCCTCTCGGGCCTCCGTGCGCAACTGCCCGACGTGACGTTCAACATGCTACCCACCATCGGCGAGACAGCGGAGGGGGCGGCCGTGCTGACCCTATCCGCGCTCGCGTTCTTCGCGTATATCGGGGTGCAGTGGTGGTCCAGTTGGTATCCCGGCTCCGAGCCGGGCGGTGGCGGCTACGTGGCGCAGCGCATGATGGGCGCCAAGGACGAGCGGCATGCCTTGTTCTCGGTGCTCTGGTTCAACGTGGCGCACTACTGCTTGCGGCCATGGCCATGGATTATCGTAGCCCTGGCTGCGCTGGTGCTGTATCCGGGCCTCGACGACCCTCGCGAGGGCTTCGTGTTGGCCATGCGCGATGTATTGCCTCCGGGGCTGCTGGGGCTCCTCTTCGCGGCGTTCCTTGCGGCGTTTATGAGCACCATCTCGACCCAGCTCAACTGGGGCACCTCCTACCTCGTCAACGACCTGTGGCGGCGCTTCATCAAGACCGACGGGGATGAGAAGTACTATGTACGTATCAGCCGTATCCTCACCTTTGTGCTGGCCGTGATAGGCCTGATTATCACCGCCAACCTCGACTCCATCAGTGGCGCGTGGGGCCTCATTATCTCAGCCTCGGCGGGACTGGGCTTGGTGCTGATCCTCCGGTGGTACTGGTGGCGCATCAATGCGTGGAGTGAGTTGGTCGCCACCGTCGCCCCGATTGTGCTCGTGGTGGCAGCCCTCATCCTAGGCGGCTCCGGTGTTCAGGTGCCGGGCCTGCAGTCGCCCTTCCCCACCAACCTCTTCGCCATGACGGCCTTTACGACCGTGCTATGGCTAACTGCCACGTTCCTCACGCGTCCCACTCCGGCCAGCACGCTCGACACGTTCTA
Organism: Bacteroidota bacterium; assembly: GCA_038747545.1. GTDB lineage: Bacteria > Bacteroidota > Rhodothermia > Rhodothermales > JBCCMF01 > JBCCMF01. The sequence continues at coordinate 9,526 of JBCDJT010000031.1, forward strand.
CAAGCGTGTACGCCCTGCCAGGCCGGGATGGCGTCCGCTTGCACAGCAACACCCCGGCATTACGCCCGATGCGGCGCTGGGCAGCCTGGGCGTCTCGTGGCTACTTGGGGTAGTGCTGGTGTACGCGTTTCTCTTCGGGTTCGGCTACGTGCTTCTCGGCCAGCCGCTGCTGGGCGTGGGATGCGTTGCCCTCGGGCTGGCCTGCGGCAGCCTACTGTGGCGCCGCCTTAAGTAACGCAAACGAAGCGTGGCGAAGGGCTATGCGCCTTACGCTGCAACGGCGCGGTCGTGTACGTAGCGGAACGCCGCCTGGAACATGTGCGTGGGCTCTTCCTCAGGCAAGCCGAGCTTGCGCTGCAGCCGGTTGAGCGCCGCGACGGCGTTCCACAGCGCCTTGCGTGGACCGAAACGCGACAGCGAGAACGAGCTGCTGTGGAGCCGCCCGTCATCATCCCGTAGGCCGACCTGCACATAGAGCGTGCCGTTGCCCTTACTGGCTACCCACAGCCCGCGCACACCACTCTTGTTGCGTGCAAACGCGGCCGCTCGCGGATCGGAGGCGGAAGCCGGCAACGCCGCCATTAGCGTATCGCGGTACCGTTTGGCAGCTTCGAGGGCAGCCTCAGCGCTGCCGTGATCCAAATCCGGGAAGAAGCGACTGTGCTGCTTCTTTTGGCGTTGCACCCGCACCTGCCACCCATGCAGTTCAATGCTGTGTGAGTCAATGCGCGAGATGTGATGATGCTTTACCTGCGGGACAACGCTGGAGACTTCCATAGCTCTAAGACGTGTGTGGTGGATGTAGCCAAAGGCGGGTGCCGTCCCTTGGCGTCGGCGAAACGTGAGCTAATGTTGAGTACGAGAGAATTCAGTGATTTCGCAGTACCACCTCTTCGAAACTTGATGCTCCGTATGCCTTTTGAAGCGCGCCACTTATCCACCACCCTATGCGTCCACTCAAACCGGCTGTCATCAAGGTCTGGACGATCAGTTACGCGATCCGAGCCACGCTGCTGCTCATTGCTACAGCCACCTTCGATGTTATCCAACTGCTCCGCGGTGCCGAGGCCGTGCTCCCAGCAGGCTTAACCACTGGCGCGGTCTTGGTAGCCAGCATTGGCGTGACCGTCTTTGTCCCCCGATGGATGTACCGCTACTGGCGCTTCAGCCTGGACGACCAAGAGCTGTATCTGGAGCGAGGCATCTTTAACCGCGTGCGCACCATCGTCCCCTTGCGGCGCATCCAGCACCTCGACGTGTCGCAAAACCTGCTTGAGCGCGAGTTCGATCTCGGCAAACTGATCGTGCATACCGCTGGCAGCGACAGTAACAGCGTAGTCTTGCCGGGACTAGACTACACCGAAGCGGAGCAGCTGCGCGACTCCATCAAGCACTACATCCTAGAGGACGCGGTCTGAGATGGAGTCACCCAACACCGCCCCTCAGCCGCTTGACGAAGGGCAGCGCCTTCATCCCATGACGCTGTTGCAGCGCTCACTGCTGTCCATCCCTGCGTTTGCACTGCTCTTGATTCCTTTCTTTCGATCAGGTGGCTCGGGCGGTGGCGAGTGGTTTAACCTGATTGGGGCGCTGGTCTACGGCTTCATTGCCCTGCCTGCCATCATCATCCGGTACATCCGGTTTCGGTACTGGATCACACCGACCGAGATCATCATCCACAGCGGCGTCTTCACCACCAAGAAGCGCAACATTCCTGTCGAGAAGGTTCAGAATGTAGAGATCGAGCAGTCCTTACTCCCTCGCCTATTCCGCACGGCCAAGATTCAGATCTACACCGCTGGCAGCACTACGGCTGAAGGGGTGATGGAGTATGTGGGGCTCCCAGAGGCCCATCGTATCCGTGAGACCATCCGCGTGTACCAACAACGCGCTGATGCTGTGGCCCCGGCCCCTGCGCTCTCCACGGCGGTCGATGAGGAGCCCGCCCCTGCCGAGGAAGGCGGCCTGCTGTATGCTTCCCCAGCACCACGCCAGGACGCGATGCTGTTCGAGATGCCGCTTGCGCTGGTGATTCGAGGCGGGATGTACCGGTTCTCGCTGATCTACATCGCCCTCGCGTTCTCTGTTCTCCAATACCTAGACCCCGACCCCGATGTCTGGGTAGCCTGGCTCACGCGCAACGATATGTTTCGCACGATTGATACCCTAGCCGCCTCGCCCTGGGTATGGGGTAGCGTCCTGGTGCTGACGGCTGCGCTCCTCTCGTGGCTGACCGGCATCTTGGTCTATGTCAGTCGATACTACGGCTTTCAGCTCAGCCAGAGCGAGCGCAAGATCCACAAGAAGCACGGCTTGTTGACATTGGCCGAGGGTACTATTCCGCTGCGACGTATTCAAGCGTTTGTGTTCCGGGCGAACTGGCTGATGGCTAGACATGGCTGGCAAAGCTTGGAGCTGCAAACCATTGGCGGGGACGTGAACCAGGCAGGGCATCCAGTGGCTGTTCCTTTTGCACGAGCACCACGCGCTCAGGCACTCGCCAACCTCATACGGCCACTCGCCCTGCCCGATGCCTTTGAAGCGGTGTCTAAGCTGATGATCCGCCGCGACGTGTTTCGAGCGACGGTCATCCTCGGGCTTTTGGCGGCGGGCATAGGCTGGTTCTGGAGGCCGGGATGGGGCCTCCTGGCGCTTTTACCGCTCGCTGTCCTCTTCAGTATCCTCAACTATCGGCATCACGGCTACGCGCTGACAAACGACTACCTGATGGTGCGGCGGGGGGTGCTCACGCGGCGCACCTGGGCGATACCGATTGGCAAGTTCCAGGTGTTTTACACGACGGCTACGTACTTCCAGCGCCGGCTGAAGCTGGCTTCGGTCTATGTGGATACCGCTGGCGCAGGCGGCTGGCCAAGCCCAACAATCAGGGACCTCCCTGCCGAGACCGCGGCGGCACTGGTCGAGACCTTGAACGAACAGTTCCAGGCTGGTTTTGCACCGGACGCGCCCGCCATGGCTGACTTGGCGTCGGATGCTACTCCCGCCGCTGAGGACGCGACCGACCAATCGGGCCAAGGTGCGTCGTTTGAAAGCCTCCATCCAGCTTCAGGCCATAGCCCAGCATCCGATCCAGACCAATATGTGCGGCCCAAATCCATGCCGCCACCAGCAGCATCGGCAGACTGAGCGTCCAGCCTAGTGCGCCAAGCGCGATGGGGACAGCGTACGTGTGGGCGCCGTTGTAGGCCCACCGGCCCACTGGCTCGCGGATAAGGTAACCCACCATGGCCACATCCGGGACCAGGAGTAAGCCGAAGAACCACCACCACGACCACCCCATCGTGGCAAACCCTGCGATAGCTCCCGCGAGGACGGCCAGCCCTTCCAGCCGCAGCAGGTACCCGGTAGAACGCAATACAGGTGTCATGCTTGCCCTCCGTTGCGGGCGCGTAGCGAGCACACCCCGAGGTAGAGCACTGCCGGGATCGTCTTTCGCATGGCAGGGCCCTGCAGGTCGATAGCGGTCCAGCCAAGTGATAAGGACCACGCTACTGGCCCCACCCATTGCACCCACCAGGGCACACGGCCCGCTACGAAGACCAGGATCTGCTGCGCCAAACGGGTGCCGATGAGCTTCGCGATGGTGCCGAAAATGATCGTCTTGATCAAGCCCTCCACCACCACGAGATTGAACGCCGTGATGAGCATGGGCACCGCAAACACCCCAGCCGACCGCTTGACAAAGGCGGCCGCCTTGTCCTGTTCTACGCCCAGCTGTTCGAGCAACCGCTGCTGCTCAACAGGCGTCATTTGCGAGAACTGCTGGGTGGCATACTCCGCAACGAGCGTTTCCAACTGTTCCCGGTGAGAGCCCAGCCGCGGGACCTCCACCTTCAGCGCCTTGGCCACGTCGTGGATGATCTCCTCAAAGGGTACACCCGGCTCTTGCCCCGACAAGTACCGCCCCCAGTAGAACACCTCCGAGCTGCCTACATACCGCAGTTCGCGCTCCAGCTGGCGGTTGAGCACCGCCCTAGCGTCTGCCGAGTCTTGCGTCTCCAGATCTGCCAGTAAGCGGCGGAGTTTGGCCGAGTCAGTCGCATTGAACGAGCTATCGAGCAGCCCGATGAGAAAGGCATAGTCGTCGCGCTCAAGAAGCCGGAGTACGTCGTGCATGGCAGGCAATGCGCTGTAGGTTGGGGTTGGAAGCCATACGCCTAGCGTGGTGTTCAGTTACGCTACACCAGACTTTTGCAGAATCGGACGGTCAGGGCTAGGTGCCACAACCTGTGTAAGGATTATCCCCCTACCCTAGCGTTGTGCTTGTGCGTAATGTATGCTTCTCGGCATTAGCTTCGGCACCAGTATTCTTTGGGTTTATTTTGAGGAGTGTCGGCATAAAAGTTGCTCCAGTTTCCGTCCATAATACAGTATGTCTCCCTGATCTCCCTCCCATGATTGCACGTCACTTGACCTATTTCGTCCTTGGCCTGACTCTCCTGTTCTCTGCACTCGGCATACTTCTCCCGCTGTTTGCTGGCCCTGCGCTGCTTCCAGTCACCGCCTTTTCTATCCTGCTCTGCCTGGGCAGTGTCTACCAAAGCGAGAACGGCGGATTTGTTAAGTCACGCCAGATGCACCGCGCTACCGAGCCACCGCGCCAGTTTTCGCAGCCGCAGGTAATGCTCCTGATGCTGCTTGCCATCACGCAGATCTGCGTCGGCCTTTATTTTCTGACGGAGTTATAAGCTCCTACACCATTTCCAGCCTACTGTACGTTCTGTTTGTCCCCTGCCGTCACGAAACCGGGCATCCCGAGCGGGGGTACATCGGCCTCCATCAGGTAACTAACGGATCGTACGTCCATGAGCGACGAAACCCTGCACCTCGTTGAGCGGCTGCGCCGTCGGCTGCACGCCACCATCCGCCGCATTACGTTGGCACGCGTCGTGGCAGGGCTGCTGCTTAGCTTGGGCGTTCTGGCGGCTGTATGGCTGATAGCCACCGCCGCAGAGGCGCGCCTGTGGATGGGCACGACGCCCCGATCTGTCATCTTCTGGTCTGCGCTGGCACTCGCGGCAGGATTGCTGGGATACTTCTTCCTTACCCCACTGCTGCGGTTGACAGGGCTCCTCCCGCGCCCAGCCGATGAAGACGTAGCCAAGCAAATTGGCACCCACTACCCAGAGGTCTCGGACAGACTCGTCAACATTTTAGACCTGACTGCGGGCCGTGCCTCCGGCGCAGCTTCGCCGTTGGTAGATCGGGCGGTGTCACAGCTGGGTCGCGAGGTGGCCCCTGTCCCCTTCGAGCAGATCGAGCAATTTGATGACGCCAAGCGCGTGGGGCGGCTGGCCATCATGCCGATGGTTGGGCTGGCCGTGTTTTGGCTCGCGGCGCCTGTGACGTTCTTGGATGCGTCGAAGCGGCTGCTGTCACCCGCCAGCACGTTTCAACCGCCCGCCCCCTTTGCACTCACCGTTTCGCCGGGCGATGTTGAACTGGTACGCGGCGAAAGCCTGACGATCACCGTGGAAGCGCGTGGCGCAACGCTGCCCAACGAACTCATCCTCCGCCTTAACCAGTCGGGCGAGGACTTGGTAGAAGAGGTGCGACTGACAGCCGACTCGCTGGGCGTCTTTTCGCATACGCTCGTCAACGTGCGCAGTGACTTGCGTTATGCCGCCACTGCCGATCCTGTTGAGACCGCATGGTACGGGGTGGACGTGACAGAGCGCCCGATTGTGCGCGGCGTCCAGGTGAGCCTCACCTTCCCAAGCTACACACGTATTCCCCCCCAGCGGCTCGACCCCAACGTGGGCGATGTGACTGCGCTGCGCGGTACCCGCGTCGATATTGCGGTGGGCGTTGGCGGCGAGGCCGTAGAATCGGCATTCCTCGTCTTCGATGGCGACCGCGAGGAAGCCCTGGCGCTGGAGGGCATGAACGCATCGGGGACGTTCCGCGTGCTGCAGACAGGGCGCTACCAGGTCGCGCTGGAAAACGCGCAAGGCCTGCGCAACAGCGACCCGATCCCCTACACGATCACGCCTGTGGCCGATGCTGCACCGACCATCGTCCTGCTGGCGCCCGAGGACAACGCCGTCCTCAACGACGACCTGACCACGGGTTTGCGGCTGCGCATGACCGACGACTTCGGCTTCGCCCGTCTGCGGCTCCACTATCGGCTGGCGGAATCGCAATTCGGCAACCCATCTGAAACGTTCGCCACACTAGACCTTCCGCTGACAGCGCCGCGCACGCTAGACCAGGAGGTGGTGAAGACGTGGCAACTCGCCGAGGAGTCGGGCCTCGACCTGGTTCCAGGTGACATGGTGGAGTACTACGTTCAGGTGTGGGACAACGATCAGGTGAGCGGTCTAAAGTCCGCACGCACGCCCACGCAACGCCTCCGGCTGCCCTCGCTGGCCGAGCAGTACAAACAGCTCGACGAACAACAGGATGAAACCCAAGACGAGCTGACTGACTTGCAAGACGAGGCGCAGCAGATCCGCGATGACTTTGAAGAACTGCGCGATGAACTGCGGCAGAAGCAAGAGGCCGACTGGGAGGACGAACGCCTCATTGAGCAGCTGAAAGAGCGGCAGCAGACGATGGAGGAGCGCGTCGAAAACCTCTCGTCTCAGGTAGAGGAGATGCGCCAGCAGATGGAGGAAAACAGCCTCGTTTCGGAGGAGACCTTGGACATGTACGAGGATCTCCAGCGCACCATGGAAGAGATCAACTCGCCCGAATTGCAAGAGGCGCTGCAGCAACTCCAGGATGCGATGCAAAACCTCGACCTTCAGCAGATGCAGGAGTCCATCCAGCAGTTCGAGTTTAACGAGCAGCAATATCAAAAGCGCCTCGACAACGCGCTCCAGCTGTTCAAGCAGCTCCGTACGCAGCAAGAACTGGAAGAGCTGTCACGCCGTGCCGAAGACCTTGCCAAGCAGGAAGAGCGCCTGGCCGAGAAGACCCAAGAGCGCCTGGAGGAACAGCAGCAGCAAGACGGCGAGCAGGCAGAAGGTGATCAGACCGAGGGCGAGCAAACCGAAGGTGAACAGCCTGCAGAGCAACAAGAAGGCGAACAAGCTGAAGGCCAACAGCAGGAGGGCGAACAGGCCGAAGGCCAGCAACAAGAGGGTGAGCAGCAGCAAGGTGAGCAGGCCGAAGGCGAGCAGCAAGAAGGCGAGCAACAGCAGGGCCAACAACCTCAAGGGGAGCAGCAGACCGCCGAGAACGAGGACCTAGCGCAGGAGCAGGAGCGCATCAAGGCACAGATGGAAGAGCTTCTGGAGAAGATGCAGGAGACGCGGCAAAACATGGAAGGAGTGAAGAACACGCCGCAGGACCAGATGCAGGACATGCAGCAACAGGCTGAACAGTTGCCGCAAGACATGCAAGAGAATGCCGAGCAACTACGCCAGGACGAGTTGCAAGACGCGCAGCAAGGCCAGCAGAACATGCAGCAGCAGCTTCAGCAGATGCAGCAGCAGATGCAGGACATGCAGCAGGGCATGCAAGGCATGCAGATGAACATCAACATGGCGGGCCTACGCCGAGCGCTGGAGGATGTGCTGATCCTCTCCGAACGGCAAGAGCGCCTGCGTCGCGACGTGCGCGGCGTCACCGCAGACAGCCCGGCCCTCCGCCCGCTGACGCGTCAGCAGAGCGAACTCACGCAGGGCCTGACCATGGTCGCCGACAGCCTCAGCAGCCTCAGTGCAGAAATTCCGCAGATGAGTCGTGCCCTCAGCGATGAGGCGTCGAACGCGATGCAGGCCATGAGCCGCACGATGACCGCTCTTACCGACCGCAGCGTACCCCAGGCCGCCAGCTACCAGCGCGAGTCGATGACGCACCTGAATGAGCTTGCGCTGCTCCTCTCTGACCTGATGGACCAACTGCAAAACCAGAGCAGCAGCGGCCAAGGTGGGCAGCAGTCGATGCAGCAGATGATGCAACAGATGCAGCAGATGACCCAGCAGCAGCAGCAGCTTAACCAGCAGGTCCAGCAGATGCTCAATGACATGGCAGGCAACCGCATGAGCCAGGACGCCGGGCAACGTCTCCAGCAGATGGCCCAGCAACAGGAAGCGCTCCGCCGCCAGCTGCGTGAGATGAACCGCAACCCGGAGCTGCGGGGCAAGATGCTGGGCGACCTCAACCAGATCGCTGAGCAGATGGCCGAGACCATCGAGGAGTTGCAGCGCGGGCGGCCCAACCGTCAGACCTTGGAGCGGCAGCGCCAAATCCTGACCCGCATGCTCAACGCGCAGCAGTCGATGCAGCAGCGCGGGCGTGAAAACAAACGGGAAGGCCAGCAGGGCCGTGACCGCCAACGCTCGGGCCCGGGCGAGCTCTCGGCACCGGAGCAGGCCGACCAGTTGCGCCGCGCCCTCATCAAAGCGCTCGAGAGCGGCTACTCCCCCGACTACCAAGAGCTCATCAAGCGGTATTTCGACCTCCTCCAAGAGCAAGAGTGAGCGGCTTTGCTATGCTTCGAGAGGCCTCTCTATCTCATGTCAGGAAGCGCCCCTGAAGCTCAGGTGTGGGCATCCGGCATGTGTCGCGCTTGCCGAACCAGCGGTAGCGGTTACGGGCCACCCATGCGTACACCACGTCGCGCAGGGGCTCGGGAATAGCCGTGAAGATGGCCAGGAGACGGACCGCACCGTCAAGGCGGCGGGCAATGCGCAGCGCCGCCGTAGAGCGCATGTACACTTCGCCGTTTTCCACGAGCACCAAGCTGTCCAGGTAGTCGGCTGGGAGGGCATGGTTGGCGAGCAGCGCCTGGGCCGCGTCGGATTGCAGTGAGGCGACCTTGAAGTACCCCTCCGGGTCGTGGTCGATGATGTAGTTGACGGAGGTGTTGCACAAGTTGCAGACCCCGTCGAACAATACAATGGCGTGCGAATCTGTTGTAGTCATGGCGTCCAAACCGTGGCGAAGAGGCTCCCACGTGATACGTCTCCTGACGACGCACGGGTCCGTACCAGGGAGGCATCGTAACCGTTAGGCAGAAACATCTGCAGGCCTCCGCATCTTGCCCAACGTGTTATTTTTTCTTACATTTGTGTGCTTTTTCGCCGCCTCCGTGAACGGCATTGCCCCTCTATTTCCCCGCCCGCAGTACGCTGGCCCTCGTACCCCCTTCAACTCAACCCATTAGCAACGTATGGCAAACTCGGACAAGATCTTGTTCGTCTCTGGCGAGGTGAACCCCTTTACGCCCAAGTCCGAAATAGGCAAACTCGTACGTACCCTTCCCGAGATGGTGCAGGACCAGGCTGGCTACCAAGTCCGCATCCTGATGCCCCGGTACGGCACCATCAGCGAACGCAAGAACCGCTTGCACGAAGTCATCCGTCTTTCCGGTTCAGAAATCACCGTCGGCGACGCCACTGACACCCTTAAGGTTAAGGTAGCCTCCATCCCAGGCATCCGCCTCCAGGTCTACTTTATGGACAGCGCTGACTTCTTCAAGCGCAAGGGGATCTTCGCCACGAAGGCAGGCACGCCGTACAAAGACAACCCCGAGCGCGCCGTTTTCTTCGCCCGCGCCGTGCTGCAGACCCTGTCAAACCTAGGCTGGAGCCCCGATGTGGTGCATGCCTTCGGGTGGATGAGCGCGCTCATGCCCGTCCTGCTCAAGAACGAAGCCCAGTCGAATGAGCTGTTCGCCGATGCCAAAGTCGTCTACACCCCCGAGGCAGAGCCTATCGCCGATCAGTTCACGGATACGCTGGTTGAGGCCCTTGGTCTTCCAGCTGGCCTCGCGAACCAGCCGCTTCAAGATGTAGCAGCCTCGTACGCCGACGCCGTCCTGCTTCCCCCTTCGCTTGACGCCACGGGCGATGCCATAAGCCTCTCCGAAGATGCGGATGTGATGCTTGAACAGGCCAAGTCGTGCTACGAGGGCATCCTCAACGCCGTACCTGCCTGAAACAACAGCGTCTAGGCCGCATACATAGCGCCGCTTTCACTTGAAGCCCCATCCGCCCTGTGCAGGTGGGGTTTTTTCTATCCAAAAGCGCGGGATACCGAAGTGCCCCATTCCGGCTATACGATGCAAGGGCACTAGCACGTTGACCCCCTCCCCGACGCTCCCAGCTCGGGCCCACCAAATCGATGTTCACCTCCGCTGTTCTGTATGCAATTTCGTCTTCTTAGCGTAGGCTTGCTCGCGCTGCTCGTAGTGGCCTGCGAAGACCCCACAGGCGTGGGCAGTACCCTCGTCGATGAGCAAACGGGGCAGCCAAGGGTCGTCACCGAGATCCCGACCGAACTCGAACCCCGCACCTATCCAGACCTCAGCGGCGACGCGCGCAGGCTGCTCGTGGGTCAAGTAGACGACCCACTCACGGGGCAGTCGCAGGCAACCGCCTACTTTGACGTCGGCATCGGAAACAACATCAATGACGACTTCACGGACAACCCCATCACCGCCGCATCGCTGGAGTTGCGCACAGATTACGTCTACGGCGACACGCTGACGCCCGTAACCATTCGCATCAGCGACATGGGCGAGAACTGGCCCTCCACAGGCGTGACAACGGACACGACGTTCACACCCGGTGGCGAGATCAGAACCTTCAGCTTCTCCCCCACCGACACGCTCGTCACCGTGCCGCTCCCTGCAGCATGGATCACCGCTAATCAGAGCCAGCTCCGAGTAGATAACGCTGACTTTGTGGGCAACTTCCACGGGTTCCAGATTGATGTTGTGGAAGGCAACGCCATCGTGGGCTTCGTCACCACCCAGAGTTCGCTCCAGGCCACGGCTGGCGGCACAACGGTGACGTACGTAGGCGTACGCGCAGCCACCACCATGCAGCGCCTTACAGAGCCTGCTGGCCTGAGTAGCTACCAGCTCATCCAGGACGGCGTAGGGCCCGGCTTGCGCTTCAATTTTGACCTCTCAGACATAGCCCTCAGTGCGCTAAACCGCACGGTTATCCGAGTCCGCGCCGACTCTGCCGCGCTGCAACAGAACCTCCCGGCTAACTTTGTGCGGCCCGCCTTACCCTCACTAGAGCTGCTGATCGTAGATGAGAACGGTCTGGAGATCCTCGTGCAAACCCGGTCGCCCGATGAGGACGGCGTGTTCACGTTTGACGCTGGCGGGCTGCGCAACGTCGTCCAGGAGATCCTGCTGGGCGAGGTGGAGATCCAAGAGTTTGGCTTAGCCCTCACGCAACCCGACGGCCACTCGGCTAGCGCGTTGCTCATACACGACATAGGCACGGCTTTCGAGCCGGAGGCCTTACTCACCTTGACGCCCGTCACGAACTGATCGACCTGCTTCCTATGCGTGTATTTTCTTTCCTGATTGCCGTGTTTGGGCTGGGCGTGACGCCCCTGCTGGCGCAAAACGCGCCCAATGGCTCCATCTACTCCCGCTTCGGCGTGGGCGAGCTGCAAGCGTTTGGCTCTTCGCAAGCCCAAGGCATGGGCCAGATCGGGGCCGCCCACTTCTCGAACATCTACGTCAACATGGCCAATCCTGGCTCATGGGCCGACCAGCGGCTGACCCGCGCTAGCGCCAGCGTCAACTTCGTCGGCATCCGAGCCGAGGACGCCCAGGCCAACACCAGCAGGCTGGGGTCGGGGCAGTTGGGCAGCCTGCAGTTTGGCTTCCCGCTGTACACCCAGAAGCTGGGCGTGGGCATCGGCTACCAGCCGTACAGCCGGGTCAACCACAACGTGCAGCAAACCGCCACGCTCCAAGGCGACGCCTCGGTGGGCGACTCGGAGTACCTGGTAAACTTTGAAGGCAGTGGCGGCCTGCAGAAAGTGACGGCAGGGCTCGGCTACCGCTTCAACAGGATGTTCAGCGTGGGCGTGAGCTACGACCTGCTCTTCGGCATCATGGAAGACCGGCAGCGGACCACCTTTACCACGGGCGGCTTTACCGAGACGTCGCTATCGACCTCGACCCAGCTCTCGGGCAGCACGGCTACCATCGGCAGCTTGTTCACGCTGACCAAGATTTTTCGCCAGGACGATGCTGTGACGCTCGGCCTCGCCTTCACCTTACCCACCTCGCTCACGGGCGAACGCTTCAGCGCCTTGGGGTCCGACTTTGCGCGTGATACACTGGGCACAGCCGTCCGCGCCGAGGTCGACCTGCCGTCCCGTTTACTCTACGGGCTGTCCTATGTCTACAACACCAAGTGGACGTTCAGCGTGGAGGGCCTCTATGAGCCGTGGAGCAACTTCGAGAGCAACGTGAGCTTCCCAGGCTTTGCCGTGAATGGCGACCAGCTGTTTCAGGATCGGACGCGCTTCGGCGCTGGATTCGAGTTTATACCCGCCCCAAACGAGGTTTTTGCATCGTTTTTGGAGAAAGCGCGCTACCGGTTGGGGGTCTACGCCAGCACTTCGTATGTTACGCCCACGCGCGGCACCGACGTCAACACCCTCGCGATTACGGGCGGCATCGGGCTGCCATCGCTCATCCCCGGCACACACCTTGATATCAATGTGGAAGTCGGGCGGCGTGGTGTTACAGACCAAAACCTCGTTCAAGACACGTTCTTTAGCATAGGCATCAACGCCAACGTAGGCGAGCGCTGGTTCTTCCGGCCGAAACAACGCTAGTGTTTGTGTGTCTGTGTATTTTGCGCCCCCGCTCCCCCAACCCCCAGGAAGACTACACCAAGACGATGAAACGCTTGACCAACCGCTACGCCTCGTGGATGCTGGCTGCGCTGGCCGCCCTGTTGATGACCAGCCTAGGGGCACCCGCCGCACTCGCCCAAGCCGACAGCGAGTTTGAATGCGGCGATGTGGATGACTCAGCCAAGGCGATGAACTACAGCCTGTACTGGGAGTCGCACAAGAACAAGGACTTCGCGTCCTCTATGCCCTACCTGCGCTGGGTACTGAACTGCTCACCTGAGTACCCACGCAATGACGACCGCAACCATGAGCGGCTGCGTGAGGCTTATGAGATGATGGCTGCCGAAGCGACGGACGCCACGGTACAGCGTGCCTACATGGACTCGGTCCTCATGGTGTTTGACACCGCTCCCGCGCAGATGGAGGAAGCCGGTCTCGAATACGACCCGTTCGAGTGGACGCTCGAAAAAGGCAAGTACGTGCAGACCAATGTGGAGGCCCTGGACGATGTGAAGGACCTCGCCATTGAGTCCTACCGCGAAGCGTACGACATGGACGGCGCCCGCCTCCAGCCGTACTACAAACGCATCCTCATCCAAGATCTGGTCGTGAACGACGACAAGGAGGGCGCCATCGACCTCATGCAGGAGATGGAAGACGCCTATGGCACCGACGAAGGCCATGCCGACCTGATGGCGTTTATCAACCAGATGCGCGGCAGCCTCTTCACCAACCCGGTGGAACGGATGGAATTCCTGGAAGGCCAGCTCGACGCCGACCCCGGCAACCTGGAGATCATCACCGAACTCTTTGAGATCTACCGCGACCTGGAAGAGCGCGACAAGCTCTTCGAGATGGGCGAAGTGTTGCTCTCGATGAACCCGACGGCCGACACCTACCGCCTCCTGGCCGACCTGAAACTCGACGATGGCGAGACGCAAGAAGCGCTCGACCTCTATCAGCAGGCCCTCGACGCAGGCGCTGCAGATGCACGGGACATCTACTACAACATGGGGATCGCCTACCAAGAGATGGATCGCCTTTCGAACGCCCGGTCCATGTACCGCAAGGCGCTGGAAGTAGACCCGAACTTCGGCCGCGCACTCATGGGCATCGGCGACCTGTACGTCTCGGCAGTGCGCAACTGCGGCTCGATGGAGCGCGACGACCGCGCCGTCTACTGGCTCGCCACGGACTACTACAACCGCGCCGCCTCACGCGACGAGGGCGTGGCGAACACCGCTCAGAAGAAAGCCGCCCAGATCCGCCCGTACTATCCCACCAAAGAGTCGATGTTCTTCAAGAACTGGTCGAACGGTCAGACGATCACGATCAACTACGGCTGCTACAGCTGGATCGGCGAGAGCACGACGGTACGGGGCGCATAGCCTCACAACCCACTTCCTAGTTATCGGCCTGCATCCCGCTTGGGGTGCGGGCCGTTTTTCTTTATAGAAAGACCTTCCAGGGCGCGGTGCTTCCGTTTGCGCTTAGAGGGCACTTTTTCGAGTTTATCACGGTAGCCTCGTGTCGCACTTCGCTGCTGAGCAGGCTTCCCTCGCACTTCCCGTTACTGATCCTCTCGCACATGTACATTGAAGACATTCTGGCCCGGCAAATCCTGGATAGCCGTGGCAACCCGACCGTTGAAGTTGACGTGCTCACCGATGAAGGCGTGCTGGGCCGCGCCGCCGTTCCCAGTGGCGCCTCTACTGGCGAGCACGAGGCCGTAGAACTCCGCGATGGCGACAAGGACTACTACCTCGGGAAGAGCGTCCTCAAAGCCGTAGAGAACGTTAACGGTGAGATCACCGATGAGGTGGTGGGCATGAGCGTCTTCGAGCAGGCCGAGCTAGACCACGCGCTGATTGAGCTAGACGGCACGGCCAACAAAGCACGGCTCGGTGCCAACGCCATGCTGGGCGTGTCGCTGGCCGTGGCCAAGGCCGCAGCCGAGTCGGTGGGCCTGCCGCTGTACCGCTACCTGGGCGGCGTCAACGCCCGCACGCTGCCCGTCCCGATGATGAACATCATCAATGGCGGCAAGCATGCCGATAACAACGTGGACATGCAGGAATTCATGGTGATGCCTGCCGGTGCGGAGACGTTCTCAGAAGCGCTGCGCATGGGCACCGAGGTGTTCCACCACCTCAAGAAGGTGCTGAGTGGCAAAGGCTACAACACCGCCGTAGGCGACGAAGGCGGCTTCGCGCCCAACCTGCGCTCCAACGAAGAGGCCATCGAGGTCATCCTAGAGGCCATCGCACAGGCAGGCTACACCGCGGGCGAAGACATCTGGATTGCCCTCGACCCTGCCTCTACCGAGATGTACCAGGATGGCGCGTACGTCTTCTGGAAGAGCGACCCGGGCACCCGCCGCTCCTCGGCCGATATGGTGGCGTACTGGAGCAAGTGGGTTGAGCAGTACCCGATCATCTCCATCGAAGACGGCATGGCGGAAGACGACTGGGCAGGCTGGAAGATGCTCAATGCCGAAGTGGGCACGAAGACGCAGCTCGTGGGCGACGACCTCTTCGTGACGAACAGCCAACGCCTCGCGCGCGGCATTGACGAAGGATCGGCCAACTCGATCCTCATCAAAGTCAACCAGATCGGGACGCTTACCGAGACGCTTGACGCCATCGAGCTAGCGCACAAGAACAAGTACACCGCCGTCATCAGCCATCGCTCGGGCGAGACCGAAGACACCACGATTGCGGACTTGGCGGTGGCGACGAACGCGGGGCAGATCAAGACCGGCTCGGCCAGCCGCAGCGACCGCATCGCGAAGTACAACCAGCTGCTGCGCCTGGAGCAGGAGCTAGGCGACGTCGCCATTTATCCGGGGCTCCAGGCCTTCCGTTTCGGCGCGTAATCCGTATCTTGAGGCTAGGTGGGCTGTGCCTGCCTAGCCTCGCCTTGTTGACCGCCTCATCCTTGCTATGTTCGCCGACCTCGCTGCACGCCTCCGTTCGATCTCAAAACGCACCCTGATCTTGGGTAGCGTTGGCGGGCTGCTCGTGTGGGTGGCGTTCTTCGACACGCACAGCCTGTACCAGCGCTGGTCTTGGCATCAAGAAGCAGAACACCTCGCATCGGCCAACGCCCAGCTGGCGCGTGACATCGAGTCCCTGGAGGAGCAGCTGCAAGACGCGACGTCGGATGAGGTGGTCGAGCAGATTGCGCGGGAGCAGTATGGCATGCGCAAGGCGGGCGAGACGGTATACCGCGTAGAGGAGTGATGCGGCGGCGCCCTCAACTGATCAGCAACACCTCCGGCGTCTACTGACCCGGCTTCGAATAAAATTACGTATGCAGCATTACGCGATCGGGATTGACCTCGGCGGAACGAAAATCAAAGGCGCGTTGGTGGGGCGCGTAGACGGCTTAGTGATGGAAGCCGACGCCCCCACCGAGGCTGATCAGGGCCCGGCCCATGTCATTGACCAGGTCGTGAAAGTCATCAAGGGCCTCGTCGCTTCTGACCCCAGTGTGCGTGTGCGCGGCATAGGTGTGGGCGTGCCCGGTACCATCGGTGATGATCGCGCGGTCGTCCCGTACCTGTCCAACCTCCCCGGCTGGACCGACATCAACCTGCGGCAGGAGATCAACGACCGGACGGACTTCGAAAACCTGCCTGTTATTGTGGAGAACGACGCCAACGTGGCCGGGCTGGGATCGGCGCACTATGGCGCAGGGCGCCCGTTCGACTCGTTCATCATGATCACGCTTGGCACTGGCGTGGGTGGGGCCATCATCCATAACAACCGCATCTTCCGCGGCATGACGGGCGGCGCAGGTGAGATCGGCCACGTCACCATCGACTATGCCGGGCCGTATGATCGGTCGGGCATCGCGGGTGCGTTGGAGGGCTACATCGGGCAGCGCTTCCTGTCCCACCACGCCCGCCTGCGCATGCTCCCCCAGACCGACAGCCTCATCCACCAGATGGCTGGGGACGACCTGGAGGCGCTGACCCCCAAGATGTTGTTCGAGGCGGCACAGGAAGGCGACCAAGCGGCACGGGATATGCTGGCATGGGCAGGGCACAAGCTCGGCGTAGCCCTAGGCTCGTGCGTCAACCTGCTCGACGTCCGCAAATTTGTGGTGGGCGGCGGCGTGTCGGCGGCGGGCGACTACGTGCTTGAACCCGTACGCCAGACGATCACCGACTACGTCATCCCCTCGCTGCGTGAAGGCATCGACATCATTCGAGAAACCCGTGGAAACGAGGTCGGTATGCTCGGCGCTGCCTACCTTATCTTCCAGCACCTGGATGCCCATGCACCCAGCGGGTCCGGATTGTAGCCGACGCCCCCTTCTCGGCTGGCTCGTGCTCTGCGGGCTGGCGCTATGGTTGTGCCCATCGGTGGCTCTCGCCCAGGTCGGCCCAGACTCTACCCGCGCGGTGCCCGCGGACTCCCTCCTCACCGCTCCACCCGATTCCCTCCTCTCGGATTCGCTGCGGGTAGCTGCACCCTCCGACTCGCTATCGCGTCCACCGACGTCCTTCCGCCAACGACGGGCGGCGGCTCCATCCAAGCTCGACGGTCCGGTGCAGTTCTCGGCGCAAGATTCGCTGCTGTTGCTGTTCAACCGCCCCGAGGGGGACCTCGGCACGCTGATCGGCGAGACGCAGGTAAACTATGATGAGGTCAGCCTCAACGCCCATGCGGTGGATATCTTGTTCGACCGGAGCGAGTTGCGCGCGCGCGGGATGCCTGTAGACACGGGTATGGTGGGGCGGCCGCAGTTCCAGCAGGGCGAGCAGAACTTCGCGGGTAACACGCTGGCGTTCAACATGGAGACGCAGCGCGGCCGGGTGGTCACCGCCAGCACGCAGTTCGATGGCGTGAGTGGCGGCGGCGGCGGTGGTCCAGGCGGTGGCGGTCTTGACCCGGGCTTCCTTAGAGCGGGTATTGTAAAGACGGGCGAGGACAGCACCATCTATGTGCGCGATGGGCTCTACACCACGTGCGACTGCGGTCCCAACGAGACGCCCTCCTACTCGCTCCGCTCGCCGAAGATGAAGGTGCAGGGCCAGTGGATTTACACCGGACCGCTTCAGCTCTACCTCTACAACATCCCCACGCCCGTGTGGCTGCCCTTTGGCGTGCTGCCTGCCATCAGCGGGCGACGCAGCGGGCCGCTGGCGCCCACCTACGGGCAAGACAACCAGCGCGGCTTCTTCCTGCGCGACTTTGGGTGGTACTTCGCCATGAACGACTACCGCGATCTGGAGGTGCGCGGCGGGGTCTACTCCACAGGTAGTTGGGAGGGTTCGATGCAATACCGCTACAACCGCCGCTACCGTTTGCGTGGCGATCTCTTCGTGAGCTACGGCCGGGCGCGCGTCGGGGAGCGCACCGACCCTGACTTCAGGATAGGCCAGACCAGTTCTATCCGGTGGACCCACTCACAGGAAGTCAACCCGAGCACGACACTCAGCGGCAATGTCAACCTCACCTCGCGTGGCTACTTGAGCAACGTCTCAACGCGGATAGAGGATCAGGTCAGCCAAACGGTCCAATCGAGTATCCAGTACAACACGCGTTGGAGCAACGTGGGGCGCAACCTGCGCTTCAGTGCGAACCACAACCAGAACTTCGCCAACGGCCGCACGACGATACAGCTGCCCAACCTCACGTTCTCGCAAGCTACCGTGAAGCCGTTTCAGCGCGGTGCAGCGGGCGCCAGCGAGGCTTGGTATGAGAAGATCAGCGTGAGCTACAGCGGCAGCGTTAACAACCAGTATCAGTTCACCCCCTTATCCGACGACGCGTTGCTGGCCCAAGGCGACACGTCAGCGGTCGGGATCTCGTGGTTCGAGGCGCTGCTTTCGCCGAGCGATTACCGTCGCGCGACGGGTAGCGACGAGGCGTTCAACTTCACGGCGCGTCACAACATCCCCATCGCGGCCTCCTTCTCCGTCACGCGCCTCCCCCTGCTGGGCCCCATCCGGCTCAACATCACGCCCAACGCCCGCTACTCGGAGAGCTGGTTTATCCGCACGGAGCGCCAGAACCTGGTGGCTGTCACCGATAGCACCTTCTCCGTAGAGCGGACGAACGTGAGCGAGTTCTTCGCCTTGCGGCAGTACAACCTGAGCGTTTCGGCCAACACCAACATCTACGGGCTTTTCCCGGTACGCATCGGCTCCTACCAAGGCCTCCGCCACACCCTCCGCCCGTCGCTGTCGTTTAACCACCGCCCAGACTTCTCCGCGGAGCGCTGGGGCAACACGCGCACCTATACCGACGAGGACGGCGAGGAGGTGCGCTACCCCATCGTCTCGGGGGTGCCGAGCGGCTTGCAACAAGCGTTGGGGCTGTCGCTGGCCAACGTGTTCGAGATGAAGGACGTGCAGGTCGACTCCACGGGCGAGGAGCGCAGCCGCGTGGTGACACTGCTTAACCTGGACGCCAACACCAGCTACAACTTCGCCGCCGACTCCTTGAAGCTGAGCACGATCTCCACCAGCGCCCGCACCACGCTCTTCGGCGACGTCCGGGTCAACGCCCGCGCCAGCTTCTCGCCCTACCGTCTCGACTCCACGGGCGTGACGATCAACCAGTACGCGTTTGACGCGCGTCGGCTGCGGCTGGCGCGGCTGACCTCGCTGGGCCTGACCGTGGCCACCTCGTTCCGCAGCAGCACCCAGCGCGGGCCGAGCCGACCGTATCAGGATCAACGGGGCAGTCGGCTACCGGGGCAGCCGGGCTTCGCGGGCGACGTCAACCAGGGCATCGGCGCGGGCGTGCTCGATCCCAACGACCCGTACAACCCCTACGACCCGCTGACGGGCGTCTATCAGGATGGCCTAGTCGACTTCGCCATTCCGTGGTCGCTCACCATGGACTACAACTACAACGTGAACCGCCGCGGCCTGATCTCGAGCTTTACCCATACGCTGGGGGCACGCTTCGACTTCAGCCTGACCCCTACGCTTAAGGTGCAAGGCCGCACGGGCTACGACTTTATCCGCAAGGAGATGAGCACGACCAGCCTCTCGATGTTTAAGGAGTTCGAGTGCTGGCAGATGCGGTTCGAGTGGCGTCCGTTCGGCACGTTCCAGTCCTACAGCTTCGACCTCCAGGTGAAAAGCAGCCAGCTCGCCGATCTCCTGCGGATCCGCCGGCCTCGGCAGGAAGTTCGCAGTCGCTTCTGAGGATCGATCCTGCAGTGCTCATCGAGCACCCTCCATACCCTATATTCTTGCCCCACTTATCTTCTGTATTGCCATGCGCTTGACGGCTTGGCTCGTTACAGTTACACTCCTAGTCATCGCCTCGGGCTGCACCCCTGAGCCGCCCTCGCCTGCGCCACCCGAAGCCCCGGCTAGTCCGCTCCAGTTCACGGATGTCACCGCCGAAGCCGGCCTGGGTGACTTCCGCCACGAGAACGGGGCGCGCGGCGACAAGTGGTTCCCCGAGACCATGACGGGCGGCGTGTGCGTGCTCGATTACGACGGCGACGGTTGGCCCGATGTGCTGCTGACGGGCGGCTACGTGTGGCCCAGTTCTGGCGATGCTCCCGTGCGCCCCCTCCGCCTCTACCGCAACCAAGGCGACGGCACGTTCCGCGAGACCACCGAGGCCGCTACCCTACCGCTCGACCCGATGCTCGTCATGGCCGCCATCCCCGGCGACATCGACAACGACGGCGACCCCGACCTATACCTGACCAACCGGGGCACCAACGTGCTCCTTGAAAACCGCGATGGGCAGTTTGTAGACGTCACTGCGCGCGCGGGCGTCAGCGGCGGGGACCTGTGGACGACCCCCGCCCTCTTCTTCGACGCGGACCGCGACGGATGGCTCGACCTCCTCGTGGGCAACTATATCGACTGGTCGCCGGAGATCAATGTCACATGTTCTTCCGATGGCGAGAATACGGGGTACTGCACACCAGAGATCTACGACGGCGTGCAAGGCGTGTACTTCCGCAACAACCGCGACGGCACGTTTACCGACGCGACCGAGACGTCGGGCTTCGCCAGCCTCTCGGGCAAGACCCTGGGCCTTGTCGCGTTCGACTACGACGACGACGGGTGGCTCGACGTGGCGGCAGCCAACGACACCGACCCCGACCAGCTGTTCAGCAACCAAGGCGACGGCACCTTCGTGGAGCAGGGCGTGTCGAGCGGCTTCGCCTTCGACGAGAACGGCCGCGCGCGCGCCGGCATGGGCATCGATGTGGGCGACGTCACGGGCGACGGCATGGCTACGCTCTTCGTGGGCAACTTCGCCGAGGAGATGATGGGCGTCTACACGCACCTGGGGCGCGGCCTCTTCCTGGAGCGCGCCGCCGCTTCGCAGATCGGCCGCCCCAGCTTACCCACGCTGACGTTCGGCCTGTTCCTCTTCGATCCCGACCTGGATGGCGACCTGGACGTCTTCGCGGCGAACGGACACCTGCAAGCGGAGGTGGAAGCCACCAGCACCCATATCACGTTTCGCCAGCCCCCGCACCTGTTCATCAACGACGGCACTGGCCGCTTCACGGATGCGGTCCCGTCGCTGGGCGAGCCCCTGGCCCGTCCGCTTGTGGCCCGCGGCGCCACGGAGCTGGACTACGACCGCGACGGCGATGGCGACATCATCGTGGTGGACAACGAAGCGGGCGTCGTCCTCTTGCGCAACGACAGCGCGGGGCGTAGCGTGACCGTACGCGGCGGCTCACCGCACCTCCGGCTGACGGGCTACCTCGGCTCGCGGGTCCTGCATCGGCAGATGCCCGGCGCGAACAGCTACATCGCGCACCCCGAATCGGCGGTGACTTTTGGGCTGGATGGGGCCACGCAGCTCGACTCGCTGCACGTCACGTGGCCTTCCGGCGTGGTCAGCCGCTACCTTGACCTCCCAGCCGACACGACCTTGTATCTCCCCCAATCTCGCTGACCTATGCGGTGTCTCTTGTTCGTCCTCGTTGGACTTCTGGTGGTGGCCTGTCACCCCCCCGCTCCGCCACCGCTCGATGCCGAGGGCCGTGCGCTTATTCAGGCGTCTCAGCAATACGCGGCCAGTGGCGACTTCGCAGGCGCGCTAGCGGTTGCCGATAGTGCGGTGACGATGTACCCGCAATCCTATGAAGCCCTGGTGCAGCTCGGCAACATCAACTTCTCATTGGATCGGTATGCGCGGGCGGAGGGCGCGTTCTCGGAAGCCCTCGCGTATGCGCCTGAAGACGGTGGGATATGGATCAACTTGGGCAACGCGCACTTCCGGCAGCAAGAGCTGGGTGAGGCCTTGGTCGCTTTTCGCACCGCCACACGCTACCTCGACACGCCGCACCCGTGGCTCGCGGTAGCTGAGATCCAGGACCGCCTCAATCAACCTGACAGCGCCCGTGTAGCGCTCCACACGGCGCTTCGCATCGACAGTACGTTCGTACCAGCGCGCACACGACTCGCGGTGCTGGAAGAGACCGAGGGCAACCTCACTGTTGCGCTCGCCGAAGCAAAACGTGCCGCTGACCTTGCTGCCTCCAACCTTGACGCGATGTACCAGCTGGGCAGCCTGCACCTCCGGCTCGGCGATGCGGAGGCCGCGGCGCCGCTACTAGCTGGCGTAGTCCAGCAACAGCCCTGGAACTTCAGCGCGCTGTTCAACCTGGGGCAGGCCTTGCAGCGCCTGGGGCAGGCTGAGGACGCCCAGCGCATCCTCGCCCGCGCTGCCGATGTACGCGATCGGGCGAGCGGCGTAGAACGCTTGGAGATGGAAAGCCGAGCCCAACCCGATGACCTGCGCCTCCGTTTGCTGCATGCCGAGGGGCTACGCGAGTTAGGCCGTTTGGCCGAGGCCTTGGCCGTCTATCAGGTGGCTGCTGCGTCCCGCCCCGATGACCTCGGCATCAGGCACAACATCGCCACACTCCGCCTCAACACGGGCGACACTACCGCCGCGCGAGTGGCCTACGAGGCCATCGTAGCCAAGGACTCCACGTATGTCGATGCCCTGGTCAACCTGGCGCTGTATTTCAACCAGCAAGGTGAGCGGTCTAAGGCGCGGCGCTACCTACAGCAGGCCTACCGCCATGGCGGCCCTGACCATCCCTCGATTAAGCGCTTGCAGGCTGCGGCAGGGCGTGACTGAGGAACATTTGGTGGTGGATTGGGCTTCAAGCTCTAGTTCTTTACATACTGGGGGTGTTACGGATTCGACGGGTGATTCGTGCAGCAGGTGGCGTGTCGAGCCGCTAGGTATGCTCGTAAATCTTGTCTAGAACACATAACTGCAAACGATTATTCGTATGCGATGGCCGCTTAAGCTTTGACTTAAGCGAGTACCATCTGTCCTCGTAGGTGCTTGGTGATCGGCCCTACCCGGGCATCGACCTAGATGACCTAGCGCATTGCCTTCCGGCTGGAGGTGGATGCGCGAAGCTCAATCAGCCTTTGCCGCGCTCTGGCCACGTGATTCAGCTTACGAGAGCGGCGAGATCCAAAAGAGTCGCTACACACGTAGAAGCCTGACGTGTACTGTCATTCGGACCCGGGTTCAACTCCCGGCACCTCCACCACTTACTAGCCCTAAGCTACTGTTTACCAGCGGCTTAGGGTTTTTTACTTTTCCTCTTGCGCCCAGATTGCGGACACAAGTCGAGGCTGATTTCAACCTAAGCGCCCCCAGCGCCATGACGGCACTGGGGGCGCTTCCCTTACTCCTCACTGCTTGGCATATGCCGAGGGCAGCATGCCATAGCGGCGTCGGAATACCTTGGCGAAGTGCGAGAGGTTGTTCCACCCGACCGCGTAGACGGTCTCGGTCACGCTGGCGTCCTCCTGGCGAAGCAGCTGCGCGGCGCGGTCGAGCCTGCGCTCTCGGATCAGTGCGCCGGGCGATACGCCGCACGCCTGCCGCACGCGTCGGTGAAGCTGCACGCGGCTGAGCGACACCGCAGCGGCCAAGGCATGCACCCCGAAGGACTCGTCGTCTAAACGCGCCTCGATGGTGTGCCGCACTAGCTGTGCAAACGGGACAGGCAGCGGGTGCATCGTGCGCTGGTTGGGCTGTTTGACCATCATCCCCTCCTTACTTGAGCAACGTCATGCGCTGGACCTGCTTGTAGTCGCCAGCTTCCAGGCGGTAGACGTACATGCCAGAGGCCAGCCCGCGACCGTCGAACGAGATGGTGTGCCACCCCGCTTTCTGCTCACCCTCTACCAGACGGGCCACCTCGCGGCCGATGACGTCATAGACGACCAGGCGCACCTCGCTGGTCTGCGGCAGCGCGTAGCGGATGGACGTGGTGGGGTTGAACGGGTTCGGGTAGTTGGCTTCCAGCGCGTAGGCCTGGGGCAGATCGATGGCGGCTTGCGGGGCCAGGAGTTGCACCGGCTCGGCGAGGCTGCCCTGCCGTGCGCCCACGTGGAACGTCACCGTGGCCGTGGCCTGGGCGTCGTGATCCGGGTGCGTGGCAAGGTGCAGGTGTAGCGTTTCGTCTTCGGCGCCGTCGCTGTAGAGCATCGCGAAGGCGTAGTGGGCTTGCTTCTCGGGCACAAAGACAGGCACCGCTTCCCCACGGATGGCGCCGTTCCCGTCAACCGCCCAGAGGCGCAGCTCGGGCGTGACAGCGAGGTCCGCAGGCAAGGCGGCCACCAGCGTCATCGTGTGGGCGAAGGCCGAGGGCTGCCACTGCGGAGCATCGCCTGTGTCGGCTTCCATCGGCTCGGCGGCCGACTTGTCGAACACACGCGTCTCCTCACTCGGCGCCGTCATGCGATCGACGTCCTCAGCGAGGTGAGCCTGCTCCAGCGTAGCTCCATGATCAAGGTCAGCGGTCGCGACCACGCGTTTGGCTGCCTGCTGTCCGGTTGTGGCAGACGCTACGACCGACGAGGCGGCGGTGGCGCTGTAGACAATCGTGCCAGTCGCCGCGCTGTAGAGCTGATAGCCCAACCCCGGCTCCAGCTGCGTGAGCGAGCCCACCCACTGGCTGCTGCTCGCATCGTACTGCGCAAACTGGTACTGGCTCTTGATCAGGTCGCCGTCGGTGGGACTCAGGGTGGCGAGCGCCGTGGCTACGTCCTGCGAGACCTGCGGCAGGAAGCCGATCCAATTCCAGTTCGGGTCCACCTCAACCTGCGTAGCGTTCAGATCGACGGCGTTGCCGGTGATCGTGAGCGTGTTGGCGGAGGCGAGTTGGATCTGGTAGGCTTGGCCCACATCGATGTTCGTGAGGCCGCCCACCCAGCCGTTGTCAGCGTCGTAGATGGCGAAGGCCGAGTGGTTCTTGACCACATCGCCGGGCGTGGCGCTGATGCTGGCGAGCACATCGGCGATGGCGGTGCTGGCGGGCTCGCGGTTGAGCGAGAACCAGGTCCAGCCGCTGTTCAGCGCGATCTGCTGCTGCGGTGCGGTGAGCGTGGCGTTGATGGCCTGCGGCTGTGCCGGGCTGCCCACCACATCGCCACTGGCAAACAGGACCGTCTGCTCGGCGCCGGGGTAGCTGGTGCAGGCGGAGGCGTCGTACGCCTGGAACGTCACCAGCTCGCCCTGCAGGCTGTTGCTGTAGACCGTCAGGTAGACCGTGCCATTGCCGTCGGTGACGTTGGCGAGGCCGCGCAACTCGTTGCCCACGAAGGCGGCGACGAAGTCCGCCGTGTCGTCTGAGACAATGCCGTCGATGGCGAGACGGCCGGTGACGGACATCGAGTAGGCGAAGTCTGAGCCGTCGACGTCGTTGGCGTTCCAGACGGGCGCACAGCCGACCTGCACGCGGGCGAACAGCGGCACGCTGCCGATGGACTGCCCGTAGACGGTGCCCTCGGCGTCCACTTGACCGCTCCAGATGCCCTCGCTGAGCGTACCCGGGACGGTGAAGCTGACGGGCCACTGGCCGCCGCTGGGGATGGTGCCGCTGGTGTAGTCGGCCTCCAGATCCACCGTCGTAGCCGTGGGGTTGCCGCTCCCGTCAAGGAGAGCCAGGCTGAGCGGACCGTTTACCGTGAAGTCCAGGTCTTCGGCGCGGCCGTTGACGAGGTCGGCGGTGAGCGTGCGCTCAGTGCCGACGGTGGTGGCTACCACGAGGTTGACGGGGTTCCAGGCGAAGCCGGAGCGCTGGACGACGAATTGCCAGACGATGTCGCTCTGGATCTCGTTGCCCAGCTCGTCGGCAGGGACGGTGGGCTGGTCGGACAGGATGCGCACTTCGTAGCGGTTGCCGTCGTGCGTGTCGTTCCAGCCGCCCGTGGGCGCGATGGTGAGCGTGCGGTCGTTACACGTGGCCGTGACGTCGGTGAGCGTGGAGGTGACCGTGCCGCTGTCATCAAGCACGCCGATCTGCACGTTAGCCGTGCCGGTGGCGTCGTTGATGGTGGCGCAGTTGAGGTCTTCCTGGAACGTCACCGAGGCGATGTCGCCCAGGCCGAGCGATCCGTCGGCGGGCTCAGGGGTACCGAAGGCCGTCGGGATGCCGGTGTCAACGGTGCCGTAGATCGAGGCGCCGTCGATGAGTTCGAGGCCCGTGCTCGTCTGGCAGCTGGAGAAGCCGCGCACCTCATACGTGCCGTCTTGCGGCGGCGTCCAGTTGACGACGATTGACGACATGCCGTTGGCTTCGAGGACGTCGCCCGTTTCGCTCGTGATGGGAATCCAGTCGCCCGTGCCTGAGCGCTTGTATTCTGCACCAATCGTCATGTTGGCCAGGTCGCCGTTGAGCACCAAGTCGGGGTCGAGGTTGTAGTTGCCGACGGCGAAGGACAGCGGCGTAGCGCCGTTGCTGTACGTCCAGCCTTGGTTGAGGCCGCTGAGCGTCATCTCGCTGCACGGCGCGGTGAAGTAGACGCTGAAGAAGGCCATGTCCGACGCCCCAAACTCTCGGCGCGGGTCCTTGAGCCACAGCTCAAATTCTTCGGCCGAGTACAGCACGAGGCCCACGTCCTCGTAGCTATATGCCGACGGCGAGGCAAAGACGTCGAGATTGATGGTGCGCGCTTCGCCGGGCTCCAGCGTGAACGACTCCAGGCGCTCGCCGCCAAGCAGGTCACCCGTAGTGGTGATGCTCAGGTTGCGCGTGTTCGTCTCGCCGGGTACAGCGAGGGTGTAGACGCGGCGCTCGGCGCTCTCACTGTTGTTGATGACTGTAACCTGGAAGTTAGCCGCCTCATCGGGGTCGGCGTCGTAGATGACGGGCGGGTTGATCTCAATCTCGGGGTTGTCGCGCTGCTGAGTCCCCTCCTCATGCGGTACCGACGAGCGGCCACTGACGGTTTGGAAGACAGGGGTGCCATAGACGGGATCGGTGCCTACATCCACGCTGAAGAAGTCGCCCACATCGGGGTCGCTGAGGACGTAGCCGATGGTCTGGCTGGACGTCTCAGTCTCTTCCTTCTCAGTAACGGATTCCGTGGTAAAGCTAAAGCGTGCTCCGACCCGATTGTCGTATCCAAACTTTGTCGCCAAAACGCCAAACTCCTCCGTGTAGTCGTTGACATCCACCGTGTAAACCAAGTCTGTGGTTGCGGTGGTATCGACGCCAATCGCACTTTCGAATGCTGAGCCGCCGCCGCTGAACGAATAATTTGTTGCGCCAACCAGCACGCCTTCTTCGGTGTTGGTAACGCCTAGATCCAGATGGGCTTGCCAGTTGGCTTGCGCTTTCTCTACCATGATCTGAGTAACTGGTCCTGAGGCTCCAAGGAGTATACCCGTGTCATTTGAAGTAGCGTTCCCGTTTCCTCCATTGCCTATCAGTCCAGCGAGATCCTCCAGCTCAGGCAGCAGTGTGTGCTCAATATGGTTCTCAGAATACAGGTACGTGGTTGAAAAGGCATTTTCCAAGTTGAGGTCAGCCGCTAGCGTGAGGTCCTTGGTGATGGTACAGGATCCAGTAGCTGTGAGCCGATCTGCTTCGGCGAAGATGAGGTTCAAGCCCGCCCCTACATACAGGTGGTCACTAACGCTGTAGGGCTCGGCCGAGGTCTGAAACCGCTGCTTCGTGGTAATGCATATCTCGCGATTTGGCCCTGTGCCCAGCTTCGTCCGCCCTGTCGTTT
This sequence comes from Bacteroidota bacterium, assembly GCA_038747545.1. Lineage (GTDB taxonomy): Bacteria > Bacteroidota > Rhodothermia > Rhodothermales > JBCCMF01 > JBCCMF01. The sequence goes on from JBCDJT010000031.1 coordinate 37,112, forward strand.
CCAGCGCGTCAAAACGGTTGTAGAAGCCAACGCCTCCTTCTGTTATCATAACGGCACCTGCCGCAACGCCTGTAGAAGACTTGAAGCCAACCTCAAAGTTTGTCACGGCACCTATCTCTGAGCTCGTGAACTCGATGTCTGTTAGCCGTCTGCACGAGGTAAAGCCTTCCTCTACATAGGCGTACGAGTTGGAGCCCGGAGGATCATGCAGGATCCAGAGCGGCATCTCGTCGGTGCTAAAGGTCACGAACGTGGATTGGCGCTCGCGGAAGCCTTCCACGACGGCCCACACGGTTTCGGTCACGGGTGCTTGCCCTTCGACCTCAGCGACCACGGTGAAGCTCTTCTGGAAGGAACGGTCCTCGCCGCTATCGAAGCGGTTGGTGATGACGTCGGGCGAGGCCCCGACCGTGGTTTAGTTCACCTGACCGCTGGTGACGGCGATCTCTTGCGGGTCTTCTACATCGCCAATGCTGTCGAAGATGGTGAGGGTGCCGTCGGTGACCGGGCAGGTGCCACTCGTGCCGTAGTCTTCCACCACCGCGATGGTGAGGGGCACCGTCGCGTACTCGCCGATGACGGGCACGGCAGGCAGCGTTCGGAGCGCCGAGCCGCCGCTGTCCACGACGCTGTAGCCGCTCACCGCACAGGAGTTAGACACGTTCGGGAAGCCGCTGATGGTGACGGCTAGCGGAGCGCGATAAGCTACGTCCAGCGTGTCCGCGCTTGTGGTGAGATTGACCTCCATCTGCCCGAGGTCTTCGAAGTAGTCGATCACATCGGCAGCGTCGATACCTGCAGGAATGGTGTTGGGGTCTACCGATACGGAGACGAGGTATTCTTGGGGCGGCAAGGCCACGTTGTAGTTGCCGAAGGAGGTCAGCGGCACCTCTTGCTCAAAGCAGCCGTCTTCGGTGACGATCTTCAGCGTGAGGTCGCCCACATAGTGCGAGCACGTAGCGGTGCCGCCGCCGTAGAAGCCGCTCAGCTCGAACGTCTTCTGGTTGTAGAAGAGCAGCCCCGTGGTGTCCTGGTCGGCGACATACGTGAACGAGGCCGGGCTAAAGGGGTGCACGTTGGCGCCTGTACCCGCGTTCAGCGTGAGCGTACGCGTGTCGGTGGGGTTTACGGGGTCGGAGGGCGTGGCCGTAAGTGAGAACGTACCGTCGCTCTCGGTGGAGCCTGCGGCTACGTCATCCACGAAAAGCTGGACATCGGCGACGGGGCACACGGTGTTGTCGTAGAGCACGCGCCCGGCGAGGGTAAAGGCGGTATCGTCGATGAAGTCGACTTCGTTCTCGACGGGGTTTTCGGTGGAGAGTGTGATGGTTTTGAAGGCCGGGCTGAACGAGCGGTCATTGAGCGTGGGCGTGAGGGTAAACGTCTCGCCTTCGTTGTAGCGGAGCCCGCTGAAGGTGTAATTGCCCGCCGCGTCGGTGGTGGCATTGATGGCAAGCGGAGCCGCGCTGTCACTCCAATGCGCGCCACCGATCAGTTCGGCGTGTGCTGCAGCGCTGGTGAGGTCGGGGGCGGTGCCACGTGCGCCTTGGTCAAAGGGCCAGTACGCCACCAGGTTATCCTCGCTGCCCGTCAGTGGCGTGCTCATGGTCGCCCGGATCTCAGCTTGGGTACGGACTACATCCCAGATCCGCACTTCGTCGATCTGGCCGCCAAAGAAATCACTTGAGGAATACTTCCCGATATAGATGGTACCACTGCCCGCATAGCTTCCTGTCGAATTGGGAGCTGTGATGCTCAGGCTGACGCCATCGCGATAGATAGCACGCGCGTCACCAGCGCGGTCGTAGGTGACAGCCCAGTGATGCCAGTCAGTGTCGGTGAACGTTTCGATAGTCTTGACGTCGTTTGCCCAGAAGCCAAAGATAAACTGATTGTTCGGCAGGAAGCCGATGAGCAAGAGCTGGTTTTTTCTTGTTGTCGTCCCTTGCGTCACCACATGGTCGGTAGTACCCGTAGTCGTCCGCTTGGCCCAGAACTCAATGGTCAGGTCGCCTGCGTTGAGGACGATTTCCTCGGCCGCCTGCGCATAGCCGCCTGCTCCGTCGAGTAGCAACGCATGGTTTGGCGCAGGCGTGATGGCGATCTCAGCGCCTTGCGTGCCTCCGCCGCCCTCGCCCAGCACTTGCCCCGCAATCACGCCGTTGGTGGGCCGCCAACCCGCGTCGCACTGCTCGATGGATTCGCCCAACGGTGAGTTCGCCGCCTGTAGCTCGGAGATGAAGGCTGTGACGCAGTACTCGTACGCGTTACCGGGCGCGGCGCTGAAGTCGTTGAACGTGGTGACATTGATACCGGTGGTGCCTACCAGTTGTAGCACACCCTCGTCATCGCGGCGGTAGATGTTGAAGCCATCCTCAAGCTTGTTTGCATCCGTCCAGCGGACCTGAATACGATCTTCATAAAGCCCATCGCTGGCCAACAAGGTGGTGGGTTGCACGGGGTATGCCGTCACGAAAGCAATACCTCCATTCTCTATGGTGCCAGCACTAGACCCACCGAAAATAAATCCATTGCTGATTGTCACATCGGATATTGTGAAGGCTGCGGGATTGTTTGCGACGTCACTCCCGGGATCTAATTCCTCAATCAGTTCCCAATTCCCGTTGATGTGGCGGTAAACATATATGAGCGGTTGTGCATCATTAGTACCTATCAAGTAGTCCGCAATTGCCATGTGATCATCCCTGACGTAAGGAGTGGTGGTCCTGCCGTTTGGCCTTCCTGCAAAGGCATTTGAGCCCCGTGGCGAAGAAACGCTCTCATAGTTAGTGGCAGAGGAGCCATTCCAGTACCATGTGTGCACTGCGATACCCGGCTCACTTACGATGACATGATTGCCCTCTAGATGAACTGCAGCCCCAAATTGACTCGTAGCTCCCGCCGGTGACAAGGTCTGGACCAAGTTCCAGTTGTTCCCGGTACGTTGATACAAATATGCTGCTCCTGCTGGAGCCGCTAGCGGGTAATTCCAGCCACCAACAAGGAGTAAATTTCCAGAAATGGAGACCGTGGCATCTTGACCTGTAGCGTTGCCCGATTTGAATCGCGCCGTGCGTGTCCATGCTGTCCCGCTCCTATCATAAACGCTGACGTTATCACTGCCGTCATGCGAGACGAGGGTTGTTCCATCAAGCGACAGTCCATAACCATTAAAGCCCGCTCCCCCGTCATCAATAGATGCCTGTTGTTCCCAAGTCTCCCCAGTGCGCTTGTATATGTAAATGACTCCGTTGCTCTGCTCTGGGGCGGAGATAGCCAGGTAGTCACCATCAAGAGCCAACCCTTGGCCAAATTCTGTTGTGGTGCCCACGCTATTCCCAATAACGACTTGTTCTTCCCATTCCTCGCCATTGCGCTTGAATATGGCAACTTGCTTCACGTTTGGCATACCAAACGCCATGTACTCGTCATCGCTGACGAGCGACTCTAACCTGGCTATTGTAGCCGGACCTGTAGGCACGACCAAATCCATTTGTGCACCATCTCCGCTCACGACCGTAGTTGTCATGAGCAAGCCACCTTCATCGCATGCGGCTTCTGCCTGCTCGGCGCCACTGACGGTAACCACACAGTACTCGTACGTGGCACCGCTTGCTGCGGTGGCATCGGTGTACGTCGTAGTTCCTGCGGCTAGCGTGGCGAGGCTTGTGCCATCACGCGTGATTTCGTAGGCCGTTTCTACGCCTGAGACGTCTACCCACGTCACGATGACCTCGCCGGTGTATGTGTCGGAGGCGCTGACCGAGCCTGATGAAAGGATCGTAGTGAACCCGTCATCCACTACGGTCGCCGATGCGCCATAGTCATCAATGGCGCGTACACCATAGGTATGCACTACGTTAAAGGTGGGGCTGGTATCGGTATATGTCGCCTCGTTTGGCGCCAAGGTGGCGACGAGGGCACCATCGCGAAAGATCTCGTAGCTGGTCTCGGCGCGTGAGGCGTCAGTCCAAGTGAGGGTCACGTCGGTTTCGCTCGCGCCGTCGCTGGCTACCACATCGGTTGGCGCCACGAGGGTGCGGCTCCCTGTGGTCTCGGTAGAGACGGCATAGCTGCCATCGGCGGACTCACTGAAGGCGCCCGTGAGGTATTCGTCGAAGGCGCGGACGGCGTAGGGATATACGGTGCCCGGGATGCCTGTGTAGTCGGCAAAGGAGGAGCGCATGGCACTTACCTCGGCGATCTGTCCTTCGCCAACCCACCATTCCACGCCCACCAGTGAGGCTGCGGAGCCTCCCGCACTGTTGGCAGCCAGGCTGCCTTCGCCTTCATCGAACCGCCAGAGCCCAGTCAGGCCAGCCTCTGCGCCGCTGAGTACCGTATGCCGGTTCTGATTGATCTCGGTTTGCGTTCGGGCTACGTTCCACACGCGCACGTCGCGGATCTGCCCACCAAAGAATCGTGTACGCCCGTTTTGACTTGGTCTACCGAGCAGGATGTCAGGGCTCCACGCAGTGACGTCGGGCGTACCGCCGTTAAACGATGCCACTTCCACCCCGTCGAGGTACATGCGGTACATAGTTCCATCCCACGTGAGCGCGGTGTGATGCCACGTGTCTTGGGTGATAAATCCACCTAAGACTGTACTGGTCTCGTTCGAGAAGAAGGTGAGCTCGCTCCCTGTGGGACCCAGGTGCCACTCGGTTTGCCCTCCAAAGCCGTCGCCCGACTGCCCTCCCCAGATCAGGAAGCTCTGATGATCCGCAGCCACCATAGTACCGTCGATGCGAAACCACATCTCCACGGTGCCTGCACTACCCGAAACCAGCTCCTCTTTTGGCATAAGCGCCACACGGTCGCCCTCGGCTGGGCCGCCGAACTCGACGGCGGGCAGCGTGCGGTAGACGCGGTAGCCCTTCTCCGCGCTGGAGGCGTCGGTCCACGTCACGTCCACATGCGTCTCGGCGTCGTTGTACGAGGCGGCCACGTTGGTGGGCGGCATAAGGCTGCGGAAGCCCTGCGCGCAGATCTCTGCCGACTCTTCGAGCCCAGCAGTCACACCCTGTGCGGCCATCACCTCTTGCACGCCGCCCACAACGCGCGCCTTGTAATTGGCTGTGCTCTCGAATTGCTGCGGCGCCTGCGCCTCGGCGAGGTAGCGCGCCACGGCCCGCTGTGCGGCCGCCAGGTCGCCCTGCCGCATCATGGCCGCCGTAGCGGAGGAGACTGTCATGGCGGTGACGCAGTAGTCGTAGGTCTGGTCGCTGACACCCGCCTTATCGGTGTAGGCAAACACGTCGGCAGCGGTGGTGGCGAGGAAGCTACCGTCGCGGTAGACGTTGAACAGCATCACCGTGGTGGAGGTGCTGGCCCAGCTGAGGTCGGTCTGGTCCTCGAAGTCGCCCTCGGTGGCGGTGAGGTCGGTGGCGGGCAGGACAAACGCCTTGCGGCCCGGCGTGGCGGTGCACGCCTGGCCCGAGATGCTCTCGGCGCCGTCGGTGGGGCTGCTCACGGCTTCTATGCAGTAGGTGTGGTCTGCGCCTTCGACGGCCTCGGTGTCGCTGTAGCTGCGCGCGCCGCCCGCCAGCTGCGTGATGAAGCCGCCCGCGCGGTACACGTTGAAGCCCGTGACGGCGTCGGGACCGTCGTACGTCCATGTCACGTCGATGCGGTCGTCGAACGTCTCATAGGTGGCCGAGACGGCCGTGGGCGCTTGTAGATTGCCCGCGCGGCCCGTGTCGCACACGTCGTCGGGAATGAGCGAGCTTTCGTTGCCAGCGACTACAGCCGCCACGCAGTAGGTGTAGTCGGAGCCGTTGGCCGCGCTGTTGTCGGTGTAGGTGGCGACGTCGGCGCCCAAGGTGGCCAGCAGCGTGGCATCGCGGTAGACCACGTACGCTTCTTCAGTATCGCTCTGGTCAGTCCACGTGACGACGACGCGGTCGGTGTAGATCCCATCGGTGGCGGTTACGCTGGCAGGCGGCGTGACGAGCGCCCGACGGCCCACGTCGCAGGAGCCAGTAACCGTGCCAGCGGTATCGGTCCCATTATAGGCGATGGCGCAGTATATATAGCCAGAGCCTTGCACCGCAGAGTCATCAAGGAAGGTAGTCGTATTGGGCGCTAGCGTGAACGTAGCATCAGGTCCGGGAGCAGGAGGCTGTGTGATAGGGGTGCGGGTCACACGGTACCCTTCCTCGATACCTGAGTTGTCGGTCCAAGCCAGGAGGACACCATCCTCGCGCGTATCTTCCGAGGCGGTGAAGCTCGTCGCGCCTCGGAAGGTACGCGTGCCGGCGTCGCAGAGGTTGGATAGGCTACCGCCACCGGTGCCCACGGCCTCGACGCAGTAGGTGTATGTGGTGCCGATGGCGGCGGTGGCGTCAATGTAGCTGGTCTGCCCCGCCGCCGCGATCCCGATGAGGGTGCCGTCGCGGCTGATGTTGAAGCGGGCGATGCCGTCGGTGCTGCTCACCTCCCAATACAGCTCCACGCGATCCTCGAAGATGCTGTCGGTGGCGGTAACTTGTGTGATGGGCGACGACGCCGGCGAGGCCCACACGCGCATGGGGGCGAAGGCAAAGAGCGTCAAGAGGACGAGGGCAAGCGTCGAACGAAGGGCGGAACGCAGTGTGCTGACGTGGCGCATGACAAGGGTAGAATCGGTTATTGAGACGCGGTGCTGGTGCTGTGTGCGGACGTGGCGGGGTCGGGCTTCGATGGAAGCGAATGGCCGTCGCCTAGCGGGAGGCCCATCATGGCGCGCAACGACTCCACCTCCTGCCGTACCGTCTCGCTCGGCGGTCTGGTGCCGGGCGATGCGGGGCTTGGGGAGGTATTGGCATCGAGACGTTTCATGGGTCGTCCGGGTCACAGCGGATGGGGTTGTCTGTGCGCTCGTAGACTACCGCGAGGCCACCGCCGGAAACCTGCCAGTCTTCGCCGGAATGCGGACATGTGCGTTTTTAGGCTAAAAACCGCGTTTTTACTGCCTCTTTTGCGCTATCGCGTACCCATCGCCGTTTTTCGGCGCACCCGATGGCCGATTTCCGGCGGCCTGTGTGGTGTGGGTGTGCGCCTGGGCCTGTTTCCACCTCACCCTGTCCCTATCCTCCTTAGGAGAGGGGACGCAGTCCTGGTACTTCCGGCTGTTTCTGCGCCTCTCATCAGTCTGAGAACAAGCCCGTGCATGCCGAGCACAGCGAGCCCTTTGCACAGCAGAGATAGCGGCAACGGGCCCCCTCTCCTATGAGCTAGGAGAGGGTTGGGGTGAGGTAGATTAGCCCAGGCAGCATCCCTCAGTTCGCCCTCACCCTGGCCCTCTCCCAGCTCCCGGGAGAGGGGACGCAGGCTGGTAGCTTATGCCATGATTTGAGCCAAGGTGACCGCCTGAAAACATGCCCCTGTACAACGAGCAGAGCGAGCACATTGGCCTGCAGGAATACCGCAAACGGGCCCCCTCTCCTATGAGCTAGGAGAGGGTTGGGGTGAGTAGATCCGAGCCTGCCGCCAACCCTTGGTTCGCCCTCACCCTGGCCCTCTCCCAGCTGCCGGGAGAGGGGACACAGGC
>JBCDJT010000032.1:0-44259 GCA_038747545.1 Bacteroidota bacterium
GCCACCCAGGCCGACAACATCCTGCGCGAGGTGCAGAGCGATGCGCAGAACATGGACGTGGTGCGCCTGGAGAAGGCGCCGCGCATTGCCGTGTACGCGCCCAGCCAGACGATGCCGTGGGACGACGCCGTGCTCATCGCCATGACGTATGCCGAGGTGCCGTACGAGATGATCTACGACGACGAGGTGCTGGCGGGTGAGCTGAGCAACTACGACTGGCTGCACATGCACCACGAGGACTTCACCGGCCAGTACGGCAAGTTCATCATCTACCGCAACCAGCCGTGGTACATCGAGCAGCAGCGCACGCTGGAGGCCTCCGCGCGTAAGCACGGCTTCCGCAAGGTGAGCGAACTGAAGCTGGCCGTCGTGAAGACCATCCGCGACTACCTGCTACAAGGCGGCTTCCTCTTCTCGATGTGCTCCGGCACCGACACCTTCGACATCGCCCTGGCTGCGCAGAACACCTACATTGTACCGCCCGAATACGACGGCGATCCGGTGGACCCGGATGCGCTGAGCAAGCTCGACTTCAGCCAGACGCTCGCCTTCGAGAACTTCCGCCCGGAGTTTCGTGCGCAGGTCTACGAGTATTCCGACATCGACAGCGGCGCCCCACCGCCGCAACTGGCCAACCCCGCCATTGACTACTTCACACTGTTCGACTTCAGCGCCAAGTGGGACCCGGTGCCTACCATGCTCACGCAGAACCACGTCGCCACCGTGAAGGGCTTCGTGGGGCAGACGACCAACTTCCGCAAGGCAGTCATCAAGCCAAACGTAGTCATCTTGGCTGAGGCGCCGGGGCGCGACGAGGTGCGCTACCTGCACGCGCCCTACGGCCAGGGCTTCTTCACCTTCTACGGCGGCCACGACCCCGAGGACTACCAGCACTTTGTGGGCGACCCCGAGACCGACCTGAGCCTCCATAAGAACTCGCCGGGTTACCGCCTCATCCTCAACAACATCCTGTTCCCGGCCGCCAAGAAGAAGAAGCAGAAGACCTGATTCAGGTCTCAGGTCTCAGGTCTCAAATTGGTTGTTCCTGGCTCGGTATGCAAGTCGAGGCGGCGCACAGTGCCTGCGCCACCATCATTCGGGTTGGCATGACCTTCGACCTGTGACCTGCCAACCTGCTAACCTGAAAAGAGCGTCCCAAGCCTGAAACCGATTACCCTACACCGGGGATAGGCGGCTTGCGTTTGCGTAGGTATCGTTAGGTAGTGCTTCCGTTCACCACCTAGCTCCCCTGATATGCAAACGCCTCCTTTCCTTGCCGCACTTTCCGGGCGTCTCCAGCTGCTGGGCGCCATTGCGCTCGTCCTAACCCTCGCCGTGCCCGCCACGGCGCAGAACTTCACGCCGCCGGGCGAGACCGACAACTTTGCGCGGTATGGCATCCATTACGACGCCCTCCAGCAGTATGTAGGCGATCGCTGGACGTTTCTCTTGTACGACGATCAGAGCGCCAACATCATCCAACTCCGATCGCTTACGCCCATCATCATTTTTGGGCTCGTCACTGGCGGGTTTGAAGCAGAAGATCAGGTCGATATCCGCAGTGCCAACAACGCTCGGTACGCACCGGGCTTTATCGAGGGGCGGTACGGGCGGACCTTCGTTAGTACTCCGTTCGGTGAGGTAGGCGCAGGCGTAGATGCAGGCTTCGTCATCCTGCAAAAATCACTCACGAACACAGAAAACGCCTTTGCTGCGATGGCAGGGCCACACCTCCTGTACATGGCCCGCCCCATCGAGAACCTGCACGTGGTCGCGCAGCTCGGGTACCAATTCTTGGGTTTAGCTGACGAACTCGATGGTGGCCGCACGGTGTTTGATGTTGAGGCATACTACCCCCTGAACGACTGGCTCGCGGTGTATGGCGCGCTGCATCGGTCCTCATGGAAGTCTACAGAGGCTTCCGCAAACAGCGCCACCACGCAGTTTTCTGCAAACGGGTTCAGCATCGGCCTCTCGCTCATTCCCACATGGCAGTAATTGGTCTTGGCTTATGTTGACCAGCGTTCGGACTACCTCGCGAGGCTCTAGGCCGTCCGAACGCCGAGTCACGACTAGCGGTAGTTTCGGAGCGTGTAGGTGAAGTTGAGCAGCAGGTAGCGGCCCAGCACGTTCGACAGGTTGTCTTCGATATACAGCTCGTTGACCGTGCGTGTAATGTTCGTCGCCTGGTTTAGGATGTCCGAGACGACGAGCTTGACCTCGCCGCTGTTGGCCTGGAGAAACTTGTAGCCGAAGCCCGCGCTCCAGAGCAGACTCGTCTGGTCGAAGTCATCGCCGAGGCCGGAGAAGGCGAGCGCCGAGAAGCTGCTCTCCAGCAGCCAGTTACCACCCGGCAGGATCGTGACCTGCGCGCTGGGCTGGTGCTGCGCGTAGTCGGCGTCGAGCTCGGGGAAGACCGAGTTGCTCACACGGCTCAGGTTCAGGTTGTAGCGGAGGCTAAAATCGACGCGCTCGCTGATGTTGCTGCCGATGCTCAGGCCCGTCCGAATCGTGTGGACATCCGAGATGTTCTCCACGCTATTGATGAGGCCGGGCGTGCGGGCATAGGTGTAGCCCCCGTTGATGTTCAGGTTGCTCTTGATTACGTCGAGCGGGCTGCCAAAGACGGCGAACGACCGGGCGCTCCAGTAGCCGTCCATGTTCACCGGCCGCGTGTACTGCGCGCCCTGCTGCAGCGTGAGGCCCTGGGCCAGCGGCTGGTCCTGCAAGGCAATCGTCGACTCGCTGCCAATGTAGTTCTGCGTCTGCGTCAGCGCGATGAGGCCGAAGAAGACGCGGCCCTTCTCGCGGTCGGTGCGGCGGTAGCGGGCGAAGAGCGAGTGCGAGTAGCTCTGCGACAGGTCGGGGTTGCCGCTGGTGAGCTGCAGCGGGTTCGTGTTGTCGATGACGGGCTGGAGCTGGGCAATCGACGGCGTGTTGGTGGACGTGCGGTAGTTGATGCGCAGGTTGCTCGTGCGCGACTGCCGGATGGTGAGCGAGGCCTCGGGCAGCACGTCGAAGAACGAGCGGTTCACGTCGAACGCGAACGGGAAGACCTGGTCGCCCGTGAGATCGGTTTGTTGGGCATCGACGCCTACGGACCAGCTCAGCGTGCCGCGGTTCAGCCGGTAGCTGATGCCACCGCGGTTCTGAAGCGTCTCGCTGTCGAACTGGCTAGAGAGGATGGGATCGAGGATCGAGTAGATGCCCGTGCGCTCGTCCAGCAGGTTGGTGGTGCGGTCGGCGTCGCTGTTCGAGATCGACGGGCGGTAGTTGAGCTGCAGCTGGCCGCGCTCGCCGATGGGCTCGGTGTAGTTGAGACTGCCGCTGAGCGTGAGGCCGCGCTGCGTGTTAAACGTCCGCTGGTCGGTGATCTGGTCGAGGGCGTCGTCGTCCTCGTCGTAGATGATCGCGGCGTAGAGGTCGCTGTCGCCGTCGCGGTCGTTGAGGCCGAGCGTGAGGTTGGTGGAGACGGTGCGTCCGCGCTTGGCGAAGCGGTGGCGCCACAGCAGGCTGCCTGTAGCGGTGTAGCCGGCGTTGTCGGAGAGGTAGTCGTTATCGGTCGTGCTCAGCAGCTGTGTGCCGCCCAGCATGTTCGAGCCCGCCAAGATGCTCGTCGCGTTGTTGTTCTGGAAGCTGACGCGTGGCGTGAACACGATCTCGTCGCGCTCGCTCAGCGTGTGCTCTAGCCGCATGTTGAAGCGGTGGTTGTAGTTGTCGCTCTCGGCGTTGTTGCTCTCGTTGTAGAGCTGCACAGCATCGCCCGTGAGCAGGTACTCGCGGTCCAGGTTCTCGACGGTGAGGTTGCTCGTGGCGTTGAAGAAGTAGCTGCCCGACACCTCGGTGTTGCTGCCCCAGTTGTCGGTGTAGTTGAGCCCTACCGACGTCGTGGTGTTGACGCCGTTCTGCCCGCCGATGAGGAAGTTGCTGGGGTCGCCGCTGCGCCCACGGTCGCGCCCGAAGCCGCCCTGCGGACGACCGCCGCCGCCTCGGTTGCCGCCGCCCCGCCGGAAGCCTGCGCCGCCGCCAAAGCCACCGCGTCCCGTCTGGCCCACCACGCCCAGGATGTCCTGCATCGCGAAGTTCTGCTGGTTGACGTTGTTGCTCAGCCCGATGATGGAGATGCGGCGGTCGTCGTCGAACAGGTTGACGTTGCCGCCCGTGATATAGCGCTCCTCCGAGCCATAGCCGCCGTAGAGCTTGCCGAACTGCCCGTTGCTGCGGCCCGACTGCGTGACGATGTTGATGGTCTTCTCCGTGTTGCCGTCGTCGAAGCCTGTGAACTGGGCTTGGTCGCTCATGCGGTCGAAGACCTGGATGCGGTCGATGGTCTCGGCAGGCAGGTTGCGCAGCGCCGCCGACGGGTCGGTGCCGAAGAACTCGCGGCCGTCCACGAGCACGCGCTGCACCTGTTCGCCCTCGGCCTGCACCTCGCCATTCTCAATGACTACGCCCGGCATCTTCGCAATCAAATCCTCGGCCGTGGCGTCAGGGTTGACCTTGTAGGCCTCCGCATTGTATTCCGTCGTGTCGCCGCGGATGATGACCCGATCTTGCACGGCTTCCACCCGCAGTTCCTCCATCGCCACCACGTCTTCTTCGAGTCGTATCTGCCCCACGCGGACGGGCGCATCGGCTACGGTGTGCGTCTGCTCTTGCGTGAGGTAGCCCACAAAGCTGATGCGGACGGTGTAGGTGCCTGGGTTCGGGATGTTGACGCGGAAGATGCCTTGCGCGTTGGTGACGTTGCCGTAGCGCTGCGTAGAGTCGGCTTGGTTGACGGCGATCACGTTGACACCGGGCAACGGCGTCTCGGCGCTGGCGTCGATCACGCGGCCGACCAGCATAGGCCCGGTGGGTCGCTCGCGGCCTTCGCGACCTTGGCGCTGACGATCCTGGGCGAAGGACGGGAGGGTGATTAGGGCGATGAGGAGGAGGCTCAGCAGAGTGCGAGCCGGAGTAGCCAGAGTATTCATGGAGGCCAGCTGAGATGAGGTACAACAACAGGCGAGAAACGCACGGATAGCGCATCGCATTCACTGAAAACCTCAAACGGAGGGCATCAATTACAGTTGTCGCAAATGTGTGGCGAAGGTGCTCCGCTTGTATGCGTGAAGATTTGACGCCAAAAGCGCTTTGCCTCGTCCGCTACGGGCACGCTGTGCATCCTTGAGCTAGATCAATTCGTTTGTAAATAGTGTTCAAATTCATAAGCAGCACCCTGCTTCACATACATGGCTACCTCTACCACTCCTCGCATCGTCATCGTCGGTGCCGGCTTCGCCGGGCTCACGCTGGCCCGTCAGCTCAGGAAGCTCGACGCCGACGTTTGGATTATAGATCGCAACAACTACCACACGTTCCAGCCGCTAATGTACCAAGTGGCCACGGCTGGGCTAGAGCCCGAAGAGATCGCGCATGCCGTACGCGGTGTCTTCCACGGGCAAACCAACACTGAATTCCGCTTAGGCACCGTGTCCAGCGTGGACTTCGACGCCAAGCACGTGCAGCTGGAAAACGGCGCTCGCATCGACTATGACCACCTCGTGCTGGCCGTGGGTGCCTCCACCACCTACTTCGGTGTGCCGGGGGCCGAGGAGAACAGCTTCCCGCTCAAGAGCCTCGCCGACTCGATCAACCTGCGCAGCCACATCATCCGCAAGTTCGAGCAGGCCAGCTACCGCCCGGACCTCATCGACGATGGCATCCTCAACTTCGTCATCGTGGGCGCTGGCCCGACGGGCGTGGAGATGGCGGGCGCGCTGATGGAACTGTTCGACCTCGTGCTGCGCAAAGACTACCCGAACCTGCCTATCGACGAAGCGACGGTCACGCTTATTGACCGGAGCGAGCTGCCGCTGGACCACTACGACGAGTCGCTGCGCCGCTACACCAAGCGCGTGCTGGACAAGCGCGGCGTGAAGATGATGTTCGGCCGCTTGGTTACCGAAGTGGCTGGCGACCACATCGTGTTCGACGACGGCACATCGATGCCGGCCTACACGCTCATTTGGGCGGCGGGCGTCACCGTGAATCCGCTGGCCAAAGTGTTGGGGCTAGAGCAGACGCGCGGCGGCCGCATCGTGGTCGACGATCACCTGCGCGTCCCGGGCCGCCCCAACGTCTACGTCCTCGGCGACATGGCGGGTGCCACGGATGAGCAGGGCGAGCTGTACCCGCAGTTGGCGTCGGTGGCGCAGCAGCAGGGCAAGTACCTCGCCAAGCAGTTCCAGCGCGTGGCCAAGGGCAAGCCCACCGAGCGCTTCCACTACGTAGACAAGGGGACGATGGCCACCATCGGCCGCAACGCCGCCATTGCCGAGATACGGGGGGGGGTCAAGATGAAGGGCTTCCTTGCCTGGGTGGCTTGGCTCGGGCTGCACCTGTTCATGCTGATCGGCTTCCGCAACCGCCTCAACGTCTTTGTCAACTGGGCGTGGAACTACGTCACCTACGACCGCAGCGCCCGCCTCATCCTCAACGTGAACGAGGACAATACCGCCACCAGCCGCCTTGACGACGAGGAGGTGCCCAACGAAGCCCTCGCCGTGTAAGCTGTTTATTTGAGAGACCGCGTTGGGACGCTGATGTTGCATACGTCGATTCCGTCGGCGGGGCGGATGAAGAACGCCTCGGAGCGTGAGCGTCGGGCCATGACGTAGTCTTGGAAGGCTTGAGCGTCGGTGCGCATCACTTCGATCTGGAGCCGTGCGTCGGGGGCCAGGTCGCTCCCGACGTGCGCGCTGCTGATGACGGCTTGCTCTTCGGATGTCTCGTAAAAGCCCAGCCGACCCGTGCCGCGCGGCAGGATGGACAGGTGCTTCATCCCGGCGATCACGCGGCCGAGGACCGTGATGTTGCGGTCGAGGTGGCGCGGCGCGTGACCGGTGACCATGTACAGCTGGCTACCGTTGCCTGAGTCGGGGTCGGTGCTGCGGGCTACGCCCACGACGCCGTAGCAGTGCGTCATCCACATGGCGTCGGACTCCGCATCGCGGGCGGCGGCGAAGCCATCGACGAATCCGGCCTCCGGGGCATAGGCGTCGGCATCGGGCAGTGCGGTGAACGGCTGATCGGTGGCGGCGACCTCGAACTCACGATCCAGCGGCGTGGTCAAGAGCGCAGGCTTCTCAGCATCATCGGGAACGTCGCGCGTCGCCCACTGCGCCACGTAGTTGTCCTGCGAGCGGATTACGCGGCCGTCGTCAAAGAAGCCTTGCTGCACCATCGCCTTGACGTTGGCGACGTGCGCTGGCGCAAAACGCGGCGCTAGCTCGATGACAACCTCGCCAGTCGGAAGGCGCAGGTATACCGTGCTGGCTGGATCCAGCGGGCGCCACGCGTCATCGGGGGCGGATGCGATGACGTCGGCTGAGGTAGGCGGTGCGTCTTGCGCGAAGGCAACGTGTGGGAGCGTGACGCAGATCAGAAGGATAGGAGCGAACCAGCGCATGGGGCGGAAGGCTTGGTGGAGGGGAGCTTTGCGAGTATAGGGGCGTCAACCGCACACATGCCACGCCACCCAGCATGTGTCAGGCGTCCGTCGTCTGAGCCAGCAACACCGTGTGGAAGTCGCACGCCTCGTCTTCCAGCACGAAGTCGATGATGCCGAGGCCAAGATCACTGAGAATGCGGGTATAGGCCTCTGGCGCCAGGCTGCCGTGATACACGCGCTCGCCATTCACATGGCCGGTGACTTCCCCGTGCTCTGGGCCTACGGTGAGCATGAGGTGTCCGCCGGGCTTCAGGTGGCCCGCGATGCGGCGCAGCGTGTCGGGCTGGTCCTCGGGCGGGAGGTGGAAGAAGCTGTTCCAGCCAATAATGCCGTCGAACGGCGCGCCCAGATCCAACTCGCGCATGTCGCCCTGCTGCCACGTGTGCTCGGGGAAACGCGACTGGGCGATGCCGACCATGGCTTGCGCGACATCAATGCCTGTGATGCGGAAGCCGTGTTCGATGAGGTAGCGCGCCATCGGCTCGCCCGATCCGCAGCCAAGGTCGAGGATGTGCCCGCCTTCGGGCAAACCTGCGATGAAGCGATCCAGCCAAGGGCGCTCGAAAAGGTGCTTGGCCCGCTGACGGTCGAAGGCATTCGCGTTGCGTTCGTACACGGCGCGGGTTCGCCGTTCGAGGGGCTTGAAGTCAACGTTGGGCATGGCGCGCTATCCGGCGATCAGTATGCGTGCTTGGTGCGGGGCGAGGTCGAGCGTGAGTGCGCCATCCGCAGGTGTAAGGCTGGCACTGCTCAGCGGTTCAGCCAAGCCGCGGGCATCAGTCCAAGGCAGCGTGACGGTGTGTGCGGCATCGGAGGCGTTGAGGAGGACGAGCGCGAGGGCACCGTCGTGCGTGCGCGTATAGCCGAGGATGTCGCGTTCGTCGTCGGTGAGGATGTAGTCGAGATCACCGTAGGCGAACAGGTCGAGGTGGGCGGTGCGCAACGCGATGAGCTGCTGGTAGTGGCGCCACAGGTCCATGTCGGGCGCGACGAGGTCAGCGGGGCGGGTGCCGCCGAAGGGCAGCGCGGTCTCGTCGTCGAACGTGAGGTCAGGCCAGGTGATCGGCTTGCGGTTATCGGGGTCGTCGGCGCCCCACATGCCGTACTCGTCGCCGTTCCAGATCTGCGGCGCGCCGTAGTAGGTGAACTGCTGCGCCAGGATCAGCTTCTGCCGCGCGCGGGCGAGCGCATCCGGCTTGTCGAGCTTGTAGACGTCGCTGTCGCGAGGGTTGACTTGGTACTTGTACTTGTTGGCGGTGTTGTACACCGAGGTCCAGAAGCGCGGGGCGTCGTGGCTGGATGTCAAGTTCATCATGCCGCGCCGGAACGCCATGTCGATGCCCGCTTCGAGCGAGTCGAGGTGCGCCACGTAGCCCGAGGGCGAAAGGCGCGGCGGCGCATCGGCCAAGAAGCCGCGCGTGGCCTTGTACCAGCGGTAGTTCATCATCGCATCGAAGACGCCGTCGAGCCACGGGCGCGGGTCCATCATGCCATCGGGCCACTCCTCCCACCAGATCTCGCCCACGAGGTAGGCATCCGGGTTGATGCCCTTCACAAACTGGTAGTAGTCGCGCCAGAAGCCCAGCGGCACCTGCTCGGCCACGTCCAGCCGGTACCCGTCGATGCCGTCCGAGGGGTCGCCGTCGCCGTTCGGGTCCAGCCAGCGCCGTGTCACGTTGAAGACATGCGCCTTCACCTCGGGGTGCAGGTTACCCTCCACCGCGCCGCCGTGGAAATCGTCCGGCACGCCCACCTTGGTCAGATTCGGCAGCGTGGAGACCCCCGCCCAGCCCTCGTAGTCGAACTCGTTCTCCGGCGTGCTCGGGTCGTCGAACGCGTTGATCTGGTACCACTCAGCGAAGGGCGAGTCGGCTTGGTTCTCTAGCACATCCTGCCACGCCCAGAACGTGATGCCCGTGTGGTTCCACGAGTAATCGACCACGACTTTGATGCCGCGGGCATGCGCCTCTTCGATCACCTGCAGGAAGAGCCGATCCGCGCTCGTCCACTGCCACGTAGCGGGATCGAGCGGGTCTTCGGCCTCCATGATGGCGAGGTCGCCGTCGGGATCGGGGCCGAAGTTGCGGTCGATGTGGCGGTAGTTGCGCGCGTCGAACTTGTGCAGCGACGGCGCATCGTTGAGCGGGTTGAAGTAGATGGCCGTGATGCCGAGGTCGGCGAGCGTGTCGAGCTGATCCAGCACGCCCTGGAGATCCCCGCCGTAGCGCCGCGCCTGCACGTTGAAGTAGAAGCCCTCGCCCGTGTCGGCGAACCATGGGTCGGGCGCGTACCAGTCCTGGGTCCACCGCGTGGGCTGCCACGTATCGGGGAAGACGTGCGGGTACGAGTTCTGGATGTCCTGCAGGCGCGGGTCGTTGCTCGGGTCGCCGTTGCGGAAGCGCTCGACAAAGATCTGATACCACACCGCCTCCTGCGACCATGCGGGCACAAGGTCGGCAGGCGTAGCCGAGGCTGGAGGCTCTGCAGCAGGTTGGCAGGCTGAAGCGATGACGAGCAGTGCGAGGAGGCCGAGAGGACGCATGGCAGATGGGCCAAGTAGATGAGTCGGGAGCCTGTAGCTTAGGCGTGTACCTCCGCGAAGGCAAGCCAAGCATCACCCGATTTCAAACGACGTAACGCCGTACAGACGTTCTAGCGGTATCTCAGGCGCGGTGCCCGTGTACATCCGCGCGGTCTCAAACGAGGGCGTCATGCCGTACTGCTCTGCTAGATGCACGGCCGCCAGATTGGTCTCCGGCACGTCGAGGTAGACGGGTGCGGTAGGGTCGGTCGTGGAGGCCAGTGCTTGGAAGAGGACCTCTGCTGTCTCTGCATCGTCGGCGTAGAGCGGGCCGATCTTGTGGCCGACGCGGCATGTGCGGATGATACCGTAGCCGCACAATCGTCCGTCCGTCATCACGCCGTAGCCATGGCTGTCCGGTTGCGCGATCCATGCCTTCAGGAACGCGTCGCGGTCTTCCGGGAAAAACGCTCGGTCGTATGTCTGTATCGCCTCGAAGGGAATCGTCGCCACATCTACGATGTCGGCGTGCTGAGGGAAGGCGGGCGTAGCCGTGCCCGCGTAGCGGATGTTGCTGTACGCCAGCGTGAAGCCCGACCTGCGGTAGTTCTCCTGCTGCTCAATCACCCCGTCGAGCCCCACGTTGCGGCCCTGCAGGTACTCCATCCCGGCCTGCCAGATGTGGAGACCGTAGCCTCGCCCTCGGTAGGCAGGCGCTACGATGTAGAAGCCCAGAAAGCCGAAGCCGTCGCCGTATTTGACCACCGATATCGTAGCCACCGGCGTCTCTCCCAGGTACCCGATCAGAAACCCGGTAGGATCAGCTAGGGGATACAGCGAGGCGTCGTGCAGGCCAGGATTCCACCCCTCAGCCGCTGCCCAATCGAGGGCCAGAGCAACATCACGTGGCGTCATGGTGCGGATCGATAGTGGCTGTGTGTCCATGCCTGTGACCTGGCGAGATGATTGGCGGAGAGGGGCAGGGAGGATACGGGATAGACGTTCGCGAAGGCACAGAAAATCGACGTATGACACCGAGTTGGCACCGCGGCGCCGTATGTTAGCGCGTCTCGATCAACCAGTGTGAAGCAGGCTATGGCTAAGCAGCGTGCCCAGTACGTGTGCCAGGAGTGCGGCAGCGTGTCGCCGAAGTGGATGGGCAAGTGCCCCAGCTGTGGCACATGGGGCAGCTTTGTGGAAGAGGTGGTCGCGCAGCCGGTGAAGGCGCGCACGCCGAGCCGAGGCGTGCCGGGAAGACGCACGAAAGCCACGCCCGTCAAGCTCAGCGAAGTCACGCTCGGCCCCGAGACGCGCATCGTGACGGGCGTCAGCGAGTTTGACCGCGTGATGGGCGGCGGCATCATGTCGGGCTCATTCACGCTCATCGCGGGCGATCCGGGCATCGGCAAGAGCACGTTGATGACTGAGTTGGGCAAGTACGTGGGTGACCGCACGGTGCTCTACGTGACGGGCGAGGAGTCCGAGCGGCAGGTGAAGCTGCGCGCGCAGCGCCTGGGCGTCAACGCCGACGCGTTCTACCTGCTCGCCGAGACCAACACGGACGAGATCATCGGCGCGGTCCACAAGCTGCGCCCGCACATCCTGATCGTCGACTCCGTGCAGACGCTCTTTCGGCCCGACGTGACGAGCGCGCCGGGGTCGGTGACGCAGGTGCGCGAGAGCACGGCCGCGCTGCTGCAGATGGCGAAGTCGCTGCATCTGCCCACGTTTGTCGTTGGGCATGTGACGAAGGAGGGCACCTTGGCCGGGCCGCGTGTGCTGGAGCACATGGTCGATACGGTGCTCTACATCGAGGGCGACCGCCACCACAGCTACCGCATCCTGCGCAGCGTCAAGAACCGCTTTGGCTCGACGAACGAGATTGGCGTGTTCGAGATGCGGCAGGACGGCCTGCGCGAGGTCAAGAATCCTAGCGAGATCTTCCTCTCCCAGCGCGGCTACGGCGTCAGCGGGTCGAGCGTGGTGTGTGCCGTAGAGGGCACGCGGCCGGTGCTCGTGGAGATGCAGGCGCTAGTGACCTCGACCACGTTCGCTAACCCGCAGCGCGCCACCAGCGGCTTCGACAACCGCCGCCTCCAGATGCTGCTGGCGGTCCTCGAAAAGCGCGAAGGGCTCGTCCTGGGCCGCAACGATGTCTTTCTCAACGTGGCGGGCGGCGTGCGCCTCGAAGAGCCCGCCGTCGATCTCGGCGCGCTGATCGCCGTCGCCTCGTCCTTCCGCGACATCCCCACCGACTCCAGCACGGTGCTCGTGGGCGAAGTGGGGCTGGGCGGCGAGATCCGGGCGGTGAGCCAGATCGAGTCGCGCCTGAAAGAGATTGCCAAGCTGGGCTTCACGCAGGCCGTGGTGCCCAAGATCAACACGAAGGGCGTCACGGTGCCGAAGGGGCTGAAGGTGACAGGCGTGGAGCGCTTGCACGATGTGCTGGATTTGGTGCTGTAGGGTGTGAGTGCGTGAGCGCGTGAGTGCGTTGGTGCGTGAACGCGTTTGGGCGTGGATGCGTCGGCGCGTGGATGCGTCGGCGCGTGGGTGCTCAGGCTGCCACATTGGGAGTAAGCCCAACGATGCCTGCTGTGGAATATATTGGGGGCGAACGAAGTTGGGACGCGAACACGCAAAGCGAAGCGCACGCGCCCACGCTTCGACGCAAAGAGGGCAGAAACCTGTGCCATATCGCATCCCGTAACGTAACACGTCCGTACGGAAACTGATTTTTCCGCGCCGTATACACTAAGCTGCGAGTGTGGGCCGTTGACTACGGCACCTGCGCCTGACGCGCTTCGCAGCCCAACCCCCAGACTTATGTCTCCCTCGGACGAACAGCTCGTAGAGCGGTACCTCGAAGCCAACGACCAGCTGGCCTTCCGCACCCTCGTAGAGCGCCACCAAGAACGCATCTTTGGCTACCTGCTGGGGATGGTGCGCAACCGCGACATCGCCAACGATCTGTTTCAGGAGACCTTCCTGCGCATCATCGCCGCGATGCAAAACCGACGCGGGTCGTATACCCGCCAGGGGCGCTGGCTCGGCTGGGCCATGCGGATTGCTCGGAACGCCGCCCTTGACCACCTCCGCAGCCGCAAGAAGTGGCAGGACGTGGGCAACGGCGAGGGCGACGATGAGGTGTCGTTCTGGGACCGCCTCTCGGACGACGCGCCGCACGCCGACGAGACACTACATTGGGACACCGAAGGAGACTGGCTAGAAACGTGCATCAACCGCTTGCCGCCCGAGCAGCGCGAAGTGCTCTTGCTGCGCCAGGAATCCGACCTCACCTTCCGCGAGATCGCGGAGCTCACCGATTGCTCCATCAACACGGCTTTGGGGCGGATGCGCTACGCCCTGCTCAATCTCCGCCGCATGTTGGTCAAGTCCAATCGGTACACTGCCTCCACTGACATCGCATGAAGACACCGCTTATGAACCATCGTCTACCACTCATAGAGCACCTTTACGGCGAGCGCTCTGACACGGCCGACCTGCAGCAGCGTCTGGACACGGATGCCGAGGTCCGCGCCGAGTACGCCGCGCTCAGCGAGGCCAAGTTTCGCTTGGACCTGCGCAAGCCCGCACGCCCGGATGCCGCGGTGCTCGACCAAATCATGCAAGCCGCCGCGTTTGGCGAGACGCCTGCCACTACGCACACCGGCCTGCGGTCGCGCAGCCAGCGGACGCCCGTGGCCCCGCAGCGCCGCTCCCTACGGAAGCGCATGGCCGTGCTCGTAGGCGCCCTAACCGTCGTGCTTGCCGCCGTCGGCCTCAACGTTGATCGCACCACGACCGCGCCTTCCGACACCACAACGGTGACCATGAAGGTTAACCCCGAGCTGTTTCAGCAAGCGGGTGCGCCCTCAGCGGTGGCCCCCGTCGATCCTGCTGCGACGCCTATCCCGGCTGCCTCAGCGCTGGCGTGGGATGACACCGAGCATGTGATCGACTTCCACCACCGCCTAAAGCAGCTAGACCAACGGACGCAGTCGCTGTGGGACACGCCGGCCATGCCGCTCGAGATGCTGCCAGGGACTCGCGCCACGGCGCCGCGCCCCATGGGCCAGACCGGTATCCAGCAGGTTCGCCAGCAGCGCTAGGCCGATCCGGCACCAGTTGAATACGCAACGTAGCCAATACGACGGATGAGTGTGGGGCGACATAGGGTGTTGTTGTGGGCCGTCATCGGCTTGTTGCTGCCGCTAGCGGGCTTCTCGCAGTCGCGTACGCTGGTGGTAGAGCAGGGCCAGATCTTCCTCGATGGCAACAAGCTTGAAGACCCGGTACTGCTTGAGAAGCTACAAGCCAACGGCTTTGAACAGATCCGCCTCGTTTTCGACACAACGGGGGGAACGCCGCTGCTTACACTCGGCGGCGAGCAGTACGTGCTACTCGAGGATCGCGTCCGGCGTGTGCCGATGCCACGGTCGGCCACGCAGGTAACCTACCGCTCGCGCAACATGGAGCGCGCGCCCCAGCAGGTCAGCTTCTTCGCACAGGGACCTGCACTGACGCTTGGCAGAGAGACAAGCGCGGTCGTAAGCCCCCATGTGCAACAGATGCAGGCCCAGCTCCACTACTTGCAAGCTCAGGCGGTCGCGTTGGAGCGCTATGGTCTGCAGCGCGGCGATGAGCAGGGGCAGGTGATGACCGAGGTGGCTGCGCAAATGATCTACCAAGTTGAGGAAGCACAGCGCGTGGCTGAAGCGCTACCCCATGCCGTCGTCGAAGAGTATTACCGCGACGTCCGCAACGCCAACATCGAGCTCTACGAGCGGATGGTGCAGGAAGCGCAGCTAGACCGACGCACCCAAGAGTTGGCGCTCAAGCTGCGCCGGACGGCCGAAGGCGAAGGCGCACAGCAGTATCGCGAGGAGCTGCAAGCCACCCTAGAGCGTCTTTTTGATCTCAAGCAGCAGAATGGCCGCGACGAGCTCGCGCGCATGCAAGCCGAGCTCGACGCTATGAAACGCCGCCTGGACTATCGCCAGACCAAGCGCGACGAGATCATTCAGGATCGCATAAACGCGCTCATTCCCAAAGACCGCGAGCGCTGATCACGGCGCGGGGTAGCCGTAGGCCGCGCCGAGGCCGAGCGGGATGCCGATGGCCCAGTAGATGAGCAGGAACGCCGACCACGCGACCAAGAACACGATGCTGTACGGCAACATCAGCGACGTCAGCGTGCCGATGCCCGTGTCCTTCACGTAGCGCTGGCAGTAGACCACCACGAGCGGGAAGTACGGCATCAGCGGCGTGATGATGTTCGACGACGAATCGCCCACACGGTAGGCGGCCTGCGTCAGGTCGGGCGAGATGCCCACCTGCATCAGCACGGGCACGAAGATTGGCGCCAGGAGCGCCCACTTCGCACTGGCCGAGCCCACGAACAGGTTGACGAACGCCGTTAGGAAGATGATGCCCACGATGGTGACGCCGCCGGGTAGCGCCAGCGCCTTCAGTACCGCCGCCCCCTTCACCGCCAACAGCGCGCCAATGTTCGAGGTGCCGAAGGCGTACACGAACAGCGAGCAGAAGAAGGCCATCACGATGTAGTAGCCCATGCCCTGCATCGCCTTCGTCATGGCATCTACCATGTCCTTAGAGGACGAGAAGACGCCCGCCACGTAGCCATACACCACGCCCGGCAGCAAGAACAGCAGGAAGATCAGCGGCACGATGGACTGCATGATCGGCGCCGAGAACGAGTTGAGCGAGCCGGTGGCGTCGCGCATGGGGGAGTCGGCAGGGAGGAGCGTCAAGGTGAGGACGATCAGGCCCAGTACGAGCGTAGCCGTGCTCCACCAGAACGCCTTGCGCTCCTTGCTCGTGATGACGTTCATGGCGGGTGCCTCTTCGGCATCGTCATCCACGGGCGTGTTTGCGTTGAGGCGCGGCTCGATGATGCGGTCGGTGATGTACCAGCCGAGCCCGATGATCAGCACGCTGGAGATCGCCGTAAAGAAGTAGTTGTTCAGCGGGTTGACCAGAATGTCCGGGTCGAGGAGCTGCGCGGCCGGCTGTGTGAAGCCTTGCAGCAGCGGGTCGAGCGCGGAAGGCACGGGGTTGGCGCTGAAGCCACCGGAGACGCCTGCAAACGCCGCCGCAATGCCTGCCAGCGGATGCCGCCCCACGGCGTAGAAGATGATGCCGCCCAATGGGATAACGAGCACGTAGCCTGCGTCGATGGCGCTGTGGCTGATCAGCCCGACGAACACCACCACGGGCGTCAGGAGCCAGTTGGGCGTGCGCCCCAGCAGCAGCTTGATGCTGGTGTTGAAGTACCCGGCCTCGTCTGCAACGCCCACGCCGAGCATGGCTACCAGCACCACACCGAGCGGCGCGAAGCCGGTGAAGATCTCCACCATGTTGGAGAGGAACGTAGCCAGCGCCGTGCCCGTGAGCAGGTTGATGACGCGGATGGGCTCGCCACTGCGCGGGTCGATGTCGGCAAACTCGACGCCGGAGAGCAGTGCCGACAGCACCCACACCACGAACAGCGAGAACAGGAACAGCATCGCCGGATCGGGCAGCTTGTTGCCGATCCGCTCAACGCTGCCCAGCAGGCGATTGACGAAAGAGGGTTTCTCGGTGGAGGCTGAAGGCGCGTTCATACTCGTGGCATTCGATGTGCGGGGCCGCAATCTAGCCATCAGCGCCTAGCCATGCCAGGGGCATTACGCACGGCACAGCCAGCGCGGCGTCTATTCGTGCCGCAGGCTCTCTACCGGATTGGCCAGCGCGGCCCGCGTCGCCTGTGTACCCGTGGCTACCAGCGCCAAGACCAGCACGACGGCGCCCGCCAGCACAAACACCGTCGGCCCCACCGCGATGCGGAAGGCAAACGCCTCCAGCCACCGCTCGGCCAGCACGTAGACTACCGGGATCGTCACCACGAGCGCCACGGCCAGCAGCAGTGCCGTGCTGCGGAAGAGCAGCGCGAGGATGCTGGGCACGGAGGCGCCGAGCACCTTGCGCACGCCGATCTCCTTAGTACGCCGCTGCACGGTGAAGGCGGCCAGCCCAAAGAGGCCGAGGCAGGCGATGAGGATGGTGAGCCCGGCGAAGGCACCGATGATGCGCGCCGTGCGTTCTTCCTGCTCGTATTGCTGCTGGATGGTGTCGTCGAGGAAGGCATACTCGAAGGGCTCGGTGGTGCCAAGCTCTGCCCACGCGGCTTCGAGCTGGTCGAGCCCTTCGCGGATCTCGCCGCCCCGCAGCTTGACGGCTACCGCACCCGCCTGCCCGAACTGGTTTTGCTCCATGACCAGCGGCTCAATGTCTTGATGTAGCGAGATAAAGTTGAAATCAGGCACCACGCCCACCACACGTACATACCCAATCTCCTTATCAAGGGCATCTTCGGCCGAAGCCCAGCCCATGGCGCGCATGGTGGCCTCATTGACGAGACCCTCCATGCTGCGTGGCTTCAGATCTGGAGATATGTTTCGACCTGCCAGCAGGGGAATGTCGAACGCATCCAGCAAGCCGTCGTCTATGCGAGCCATCTTGAAGGTGACCTTGGCGTCGCTGCCTTCTAGCTGATGCGAGTAGCCGTATCCACGGAGATTGCCCGGGAAGCTAGAGCCTGCGGTCGTGTGCTCGACAGCGGCAAGTTGCGCAAAGGCCTGACGCACGCGGTCTGGCGCCATGCTCAGCGCTCGGTCGTTGAGCGTGACTGTCACGATCTGGTCCGTGTCGAAGCCGAGTTCGGCGTCCTGCATGTAGCGTAGTTGGCCGAGCACGACGAGCGTGAACGCGATCAGGACGAGCGCCGCGCTGAACTGGAAGACGACCAGCGCCCGCCGAAGGTACAGCGCCCCTTGCCCCAGGCTGAGCCGCCCTTTGAGCACAGCCACGGGCTGGAAGCCAGACAGGAACAGCGCGGGGTAACTCCCAGCTACCAGCCCAACGACGACCACGAGTGTGCCCAAGCTGCCGAAGAGCAGCGCGTTCTCGCTCCAGCGGATGGCGACTTCGGTTTCGGCGAGTGTGTTGAACATCGGCAGTGCCACAACCAGCAGCAGCAAAGCCATCGGCAAGGCAAGCAGCGTGAGCAGCAGCGACTCGATGAGGAACTGCCCGATAAGCTGGCGCCGCGCGGCGCCCAGCACCTTGCGCACGCCGATCTCGCGCAGGCGCTGCCCAAACTGCGCCGTCGCGAGGTTCATGTAGTTGGCGCACGCGATAAGCAGCACGGCGAGCGCGATCAGGCCCAGGATGTAGAGGTATTGTATGTTGCCGCCGTTCATCACGAGGCCTGAGAAGTGCAACTCAGCCACTGGCATGAGCGCGACGTCCTCCACGTAATCCTTCCCATCCACGTCACGAATGTGCGCCAGGATGCGATCGCCAACCGCCTCTGTGTCGCCGCCGGGGTTCAGCGTGGTGTACACGGCCTGGCCGCACGTGAGACAGCGCGGTGTGGTCCGCAGCGACTCGTACGAGAGCAGGAGGTCGAAGGACAGATGTGTATTCGTTGGCAGATCCTCCATCACGCCCGTCACCGTGAAATCACGCGGCGTCTCGGCGTTGTAGGCGAAGAGCACAGGAATGGTCTGACCGACGGGATCGGCGTCGCCGAAGAACCGCGCTGCCGTAGAGACCGTGATGACTGCTGTGTTTGGCTGATCCAAGGCCGTGTTAGGATCGCCCTGGACGAAGGGCAGCGTGAACATGCTGAAGATGGACGACTCGGTGCATTGCATCCGAAGGTCTCGGTGCAACGCCTCGCCGAGCCGCACGCGGTCGGTACCGCACCGCATGGCGCGTGCTACCTCGTCTACCTCGCTGTAGCTGGTGCGCATCTCCTCAAACGGATCACCCGACAAGAAACCGTTCCATTGCTTCTCGTTGAAGCCGCCATACGAGGTGATGCGGTACAGCCTGTCGCCTTTCTCATGGTACTGGTCGAAGCTGTACTCGTGCTGCACGTAGAGCACGGCCAGCAGCACGCACGCAACGCCGAGCGCCAAGCCGAGCAGGTTAATGAACGTATAGCGCAGGTCGCGGCGCAGGTTGCGGAGCGCAATGGTCAGGTAGTTGCGGAGCATGGCAGGCCAAGGATGCAACGGCACGAGCGCCTGCCTACAAGCCGGCGCCTACGCCATCGGTGAGTTGAAGCCACACGAGCGCCACAAAGTACCTTCCCGTGCAGCACACCCCAAGAACGTCGGATGCACCCTCACGGTAGCGTTCAAGCGACAGACATGCAAGCACAAAGGTAGGTAAATACGATCTAGACCATAGGCGAAGATGGCTCGCGCCTTACTCGATGGTCACAGGCAGCGTGGCGATCTCGCCGGGGGGCAGCGCGTCAATGCCCGCTATGGTCTGAAAGCCTTCGCCCTCGGCATCCGGCTCGCCCACGCGGATGGTGTAGCTGCCCATCGCAAAGACCTTGGGGCGGTACGTGGTGCCGTCGATGCGGAGGGTATAGACGATCTCACCCGTGCGCTCTTCGATGACCTGTACCACGGCGTCTTCTAGCCCCGTGATTTCTAGCGTGGAGAGGTACGCTACGGGCTCGCGGTCGTAGTTGGCCTCCATGGCAATGGTGCGTGGCCACCCTTCGTATTGTGCGCCGCCCGCGGCGGGGTCGCTGTAGCGCGGCCAGTTCTCTACAGTAATGGTGCGTGCCGTCTTGTCGAACCGGACGATGCCATAGCCCGGCATCTTGTCGTGCAGCTCCAGCGGCTCCTGGCCTGTGGAGATGCCCGTAAAGCCCGTCGGGTTCGTGTGCGCATGCATCGTGATCTTGTTGCGCAGCCCGTCCACATGGTCGCCGAACTCAGGGCCTGCGCCCGGCGGTCGGTTGCCGCCCTCCACTTCGGGCATCCAAGCGCGTGGGTAGAAGTTGGCGATGGACGGCACGGCGAACGACCATCCGGCATCGCCATGGTCATCGATGCCGTGCTGGACCAGCGTGGCGAGGTGTTGGTCGCCAGCAAGCATGAACGCAAAGCCTTTGCGCAACGCGGCGAGCGCGCGGTTGCGGCCGCGCATGGGCCAGCCGTTCGAGTCGAGGTCAGCCAAGAGGCGGAAGAGTTCGGGGCCGTGGTGGGTGGCGAGGCCTGCAAAGACGGTCTGCGAGACGGCCAGCTTCATGTCGTGCTCGTGCCAATCCGCGGCCCACTCGCTCAAGAATTGCTCTTGCTCCGGTCCGAGCAGTTCTAGCCCAGGGCGGTCTACAATATCGGGGTCAAAGTTGGGGTCTTGGATGTGGTCAGCGCGGCCTTGGTGGCCAGGGATGAGCCCGGCTGGCCCCGTCTTGAATTTGCGATCTTCGAGAATGGCAATGCCGACGCGGCCATACGTCATCTCCGTAAAGTATGTGCCGATGCCTTGCTCGATGGGCTCCGTCATATATGGATCGGGCAGGTGGCTGGTCTGCATCCGCTCGCTCATCTTCACCCACTCGGCGGGCATCTCGTAGCCGCCCTTGTCGTCTTTATCAGTGGGTCGCCCGCGTTGGCCCCACAGGTTGCCCTGGTAGACGTCGTGGTCATCAGGGATGGTGATGGTGGGGCGGTCACGCGTGATGTCGCGGAAAGCCCAGCCCCAGAGGTACCACTTGTACAGTAGGTCGGTGTAGGACGAGGCGTTACCGCTGCGGTCGGCCCACGAGGGGCTGCCTCCTTCGTAGATCTGGTCGCCCGAGAAGAATAGCAGATCGGGGTTGTGGTGCTGTACGTGCGTCACCACATCGACGTGCGGAAACCAGAGGTTGGTGAGGAAGTCGTAGCCCGCGCGCCCGAAGCCACGCGCCACGTTGTGGTTGCCCGTGAAGCCTGCCACGCTGACCTCTTGCTGATCCACCGGGTCGCGGCGAATAGTACCTTCGTAGGTGTACGTAGCGGGCGTCACGCCGTCCTCGGCCCAGTCATAGGCTACGCGGTAGGGCGTATCCATCGTGTCATCCCAGCCCTCGATCTCAAACAGGGCGATGTAGCCCGGCATAATAATCGGGGCTGCGCTGCGCTCCGTCCAGGTGGTGCCGTCGTATGTCTCCAAGCGTACCTGCTGGGCGTCGTCGGGCGACACAGGCATCAACTGTGCCGAGAGTTTCAGCTTTTGCTGATGCAGTGTGTACTGGGTGAATAGGATGGGTCCAGCGTGGTCGTCGGGGTGGGCCGTGATTTTCCCGCCTCCCACCTGCCAGTCGTCGAACCAGCGTGTGGTGCGGTTGGTGTGCAGCGCCACGTTGCCCTCCAGGCGCTCACCGGGGACGCCATCGGCACGGACCTGTGCCAGCACGGGCTCGTCGCCTGCGCGGCGGGCGGTCAGCACCAGGCGATACGCGCCCTGCTCAGGTATGCCTTGCAGCTCCAGCGTCAGGTCATCCGAAAGGCTCAGCCCGGCATCGATGTCGGCCAACAGGGTATCGGCCGCGAGGTCGCGCAGTAGGAGGCGCCCGTCATGATGCACGCCCGCGAAGATGCCCGCGCCGCGCCCCGTCGTTTGGAAGATGAGGCTGGCGCCGCGGTAATCGAGCCCTCGGCCCGCACCCACTTGGAAGCCCACGGTGGCACTGCTGTCGGCAGCGGGTGTGCTGGTGGGGCCGGTCTGCACACGCATGCCAAAGCTGCCGTCTTGCGCGCCCAGGCGGTGGGTCAGCAGATGCAGGTTGCGCATCGGGTTGCCCGCTTGGTCTGCTACGCAAACCAGTTGCCCGTTTTCAACACGCCAGTCCTGCAGCCTGTTGGCCCAGTAGTGCGGCCCCACCCAGTCGCGCGTGACGCTATCCGCCCAGGTGCTCTCAAACGCATCATGGCGAGACGAGCATGCGGGCAAGAGCAGAGGAGCGAGCAGGGCAAGGAGGGCGAGGCGAAGCATAGCGGTACGCTCGAAGGTAAGGGCTGAGGCACGCATCATACGCTGCATCAGGGCAAGTCGCAACGTCGGTGAAGCGAATTGTTATTAGCAGCGGCCTGCACGTTAAAAGCTATACACATGAGCGTTACGGGTTAGTTAAGCTCCGTCGCAACATGCTAAATCCCCTTGGAATTAAAGTGTTGTATTTGCCCCATTAACCATGCTTAAAACGACCATGAAACGTACGTATCAGTTTGCGTTGGCTTTGCTGCTGGCCACGGGCGGCCTAGCCCCTGCGCTCCATGCGCAGTCGATCTTCGATGGCGACCTCGACATCATCGGGTTTGTCGATGGAGAAATTGAGGCGAGCACGTCTGCTGCGATGGCTGGTGCTGCTGACCTCAGCAGCGATCCCACGGTCGTAGAGGTAGCCGCTGGTAGTAGCGACTTCACCACGCTTGTGGCGGCGGTGCAGGCTGCCGGGCTTGTTGATGTGCTCAACGGTGAAGGGCCCTTCACCATCTTTGCGCCGAGCGACGAGGCGTTCGCCGCCTTGGGTGATGCCACCATCCAAGACCTGCTAAAGCCCGAGAATAAGGACCGCCTCACGGCCATCCTGACCTACCACGTGGTGCCAGGCAGCCTCTTTGCAGGCACCCAGGCAGACTCCGGCGACTTGGTTGCCCTCGCTGCCACGGGGCAGCTAGAGACCGTACAGGGTTCGTACCTGCCCATCGCTGCTGACGTCAATGGCTTCAAGGTGGGCGAGGCTGTCATCGTGCAGCCCGACCTCGCGGCCTCGAACGGGGTGATCCACGTCATCGACCGGGTGCTGATGCCACCCACCGAGGCCAACCTCTAGCCGCCCTCCACATCACAACGTCCAACCCAGGAACAACCAGAGGACCCCGCGCAACGCACGCACGGGGTCCTCTGCATTTCGTAGCAGCGCGCAAGTCACCAGAAGGCGATGCTAACGCGCTGACAGGCGCCCGCGTCGGCGTCGATTGGAGTTTGCGGGACGAATATGTACGCTAGAGCGAGATGCCGCGCTTCCAGGGAATGAAGTCGTCTTGCCCCAAGTCCATTGCTCGGGTAGTGCGGTGGCCGCTGGCTACTTCGATCGCCAGATCCAGCAAGTGGGCGCCCATATCGGCCACTGTCTGCTCGCCGCGTATGATCGGCCCGGTGTCTACGTCGATGACGTCGGGCATGCGCCGGGCCAGCGCCGTGTTGCTGGCCACCTTGACCACAGGCGTGATGGGGTTGCCTGTAGGCGTGCCCAGGCCTGTGGAGAAGAAGATGATGTTTGCGCCAGACCCCGCCAGACCCGTGGTGGACTCTACATCGTTGCCTGGTGTGCAAAGCAAGCTCAGGCCAGCCTTCCGAGCGGGTTCGGTGTAATCCAGCACGTCTGCAACAGGGGCGGTGCCGCCCTTCTTCGCTGCGCCCGCCGACTTCATGGCATCGGTGATGAGGCCGTCTTTGATGTTACCCGGCGAGGGGTTCATGTCGAAGCCGAACCCGTCACGCTCGGCACGGGCCGCATAGGCGCGCTGGATGGCGATGAACCGATCGGCGGTCTCTGTATCCACGCAGCGGTCGATGAGTTGCTGCTCTACCCCGCACAGCTCGGGAAACTCAGAGAGCAACACTTTGCCGCCCAGTGCCACGAGTAAGTCGGCGGCGTGGCCCATGGCGGGGTTGGCCGAGAGGCCTGAGAAGCCGTCGGAGCCGCCGCACTCCATGCCAAACGTCAGGTGGCTGAGGGGGGCGGGACGCCGCTCGGTAGCGTTGGCCGCTGCCACCCCCAGAAACGTCTTCTTCAGCGCCTCCGACACCAGCGTGCGTTCCACGCCGATCTGTTGCTGGTCGAAGATGTGCAGTGGCTTGTTGAAGTGTGGGTAGCGGTCGGCCAGCACCTGCTCGAGGACCTTGACCTGCGCGTTCTGGCAGCCGAGGCTTAGGACGGTTGCGCCTGCCACGTTGGGGTGGTTGAGGTAGCCTGCCAGGAGTGCGCAGAACGTCTCGGAGTCGGCGCGGGACTCGCCGCAGCCGCTGTGGTGCGTGAGGAACTTGAGACCGTCTACGTTGGGGAACAGCCGTGCTGTCCGCTCAGCCGCCGAGGCCTCGAAGGCGAGTGCGTCCAGGTCAGCAGGTGAGGCGCCTGCACGGTATGCCGTAGCCAAGCGCTCGGCGTAGG
Organism: Bacteroidota bacterium; assembly: GCA_038747545.1. Classification (GTDB taxonomy): domain Bacteria; phylum Bacteroidota; class Rhodothermia; order Rhodothermales; family JBCCMF01; genus JBCCMF01. Next base: position 24,043 of record JBCDJT010000032.1, read on the forward strand.
CGCGGTAGACCGGGCGCGGGGCGTAGCCCAACGTTTCAGCGAGCGCGGCCCGTAACGTGTAGATGTTGCGGTTCTCACAGAAGACGAGCGGCACCACCAGCCAGATGTTCTGTGTCCCTACCTGCCCGTCGGCGCGGTGGTAGCCGTCGAACGTCGTGTTGGCCCAGCGCGAGACATCGGGTGGCGTCCATGGGTAGGCTTCGCTTCGCTCGGTGAAGCTAGTCGCGGCATGTGCCACGTTAGCGGTAGTGAGCAGCGTGCCCATCGGGATCGAGACCTGCGCACGCCCCACTAGGCCGCCATACATGTGGATGGGGTCGTTTGGCGCAAAGTCGCGGGCGGCAAACTTGTGCTTCGCGGGAATACGCTCGGGCAGGGTGTACGCTGTTTCGCCCACTGTCACTGTGGCGCCGGCCTCCAGCGGCGCAAGCGCGACGATGACGTCGTCGTCAGGGTGGATGAGGAGCGTGGGCGAGGGCATGGCAGGCAAGGTAAAACCTATGGTGTGCTTGTGATATGATCGCACCAGTCGCCAAGCATGGGTTCAGCAGAGTGATTATGCCAAAAGATGAGTAGCGTTGCGTAACCCCTTGGGACAAGACGCGGTTTCGATGCATCTGGACCTGCATAGTTTGTCGAATCATCAAAGGCGTTTCAGCGTTTAGGTGCGTCTGTACCCAAACCGCAGTGACCAGGAGCCCGCCGCGTGATTGACGCCGTCCTTCGGGTGCTCAACGAGCACGATCGCTTTATCATTACGACCCACATCCGCCCCGACGGCGACGCCATCGGCTCGCAGCTCGCCCTCGGTCGGTTCTTGGAAAAGCTGGGCAAACACGTCACGCTGCTCAACAGCGACACCGCGCCGTACAACCTGCTGTGGCTGCCGCACATCGACCGCGTGCAGGTCTTTGATCGCTCCGACATTGCGCACCTCGAAGCCATCCAGCAGGCCGACGTCTGGATCATCGCCGACACGAACGCTCGAGATCGCACGGGCTACCTCAGCACGCAGATCAAGCGGAGTAAGGCGAAGAAGGTCCTCATTGACCACCACACAAACCCGGAGACGTGGTTCGATGTGAGCTACGTGGATGACCAAGCGTCCTCGACGGGCGAGATGATGTACCGCATCATCGAAGCCTACGACGCCGGCCTGGTGGACGAGGTGATAGCCAACGCGCTCTACACAGCGATCATGACCGATACGGGCTCGTTCCGCTTCAGCAGCGTGACGGCCGCTGTGCATCGCACGATCTCCGAGGTGATTGCACGGGGCGGCTTGCAGGTCCACACCATCCACGAGAACCTGTTCGACACCAAGACGATGCCGGGCCTGCGGCTGCTCAGCCGTGCGCTCGACAGCCTGACGCTGTTGCACGATGGGCAACTGGGCTACATCGTCATCACGCGGCAGATGGTGCGCGACGTAGACGCCGACTTCAGCGAGACCGACGGCTTCGTCAACTACGCGCTCTCGGTAGAAGGTGTGCGTGCCGCTGTGATGTTCAGCGAGACGACCCGAGGCGTCAAGATGAGCTTCCGCTCGAAAGGCGATGCCCATGTGAACGAGTGGGCGGCAGCGTTTGGCGGCGGCGGCCACCGCAACGCGTCGGGGGCGTTCGTGCGCAACGGCGTGCTCGACAAGACCGTGAAGAAGGTGCTGGCCGCAGCGCCCACCTACATTGATTTCGGCGAGGAGGCCACGGCTGCTGCACAAGCAGACGAAGACGCCGCCTACCTCGCTGCCCTAGAAGCTCTAAAAGAAAAGTTTAACGCCCGATGAAAGTTACTGTCACCACCATAGCGCTGACTGAACTCGACGTCGATCTGTTGCTCGTGCCCACCGCCAAGGAAGGCACGGGCGAAGCCATCACCGAAGGCACGCGGCTCTTTGGCCCCGGCGTGGAACGCGCCCAGGCCGACATCACCGGCGCCCTCGGCGAGTCTGTGCTCATCTATCCCGAGCAGTCTAAGGCCAAGCGCGCCGCCTTCCTCGGCCTCGGCGATGCCGACTTTCTGACTGCCGATTCCTTCCGCAAGGCTGCGGCGTTTGGCGCCGACCTAGCGGCCAAGGTGAAGGCCGAAACCGTGGCGGTAGTCGTGCCGCCGAGCGAGTTGTTCGACGCCGAGATCAGCAGCCAGGCCTTTGTGGAGGGCTTCATGCTGGCCAGCTACCAGTTCCGCAACTACAAGACCAAGCCTGCCGACTTCACGGGCGCCGAGCGCTTCCTGCTGCACACCGATGGCGAGCTCAAGGCTGTGCGCAAGGGCTCAGACCAGGGCCGCATCGTCTCGGAAGCGGTGATGACCGCCCGCGACCTCGTCAACCTCTCGCCCGACGAGAAGACGCCGGAGCTGCTAGCGCGGCACATTGAGCGTCTGGGCAAGAAGTACGACTTCGACGTGTCCGTGTGGGACAAGGAGCTCATCCAAGAAGAGAAGATGGGCGGCTTGCTGGCCGTCAACCGCGGCAGCCAAGACCCGCCAACCTTTTCAGTGCTCACCTGGCAGCCGGAGAACGCCAAGAACAAGAAGCCCGTCGTGCTGGTGGGCAAGGGCGTCACGTTCGACACGGGCGGCCTCTCGCTGAAGCCGACGAAGAACTCGATGGACCTCATGAAAGCCGACATGGCGGGTGCCGCTGCCGTGGTGGGGACGATGGAAGCCCTCGCGCGGCTCAAGATGCCCGTCTATGTGGTCGGGCTCATCCCCGCCACTGACAACCGCCCCGGCGAGAAAGCCTACGTCCCCGGCGATGTGGTGCGCATGCACTCGGGCAAGACGGTAGAAGTACTCAACACCGACGCCGAGGGCCGCATGATTCTGGCCGACGCGCTCAGCTATGCCAAGACCTACCGCCCCGACCTCGTCATCGACCTTGCTACCCTTACGGGTGCTGTGGTCTATGCCCTTGGCTCCGACGTCTCGGCGGTGATGACCAACAGCCGGGGCCGCGCCCGCAAAGATGTCGATGCGCTCATCGCCGCCGGGAACCGCAGCGGCGATCGCCTCCACCCGCTGCCCATGTACAAGGAGTACGCCGAGCTTCTCGAAAGCGACGTGGCCGACATCAAGAACGTCGGGGGGCGCGAAGCGGGGAGCATCACGGCGGCGAAGTTCTTGGAGCACTTCGTGGAGTACCCGTGGATCCACCTCGACATTGCAGGCACCGCCTTCCTGCAGAAGCCCAAGCCGTACCGTGGCGTGGGCGGCACGGGCTTCGGCGTGCGTGTGCTCGTCGAATTCCTGCGCTCATATTCGTAAGTCTCAGGTCGGCAGGTCTCAGGTCGCTGCGTAGGGACTGGGGCGGCGGGAGGCCAAGGAGGTAGCACTGATGATGTACAAAGGGCGTGCGTTGGACTCCGGGCAAGCCGCCCAGCGCCACCACAAGAAGTGGAAGCTGCTGGCGCCGCTCGGGCTGGTGCTCATTGGCCTGGGTGTGAGCCTCGTGGGCGAAGCCATCCTGCTTAAAGGCGGCGACGCGGGGTTCTGGTCGTGGTTCAGCATGGGCACCTTCAGCCTCGTCGTGCTCAACGCGGGCATCTGCGTCTTCGGTGACGCCGTGAAGCACCGCGCCCACTACGAGCGGCTGAGCGGGCGTTAGTAGTCGGCTTCTCCTCGGCAGTGCAGGCATAGAGATCTTCCCATGGTCCGCTCAGCCCGCGTGCAGGGAGCCAGCGGCACCTGTAATGGCTTGAAGCGATGCCCGCGCAGCGGTACCTTGCAGCGTTGTCTTCACCCTATGTTTGACATGTCGCCATGCGGTATGCGCTTGCCTTGTTTGTGATGATCGGCGTAGCCGCATGTGCTACGCCTGCGGCCGTCCAGGTCCGCACTGATGCCGAGACGGGCGTCAACACCTACACGTCGAGCCGCGTGACGATGGGCCACCGCAGCATGGGCGCCGGGCTGGCCGGGCAGCAGCGCGTGATGTGGCAAGCCGTCGCCGCGTGTGAAGGTGAGGCATGCGTGCCCGACGAAGTCGAGCTGATCTTCGTCAACAGCACGAGCCAAGACCTCAACTTGGACTACCGCCGCCTGGAGATGGTGGTGGACGGCACGTCGCGGGAGTGGGTCGACCCCAGCAGCCAAGCCGCGCCGAACTTTGCCACCGTGCCTACGGGCGAGTTCCTGCGCGTCACGCTCACCCGCGCCGAGTTTGTGGCCTTCGCCGAGGCTGAGGAAGTGGAGCTTCGCTTTGGCGAGACCGGGTCCACCGTATTCGCCGTCAATCCTGACCGTCGCGCGCTCTTCCGCGAGTTTGCCGCCGCAGCAGGACTATCGGACGCGTGAAGCGGCCTAGCCCTCAAGCAACTCGCCCATGAACCGCTCCGCCAGCGCGTCGGCTTCATCGGCGGTCGCGGCTTCGGTGTAGACGCGGATGATGGGCTCGGTGTTGGACTTGCGCATATGCACCCACCCGTCGGCGAAGTCGATCTTTACGCCGTCGATGGTGCTGATGCGCTCGCCGGCGTAGCGCTCGGCCATGCGGGCGAGCAGGTCGTCGGGGTTGAGGTCGCCGATGGCGGTCTTGTGCTTTGCCATCGCATACGTAGGCATGGTGGCGCGTATGTCGGCGAGTGTGGTGTCTTCGTTGGCGAGGTGCTGAAGCACGATGGCGGCCGCCACCACGGCGTCGCGCCCGTGGTGGAGGTCGGGGATGATGACGCCGCCGCTGCCCTCGCCGCCCGCGATGGCGCCCACGGCCTGCATCTTCTTGACCACGTTGATCTCGCCCACGGCGGAGCGATGCACGGCCTGCCCGTACTGTGCGGCCACATCCTCAATCGCCCGCGACGACGACAGGTTGGTGGCGTACGGCCCCTCGCGGAAGCGCCAGAAGAAGTCGGCGATGAGCACCTGCGTCAGCTCCTCGCTGAAGAAGCGCCCGCCGTTCTCCACCAGCGCGAGGCGATCCACGTCGGGATCGACCACGATGCCGAGATCGGCGCCGCGCTCTTCCACGAGCTGCATGATGTCGCCGAGATTGTGCGGCAGCGGCTCAGGGTTGTGGGCAAAGATCCCCGTCGGCTCGCCGTTGAGGACGATGATCTGGTCATCGCTCAGCCCCAAGCGCTTGAGCAGCGCGGGAATGGCCAGTCCGCCTACCGAGTTGACGGCATCGACGGCGACGGTGAAGTTCTTGGCAGCGATCTTCTTGGCGTCGATGAAGTCGAGCGCGAGGATCTGGTCGATGTGGTAGTCCAGAAAATCTTGCCGCGTGTACGTACCGCAGTCGGCATAAGTGGTCCACGCAAAGTCGCCTGCGGCGGCGAAGTCGAGCACGGCTTGGCCTTCTTCGGGCGAGAGGAATTCGCCCGTGCCGTTGAGCAGCTTGAGCGCGTTCCACTCGGCCGGGTTGTGCGAGGCCGAGAGCACGATGCCGCCCTGTGCGCCTGAGGCAATGACGCCCATCTCCACCGTCGGCGTGGTGGCCAGATCGGCGTCGATCACGTCGATGCCGAGGCTCTGGAGCGTGCTCATCACCAAGCGTGCGCACATGGCGCCCGTCACCCGCGCATCGCGACCCACCACGACCTTCGGCTTCACGCCTTGCGCGGCAGCTTGCTGGCGAATCCACATGCCGTATCCGGCACTAAAGTTGATAAGCACTTCGGGGTCGAGTCCATGGCCTACAATGCCACGGATGCCCGAGATGGAAACGACGAGCGTTTTCTTCATAGATCTAAAAAGACAGTCTGGGGAAAAGCGTACATTATTGTCACAAAGGTACAACCCGAACCACGGGGCCAGAATAACTTGGCCCGGCTTCAGCGAGGCATTCGGGGATTCCACTTTATTTTAATGGAACGTGCAGAGGAGGGAGCGTTAGGTATATAGTTTTCAATTATTACTGAAAGCGCCGAGCGTACCCTGTGCAGCAGTCTTAGTTTGAACGTGGCCCACGCCCAAGGCATCAGCAACCCGATTACCACGCCGCAGTCTAGCGCGGCGGAGGTGCCTCTGTGGCGGGATTACCTGACGCTGACGAAGCCCGAGATCACATTCCTCGTCGCCATCTCAGCATTGGCCGGCTTCCTGCTCGGTTCGCCGGGCCCGCTGGATTGGTGGACGCTGATGTGGCTGCTCATCGGGGTAGTACTATCGTCGGCGGGGGCTGGGGCCTTAAACCACTGCATTGAAGCGAGCCGCGATGCGCTCATGAAGCGTACCATGAACCGCCCGATCCCGTCGGGGCGGGTGCCTATTGGCCATGCGCGCTTGTACGGCTTTGCGCTGATCTGTGCAGGAGTCGGGCTGATCTGCCCGCTCACGAATCCGATTACGGGCACGATGGCAGGCGCCACGGTAGCGCTCTACCTCTACGTCTACACACCCCTCAAGCGCCGGACGACGTACAACACCATCATCGGCACGATTCCCGGTGCCCTTCCGGCCTTGGGAGGCTGGGCGGCGGCTACAGGATCGCTCGGATGGGGCGGCCTCGCGATATTCGGTATCCTGACGCTGTGGCAGCTGCCGCACTTCTACGCCATCGCGTGGATGTACCGCAAGGACTACGCCCGCGGCGGCCACGCCATGCTCACCGTCAACGATCCCGACGGACGCAAGACAGCGCATCAGATCCTGTGGGGCACGGTGCTGCTCGTGATCGTAAGCTTGGCGCCGCTCTGGCTCGGCCTGACGACCTGGCTGTACGGTGTCGGTGCTGCACTGCTGGGCGTCTGGTTCATGCACGCTGCGGTTGAGTTCTTCCGCGAGCGCACATCGGTGGTAGCCAAGCGCGTGCTCAAGGTGAGCGTGGGCTATGTACAGGTGATCGTGCTGCTGCTCATCCTAGATCGGCTCGTGTGATGACGACGCCCGCCGTACATGTGGAGCAGGTCGCGCAGACCTACGGCGACCATCGCGCGCTCGACGGCGTGAGCTTCACCGTGGCCCCCGGCATGCTCTGCGGCCTCCTCGGCCCCAATGGCAGTGGCAAGACGACGCTGTTCCGCATCCTCTCCACCCTCCTTGCGCCTACCTCGGGCACGGCATCGGTCTTTGGCGAGCGCGTGTCGGTCGATGCGCCCGCCATCCGGCAGATGCTAGGCGTGGTGTTTCAGCAGCCCGCGCTTGATGCCGAGCTGACCGTCGCCGAGAACCTGCGCTTCCACGGCGCGCTGTACCACCTAGGCGGGGCAGCGCTGGACGAGCGCATCGGCACACTGCTGGAGCGCTTCGGCGTGCTGGACCGGGCCAACGACCGGGTGAAGACCCTCTCGGGGGGCCTAACGCGCCGCGTGGATCTCGTGCGCGGCTTGCTGCATCGCCCACAGCTATTGCTCTTGGACGAGCCGACGACGGCGCTCGACCCGCGCGCGCGCTACACGCTCTGGCACGAGCTGAACGCGCTGCGCCAAGACGAAGCCACCACCTTGCTCGTCTCCACGCACCTGCTCGACGAAGCCGACGCCTGCGACCAGGTCGTCATCCTCGACGAAGGCCGCGTCGTGGCCGACGACACGCCGGATGCGCTCAAGCACAGCCTGGGCACGGAGACGCTGTGGCTAGAGACCGACGCGCCCGCCCGCATCGCCGAGTTGGCCGATGACGCCGCCGCCACGCTGACCGAAGGCGGCGTACAACTTCAGCACCCCGAGCCCCTGGCACTGCTGACGCACCTGTACCAGCACGCCCGCGTCGACATCGGCAGCGCGACGGTGCGCAAGCCATCGCTGGATGACGTATTCTTGGCGCGTACGGGCAAGGCCTGGCAGGCCGAGGCGGCGTAGGGCACATCTCCGCACGTTCTTCAAGCGGAAGGGGGTGGCGTTGGGCCGTCCGTCCCGTAGGGCACCTCAGCCCTCCACTCACCCCCTGGATCTCCCCATGAAAGCCCTCACCCTGCTTGGCCTCTGGGCCATGCTACTCACTGCGCCTGCCCTAGCCCGCGATGTGGACTGCAGCAGCGAGACGACCCTCGAAGCCCTCATCGACTGTGTGAAAGACCACATGCCCGTCGAAGATGCACAGATCTTCAGAGTCCCCAACAACACCGAGCAAGCGGCCTGGAACACCATCGTGACGGACATGATGGAGGACAACGGCTCCTGTTCGGTGAGCCTGCCCGCTGCGCTCACGGCCAACTTCTCGGTCTTCCTCTTCACCGACACCAGCAACAGCCGCACCTACTGCGTCCTGCTCGAAGTGACGGACAACGACGCCAACGACGTCTTCGACTACGGTTGGGGCATGTTTATCGTCTACCACGGCGCCACGCGCAACCTCTCCATTGAGGTGCCGCACCCGAAGAACTAGGTCTTCACGCCGGAGCAAGGCATCTACCTGTTCCGCGAGACCAGCGCCCGCACGTTCGTCATGGCGGGCGCGCACCGGCGGAGCAAAAGTGACAACAGCCCTTGTCAGGGTCCGGGCAACGGGAACTACAAGATCGCCGATGCTGCGCACAACATCGCACATCCGTACCACTTGGCTACGATTGCGATGGATGCGTACTACACAGACATCGGCGCGAACTACACGGCTATCCAGTTTCACGGCATGGCCAATACCACATGCCCAGGCGTGACAGGCCACCTGACGCACGGCGTGACCACGGCCCCATCCGCGAATGATCCCGTTGTCGATCTGCGCGATCAGCTGGTGGCGGCATCCTCGGGCGACAACCCGGACTGGGAGATCACTGTGGCCGGTGAAGTTGCACCTGGAGCAAATCAAACGTGCGGCCTCAACGGCTTCCGCAACGTACAGGGGCGGTTGCTCAACGGCGTGACGCCCGCCAGCGTGTGCGGCACGAGCAGCGGCGGCAGCTACAGCGGCTACTTCATCCACGTGGAGCAAGAGCAAGTGCTGCGGCAGTCAACCGCGTGGACCTACTGGGCAACGGCCCTCTCCAACGCCGCCCTGCCCGTCGAACTCACGGCCTTCAACGCCGTGCAGGACGGCGCCGAGGTGCAGCTGACCTGGACCACCGCCACCGAGACGAACAACGCGGGCTTTCACATCGAGTACGCTGCGTGCGAGAATGATCATTGCAGGCATCCGCAATGGACCGAGCGCGCCTTCGTGCCAGGGCAGGGGACGACCCTCGCTGCCCAAGCCTACACCCACCGCATCGCCGACCTGGCGCCGGGCCGTCATGCCTTCCGGCTCCGCCAAGTGGATTACGACGGCACAACGGCGTACAGTCCAGTTGTAGAGATCGACGTGGAAGCTACGGTGAGCTTCACGCTGCTGCCGCCCACACCCCATCCCGTGCAAAATCGCACGCGCCTCGGCTGGCAGACGAGCGAGGCCCAGCCTGTGCAGGCGGCACTGTTCGATGTGCAAGGGCGCCGCATCCGCATGCTCTACGACGGGGTCACCAGCGGTATGCATCACTTAGACGTGGACATGAGCGATATCGCCTCGGGGCTCTACCTTGTACGCCTGACTACGCCGCATGGGCGTCACCACATTCCGCTTACGGTGGCCCGGTGAAGACTTGGCCGTTCGTCTACTGGCGCTCTTGACGCACCTGTACCAGCACGCCCATGTCGACATCGGCAGCGCGACGGTGCGCAAGCCATCGCTGGATGACGTATTCTTGGCGCGTACGGGCAAGGCCTAGCAGGCCGAGGCGGCGTAGGACACATCTCCGCACGTTCTTCAGGCGGAAGGAGATGGAAGCTGGCCGTCGGTCCCGCAAGCCGCAGCTCTCGATTCCCGCTCAGCTCCTCCATGAAAGCCCTCACTCTGCTTGGCCTTCTGGTTGCGTTTCTCTCCCCTCCTGCACTCGCTCACGACGTAGACTGCAGTAGCGAGACGACCCTCGAAGCGCTCATCGACTGTGTGAAAGACCACATGCCCGTCGAAGATGCACAGATCTTTAGGGTCCCCAACAACACCGAGCAAGCGGCCTGGAACACCATCGTGACGGACATGATGGAGGACAATGGCTCCTGCTTGGTCAGCCTGCCAGCTGCGCTCACGGCCAACTTCTCGGTCTTCCTCTTCACCGACACGAGTAACAGCCGCACCTACTGCGTCCTGCTCGAAGTGACGGACAACGACGCCAACGACGTCTTCGACTACGGCTGGGGCATGTTTATCGTCTACCACGGCGCCACGCGTAACCTCTCCATCGAGGTGCCACACCCGAGGAACGAGATATTGACGCCCGAACAAGGTATCCACCTGTTCCGCGAGACCAGCGCCCGCACGTTCGTCATGGCTGGGGCGCACCGCCGGAGCATAAGCAGACTGAGCGATTGCCAGGGCATAAACAGAGGCAATTACCAAATCGCCGATGCTGCGCACAACATCGCGCACCCGTACCACTTGGCTACGATTGCGATGGATGCGTACTACACAGACATCGGCGCGAACTACACGGCCATTCAGCTTCACGGGATGACGAACGCCGCGTGCCCAGGCGTGACGGGGCATCTCACCCATGGGGTGACAACCGTGCCTGCCGCCAACGCTCCAGTAGTTCATCTGCGCGACCAACTGGCTGCTGCTGTGGCTGGTGATCATCCGAACTGGGTGATCACTGTATCTGGCGAAACAGCACCTGGCGCGAGTAGGCCGTGCCGGCTTAATGGCTCCGGCAACGTGCAAGGTCGGTTGCTCAACGCCGTGCCACCAGCCAGCGTGTGCGGCACGAGCAGCAGAGAGCACTACAGTGGCTACTTCATTCATGTGGAGCAAGAGCAAGTGCTGCGCAGGCCTACCGCTTGGGCGTATTGGGTCACGGCGCTATCCAACGCCGCGCCGTCCGCCGAACTCACCACGTTCAGTGCTGTGCAAGAGGGTGCCGAGGTGCAGCTAACCTGGGTCACCGCCACTGAGACGAACAATGCGGGCTTCCACATTGAATACGCCGCATGCCAGGACAATCGCTGCGACCAGATACACTGGGTAGAACGCGCTTTTGTGCCAGGGCAGGGGACCACGCTGTCGGCGCAGGTTTACACCCACCGTATCGCCGATCTAACAGCAGGACGCTATGCCTTCCGGCTCCGCCAAGTCGCCTCCGATGGCGCAACGGCGTACAGCCCCGTGGTAGAAGTTAACGTAGAGGCCACTGGGGTAGGCGTTGACGTGGAAGCTATGGTGAGCTTCACGCTGCTGCCGCCCACACCCCATCCCGTGCGGCACCGCACGCGCCTCGGCTGGCAGACCAGCGAGGCCCAGCCTGCGCAGGCCGCGTTGTTCGACGTGCAAGGGCGCCGCATCCGTATGCTCTACGACGGGGTCACCAGTGGGACGCATCACTTAGACGTGGACATGAGCGATATCGCCTCGGGGCTCTACCTTGTGCGCCTGACTACGCCGCATGGGCGTCACCACATTCCGCTTACGGTGGCCCGGTGAGTACGCACCATGTCTTCTGCTACGGCTCGCTGATGTACCCGCAGGTGTGGCAGCGCGTGGTGGATGGGCGCTATGAGCGGCAGCATGCGACTGTGCGTGGGTACCAGCGCTACGCCTTGCGCCACGCCAGCTACCCCGGCTTGCGCCCTGCGCTGGGTGCTGCTGTCGCGGGCGTGCTGTACCTCGATGTGGGCGCACGCGACCTCCACCAGCTAGATGCGTTTGAGGGCGAGGAGTACGAGCGCATCGCCGTGGCGCGCGATGGTGCCACATACACCGCATCTGCTTACCTGTATCGCGACGCCTTCGCGCATCGCGTGCTCGAGACCGTCTGGGATGCAGCGTTCTTCGAGGCGTACCACCTCCCCCGCTTCTTGACACGCTGAGGCTACGACGGGCGGAACCGTTCTGCGAAAGCGGGCGTGGATAGGTAGCACTGGTTGGCCGTGCTACGGCTTCTAAGCTGCATGGTCTAGCCACTCGTGATCTCCTCCCCTCTGCGCGGCTGACTACTCGAAGGAATCTACCTCTCTGTTGATATATGAAGCGCCTCGTTGTTGTTGAATCGCCCACCAAAGCCCGTACGATCCGCAAATTTCTCCCCTCGAAAGGCTACGACATCAAAGCCAGCATGGGCCACGTGCGCGATCTGCCTGCGTCGGCGTCCGAGATCCCCGCGCGGGTGAAAGGCAAGCCGTGGGCGCGCCTCGGGGTAGATGTGGAAAACGGCTTCGAACCGCTCTACGTGGTGCCCAGCGACAAGAAGAAGGTGGTCAAGGAGCTGAAAGATGCGCTGAAAGATGCCGACGAGGTCTACATCGCCACGGACGAGGACCGCGAGGGCGAGTCCATCGGATGGCACCTGCTGGAGGTGTTGAACCCGAAGGTGCCCGTGCGGCGCATGGTCTTCCACGAGATCACGAAGGACGCCATCCTGGCCGCGCTCGACAAGACCCGCCAGATCGACCGCAACCTCATCGACGCCCAGGAGACGCGCCGCGTGCTGGACCGCCTGGTCGGCTACTCGATCTCGCCGCTGCTGTGGAAGAAGATCGCGCCGAAGCTGTCGGCGGGGCGCGTGCAGAGCGTGGCGGTGCGGCTGATTGTGAACCGCGAGAAGGAGCGCATCATCTTCGTCCCGGCCAGCTACTGGGACCTCAAGGCGCAGCTGGAGCAGAACCGCGCGCGCTTCGAGGCCACGATGACGCACTACCAAGGCATCCGCCTAGCGCAAGGCCGCGACTTCGACGACCAGACGGGCAAGCTGAAGGACGGGCTGGAAGCGGGGAAGGACGTGCTGCTCATCGGCGAGGCGCAGGCGCGCGAGCTGGCGGCACGGCTGCCGAATGAACCGTGGAAGGTGGTCAACATCAACGAGCGCACCCAGAAGCGCACGCCGTACCCGCCGTTCATCACGTCCACGCTGCAGCAGGAGGCCAGCCGCAAGCTGAACCTGCCCGCCAAGCAGACCATGCGCACGGCGCAGAAGCTGTACGAGAACGGCTTCATCACCTACATGCGTACCGACTCGACGAACCTGTCGAAGGAGGCCGTGGAGGCCAGCCGCCGCACGGTGGAGAAGCGCTACGGGCGCGACTACCTCAGCCCCAAGCCCAAGCAGTACTTCAGCAAGGTGCGCAACGCACAGGAGGCCCACGAAGCCATCCGCCCGGCGGGCACCGCCATGAAGACGGCGCAGGAGCACGGGCTGAGCGGCATGGAGGCCAGGCTGTACGACCTCATCTGGAAGCGCACCGTGGCCACGCAGATGGCGGACGCTAAGCTCCGCCTCGTGACCGCCACCATCGAGGCCGGCCAAGGCGATGACATCGGCACGTTCCGCTCGTCGGGCCGCAACGTGCTCTTCCCAGGCTTCTTCCGCGCCTACGTAGAAGGCAGCGACGACCCCGAAGCCGCACTCGAAAACCGCGACAGCCCGCTGCCGCCGCTCAACGAAGGCGACACGCCCAACTGCCGCGAGGTCTCCGCCGAGGGGCACGAGACGAAGCCGCCCGCCCGCTTCACGGAGGCGTCGCTGGTGAAGACGCTGGAGAAGGAAGGCATCGGCCGGCCGAGCACGTATGCGTCCATCATCGACACGGTCATGCGGCGCGGCTATGTGGTCAAGCGCGGCAGCCAGCTCGCGCCCACGTTCACGGCGTTCGCCGTCAACAACCTGCTGGAGAAGCAATTCGATCAGCTCGTGGATGTCGGCTTCACGGCTAACATGGAGCAGGTGCTCGACCACATCGCCGACGGCGAGGTGAAGGCACGTCCATACCTGGAGAAGTTCTTCCAGGGCCAGGACGGCCTGCAAGCCCGCATCGACACGGGACTCGACCAGATCGACCCGAAGGCGGTGTCGTCGGTGGACTTTGAGAAGTGGGGCCGCATCGTGCGCGTGGGCCGCTACGGCGCCTACGTGGAAGCGCAGGACGACGACGGCGAGCGCGTCACGGCATCGCTGCCCGACGACCTGCTGCCGGGCGAGGTCACGAAGGAGCGCCTCGAAGACCTCATCGCCAGCGGTAAGGCTGAGGACGAGGTGCTCGGCATCCACCCCGAAGCCGATCAGCCGGTCTTCTTGAAGGAGGGGCCATACGGTCCGTACGTGCAGCTTGGCGAGGACGACCAGAAGGGCAAACCCAAGCGGCAGTCGCTGCCCAAAGGCGTCACGCCCGATCAGGTGACGTTCGCGATGGCGCTCGACCTGCTGGCGCTGCCGCGCACGCTGGGCAACCACCCGGAGACGGGTGAGCCCATCATGGCTAACATCGGCCGCTACGGCCCCTACGTGCAGCACCGCCGCACCTTCGCGTCGCTGGGTGCCGAGGACGATGTGCTCAAGGTCGGGCTCGACACGGCGCTGGCGTACATCGCCAAGAAGGAGCAAAAGAACAAAGCCCTGCGCGACCTCGGCAACCACCCGGAGACAGGCGACCCCGTTGAGGTCTTCGAGGGCCGCTACGGGCCGTACGTGAAGCACCGCAAGACCAACGCCTCGCTCCCGAAAGGCCAGTCGCCCGACGAGGTGACGCTGGAGCAGGCCGTGGAGCTACTGGCCGCCCGCGAAGCGTCGAAAGGCAAGAAGAAGCGCCGCACCTCGCGGAAGAAGAAATAGGGGTTCGGGGCTCGGTGTTCGGACGCGCTTCGCGCTGTTTGGGGCTCGGGATGCCGCCAGCCGGAAAACCGCCCACTCAAGCGAGCAGGGCGAGTCGCCAACGTCGATCTCGGGGCCAGGGCGCGTTGGGAAGAGCGGACGGGCAGCGTTCAGCTAGCGAGCAACGGCACAATACTGCTCTGTTGGCACAGCCACGCGACTCGCTAGGTGCGGATCTGCGCGTGGGAAGTCCGCTGCGCGTTGCGAGATCGACAAGCGTTTTTGGTTCGCCCCAATGATAACTGTGATGCGCGCTCCAAAAATGAACGAGCAGATTGACGAAGCCAGAAGTGCATACTCTGGCAGATCGTTCGGGGCAACTCACACCGATTGTAGGAGATAATTATGTCACCGAACTGTCATCCCGACCAGAGGGATCTCCTCCGATTACGATTGCACGACCTTAAAGCGGGAGATCCCTCGGCTTCGCTCGGGATGACAAGGTGAGACTGTGTGCCGCACTATGATTCAGGTATCACACCTGCCGTCGCTGCGCCGTAGGCCGCCCTGTCCGGCGGCAGCGCTCGCTGCAATACACCACGTTCTCCCAGTCGCGCTCCCACTTCTTGCGCCACGCGAACGGGCGGTCGCATACGGGGCAGATCTTCGTAGGGAGGTCGCGCTTTTTGCGCATCTTCTTGCGCATGGGAGTCGGAGTTTGGCTGCGCAGTTGACTCAGCGGCGTAATCCGTCGTTCCTTGCGCCGCGCCCGACTTCCCAGCTTCTCACACATGACCCCACCCGCTTCTTCTCGCGAACGCCTCGGCATCGATGTGGGCGGCACGTTCACCGACTTCGTGTGGGTGCAGGACGGCCGGCTGCACGTGTACAAGGCGCCCACGACGCCGGAGGACCAGAGCCGGGCGATGGCCGAAGGCATGGAGACGCTCGGCGTAGCACGCGATGCAGAGGTCGTACACGGCACCACCGTCGCCACCAACGCCTTGCTCGAATACCGAGGGGCGCGGACAGCGCTTGTCACCACCGAGGGCTTCGCCGACGTGTTCGTCATCGGCCGGCAGAACCGCCCGCACCTGTACCGCTTCCACCAGGCGCGCCCGCCCAGCCTCGTGCCGGACGATCTGCGACTGGAGGTGCGCGAACGGCTAGATTATCACGGTGAAGTACTCGTCCCGCTCGCCGAGGACAGTGTGCGTGCGCTGATCCCTGTGCTGCGCGAGGCACAGGTCGAGAGCATCGCCATCGTGTTGCTGTACGCCTTCGAGGACCCCACACATGAGCAGCGCGTCGCCGAAATCATCCAGGCTGCCATGCCTGACGTGCCCATCACGCTGAGCAGCCAGCTCTTGCCGGAATACCGCGAGTATGAGCGCACGGCTACGACCGTCATCAACGCCTACACGCGCCCGCTGGTGGAGCAGTACATGGCGCGACTGGATGCCGTGATGGCAGGTCGGTCGCTGTCGATCATGCAATCCAACGGCGGTGTTATCGGTGCGGAGCAGGCGGGAGCAGAGTCAGCGCGCTTAGTGCTGAGCGGTCCCGCTGGTGGCGTCGTGGGCGCGTTCGGCATCGCACGCCAAGCCATGCAGACCTCCACGCCGCAGATTCTGACGTTCGATATGGGCGGCACCAGCACCGATGTAGCGCTGTGCCCGGGGCGCATTGCTCAGACCACCGAGAGCACGATGGCGGGCTTGCCGCTGCGGTTCCCCAGCACCGCCATCCACACCGTCGGCGCGGGCGGCGGGAGCATCGCCCAGGTGGATGCGGGCGGTGTGCTGCGTGTGGGGCCAGAGAGCGCAGGCGCCGTGCCGGGGCCAGTATGCTACGGTCGGGGCGGCACACAGCCCACCGTCACCGATGCGAACGTGGTGCTTGGGCGGCTGACTCCATCGCTGGGCGAGAAGACGCTGGACCTGGATGTTGACGCCGCCCGCAAGGCACTGGCAGTGTTGGGCGCGTCGCTGGGCTACACAGCCGAACAAGCCGCCCTTGGCGTGCTTCAGGTCGCCAACGCGGCGATGGAGCGGGCGCTGCGGCAAGTCTCGGTGGAGCAAGGCTACGACCCGCGCGACTACGTACTCGTGCCCTTCGGCGGAGCGGGTCCGCTGCACGCGTGCAGTCTGGCCGAGGCGTTGGGCGTGCGGCGCGTGCTCATCCCGCAAACGCCCGGCGTGCTCAGCGCCCTTGGCCTCCTCATGGCCGACACCGTCTACGATGTCTCGCAGTCTGTCCTGGATACTGCCGATGCGGTAATAGGGGCTGGAGGCATGTCCGCTGCTGTCGCCACGATGCGAGAGCAAGTACACAACGGCCTGAAACGTACAGAGGGCGTGCGGTTTGACCAGACACTGGACGTGCGCTACGTAGGGCAGAGCTACGAGCTGAACGTACCGCTCGCCGATGCTGCTGATGGAGAAGCCATCCGTATCAGCGCCGAGGCGTTCCACGACGCCCATGCCCAACGTTACGGTTATGCCCGCCGTGATGCACCCGTAGAGGTAGTTGCTGTGCGCGTGCGTGGCACCATCGAACGCACGGCGGAGCCGCTAGCTTTTGCTGCTGGAGCGGGCACGGTTGCCGCCGCCGCACGAGGCACCCAGCCGATCTGGTTCACCGCCGACGCGCCGCAGGAGGTGCCCGTTTATGACCGTGCGTCGCTGCCCGCCAGCACCTATCTTAGCGGCCCAGTCCTGCTGGTGCAGTACGACACCACCATCCTGGTCCCGCCTGGCTGGGTCGTGACATCCGATGCACGTGGCGTCATTTGGTGCGAGCGCACCGTTCCCTCATCCTGACGTTCTCAACCCCATGCGTGCTCGTCTCTCATTTTGGATGATCATCGTGCTTCTGGCAGCGGCTGTACCCCCAGTCTACGCACAAGCTGACCATGCCAGTGAGCCCGCAAGCCTAGCCGATCTCTCGTGGAGCGAACTGGACGCATTTTACGCACAGCACGCCCAGCGGCTCACCACGGACGCAGCCGATTCACTGCTGACGTGGAGGGCTGAGCCAAACGGTGCCTCGGCTGAAGCGGGTGTGCGGTGGCTACTCACACCGGGACGTGTGCAACTCGTGGCTGGCCATGCCGCGCCAGATACGGTGCTCGCTACATCGGTACACATGACGGCTGATTTTGGCGAAGCTGCGCATCGTGCGCTTTGGGAAGCTGTCGATGGGTTTAGAACCGCACACCCCGCCCTGGCGATGGGGGGTCACGAAGTAGTCAGTGCCGAAGCGCCCTACATCTTCCATCGGCGGTGGAAGCGGGCCAATGAGCAAGACGACGTGGTAGTAGCCCTCGGCGCCTCGGGGCGGACCATGCTCAACGTATCGAAGGCCTTCGCCGACAACGCGATTCTGCGCAACGCCATCACAGGCGAGGTGGCCTTTGTGGGCTATGGCAGCGTCTACTTCACGCCCGACGAGACGGGCATTCTGCTCGTCGAAGAAGTCAAGTAGCCCCCATCCCCGACAGGCGTTACGGGATGAGACGCAGTGCCTCACGCTTGCTGAGCGGGCTGAGCAGGTGCTCGTGAGCGGCCACGTAACCCAGCACGCGGTCAGGCTCAACGCGGCTGTACGTGCGCAGCGCCCAGCCGATGGCTTTGCGGATGAAAGCATCGGGATCGCCCATGTTGGGGGCGATGCAGGCTTGCAACAACGCCCAATCCGTGCGGTCTTTGAACCGCAGCTGGCTGATGATGGCCGTCCGCCGCTTCCACAGGTTGGGATCACTGGCCCAGCGCTCCATCAGAGGCGTCAACAGGGCGGTGTGCGCCTTGAGCAGCGGACCTACGAGATGGCTCGCCGTCTCATCCACCAGATCCCACCACGCGCCCGTGACGATCAGCGACTCGTAGAGCGGCAGCACATCGGGCGTCCGGTAGCTGCGGTAGTACCGATGCCGGGCCAAGCCAAGGGCGGCGTAGCGTTCCTCGCGGTACACGGCTTCGTGCCACAGCGCCTCAACCGCATCCAGCCAGGCCGTCTGATCCGGTAGCCGATGGGCATCGAAGAGGGGTTTGCAGCATGCCCTTCGATGCGGCGAGCGGACGCCGTGGAAGGGCATGTCGGACTTCATGTACGCCTGCATCACCAAGCCGTACTCGGCGTCGCCAGCGTTGGCAAGCGCCTCCCGGATGGCCGTCACAAGTGTATCAACGATGGGGAGCGACATACGGGAACGTGGATTTGGGCATGATTCTGGTTGACGCCTACTACCAGCAGCTTTTGCGCTGGCTAACGCACGGCAAGGTACGTGGTCAGCACACGAAACGGATGCCCGCTGTGCCTTCCCTCACGCAGGCACGGTGCCACTACTGGAAAGCCTTTCCAGGCGTGGGCTCGACGTCCAGTTTCTGCCTCAATAGGCCTGATTGTACCAAATCTGGCGTTTTGGGTAGGTTGCTCCGCACCCCACACCATACAACCGCGCACCCACATGACTTCGCATGCCGTACTGATCCCACCTCGTAAAGCTGCCCCGCGCACGCCTGCGCCCGCCGCACAGCGGGTGAATCCTACATGGCTCAGCCTGAGTCTCTTATCAGGGGGCGAGCCGCTCGCGCCGCCACGCCCCGTCCGCCGCGCGCGTGTAGAGCAGCCGGTCGTGCAGCCGGTTTGGACGCCCCTGCCAGAACTCGATGCGCTCCGCGACGACGCGGTAGCCACCCCAATGTGGCGGCCGGTCGATGTGATCCTGCCCGTCGTAGCGCTCGCGCACCTCGGCCAGACCGTCGTCCAGGCGCTCGCGGCCTGAGATCACCGTACTCTGGGGCGAGGCCCATGCCCCTAGCTGGCTACCGCGCGGCCGGCTTGCAAAGTACGCATCCGACACCGCTGCTGGTGCCCGCTCCACACGTCCCTCGATGCGTACCTGCCGCTCGAGCGGTGCCCAGAAAAACAGCAGCGCCGCCTTCGGGTTGGCGTCCAGCGCCTGGCCTTTAGCGCTAGCGTAGTTGGTGTAGAAGAGGAAGCCCTCGTCCTGAATCCCTTTGAGTAGCACGATGCGCGCCTCCGGCTGACCGTCCGGCGTTGCCGTCGCCAGGGTCATTGCATTGGCCTCGCCGAAGTCGGCGTCTTGGGCCTCGGTAAACCAGCGTTCAAACTGATCGAACGGATGCGGTGCGGCATCCGCCTCGTGCAGGCCACGCTGGGTGTATTCTTTGCGGAGGTCGGCGAGGTTCAAAGCCATGAGCGTGAAGGCGTCGGTGGAAAGGGCCGTGGTGGAAACGAGCGGCGTCAACGTGAGGGGCCGCTTGTGCGATCCGTGGAGGCTCCGCTAAAAACACACCGCCATCGGCCGGTCCAGCGCATCCGTTACGGGCGCGTCGGGGAGCGTGATGGCCGTACCCGCTGCCACGCGTCCTGCCGACCAGCACACGGCGAACGCATCGAGGATATCGTCGGGCTTCACGCCTTTTGGGCGGTTCGCAAGCGCTTCGTCCAGGGCATCGAAACCAGCATTTAAAAGTAGAGCCTGACGTTGCGCCCGCCCTTCGGGCTTGTGCTTACTGGCAGGCATCGGCGCGTTGTCGTTGAGGGCGTGGAAGCTGAGTTCGGGATGCCCTTCGTACAGCCCCGGCTGCGGCCAGCAGGCATCCAACGCGCGGATCTTCGGAAAGAGATAGAACGCCTCCTTGCTGATGCCGATATGTGCATCCGACGAGGCGCGGTTGACGGCGAGGGCTTCTGGATAGGTCGTGCAAGCCAGCGCGGCACGGCACGGCGGGGAGAAGATGCTGCTGGAGCGGGGCCACCCC
>JBCDJT010000033.1:0-43080 GCA_038747545.1 Bacteroidota bacterium
CACTGACAACCAGGGCGACTGGCTGGGCACCAGCCCGCTGTACCACGTGGAGGAAGGCAACTTCTACGGGCACGTCACCAGCCTCGTGTGGGAGCCCGGCTTCGACGTCGACCCGCTGACGCTGCCCGTCGACTCGCTCAATGCGATGCGCACGCTACCCGCCGTGCAGTTCCCGCATGGCATCCTGGCCAACTCGCCCACGCAGCCCATCGTCGTGGCCGACGACCGCTTCGGGCCGTTCAAGGGCCAACTCATCATCGGCGAGATGAACTACCCGCGCCTGCTGCGGGTCATGCTGGAGGAGGTGGATGGTGCGCTACAAGGGGCGGCCACCACGCTCATCGACACGACGGCGCTGCGCAAGGGCAACAACCGCCTCGCCTTCGCCCCGGATGGCAGCCTGTGGGTGGGGCAGAACGACCACGGCTGGGTAGGGGACCGCGGCATCCAGCGCGTCGCGTGGACGGGCGCCACGCCGATGGACATCCAGACCATGCGCCTCACGGAGTCCGGCTTCGATCTCGACCTCACGCTCCCGCTCGATCCCGCCACCGTCGCCACCGACAGCGCGCTCACCGTCACGCGCTACCGCTACGCCTACCACCGCGCCTACGGCTCACCACAGCTTGACATCACCAACGTGGCCGTCACCGACTGGACGCTCAGCGACGATGCGCGGACGCTCTCGCTCGCGCTGGGCGAGCTGGTGCCGGGCTTCGTGTACCAGATTGACTTCGCCGGGCTGCGCGCCACCAACGGCCGACCGCTCGACAACCCGCACGTCTACTACACGCTCAACCGGCTGCGGTAGCGGGCGCCACGCCTCACCCCTCTTCCGTCCTCATGCCCGACCTCGCCGACGCCTTCCTCGACCGCTCGCGGCACTACCTGATGCGCGAGTACCTGCCCAAGCTGGAGCGCTGCCTCGACCAGCTCAGCGAAGACGAGGTCTGGTGGCGTCCCAACGCGGCCTCCAACAGCGTAGGCAACCTCATCCTGCACCTTACGGGCAACATCCGGCAATGGATCATCGCCGGGGTGGGCGAGGCCGCCGATGTGCGGCAGCGGCAGAGCGAGTTCGACGAGCTGGGGCCCATCCCAACGGTGGCCCTCCGCCTCATGCTGCAGCAAACCCTGGCCGAGGTGGATGCCACCCTGGCTGCTGTCGAGGCCGCGCAGTTGCAGGATTCGCGCACCATCCAAGGCTACGAGGTCACCGCCTTCGAGGCCATCTACCATGCCGTCGAACACTTCTCCACCCACGTAGGGCAGGTCATCTACGTCACCAAGCTCTGGCGGGGCGCCGACATGGGGTTCTACCAAGCCACGCCCGACGGTCTCGCCTATCCCAACTGGTAAGCCGATTGGCCTGGAACGCCTACGCCTGCTCTGCTAGCGTCGGGTAGTCGGTGTAGCCATCCGGGCCGGGCGTGTAGAAGGTATTGGGGTCTGCGTCGTTGAGGCTAGCGCCTGTGCGGAAGCGGGCTACCAGATCGGGGTTGGCGAGGAAGGGCCGGCCAAACGCCACGAGGTGCCCCAAGCCGTCGGCGAGGTCTTGCTCGGCCCGCTCGGCATCGTAGCCGCCGCTGATGATGATGGGCCCGCCGAAGGCGTCGCGGATGCTGGTCTTGATCGCCGTGGGCACCTCCGGTGCGCCCATCGCCGCGTGGTCTACGAGGTGGACGTACGCCAGCCCGATCTGGCCGAGGTGTTCGGCGAGGTATTGAAAGGTAGCATCCAAGCTGCCGAAGATGCCCATGCCGTTGAACACGCCGTAGGGCGACAGGCGGATGCCCACGCGCTGGGCGCCGATGGCATTCGCCACTGCTTGGGCGACCTCCAGCGCAAAGCGGCTGCGCCCAGGCACCGAGCCGCCGTAGTCATCCTCGCGGCTGTTGCTGGCGAAGTTGATAAACTGGTCGATGAGGTAGCCGTTAGCGCCGTGCAGCTCTACGCCGTCGAAGCCCGCCGCAATGGCGTTTTGGGCAGCGTCGACAAACTCCTGTATGGCCGCATCGATGTCAGCCTGCGTCATCGCCCTCGGCGTGGGGTAGTCCTGCATGCCGTTGGCATCGGTCCACATCTGATCGCCTTCAAGCCGCGCTGCTGAGGGCGCTATGACCTAGGCGCCGCTGGGCATGTTGTCGGGGTGCGAGACGCGGCCCGTGTGCATGATTTGCGCGAAGATGGCGCCGCCCTTAGCGTGTACAGCCTCGGTCACCTGTTTCCAGCCTTCTACCTGTGCCTCGGAGAAGAGCCCTGGGATGCGGGCATAGCCCAGCCCGTTCGGCGACGGCGCCGTGCCCTCCGTGATGAGCAGCCCGGCCTCGGCGCGTTGGCCGTAATACTCAGCCATCAGCGCGTTAGGGGTGTTGCCGATAGCCCGTGAGCGTGTCATCGGTGCCATAACGACGCGGTTCTTGAGCGTGAGGTCGCCGAGCGTAAAGGAGCTGAACAGGCTTGGATAGTCAGGCATAGGTAAACAGGTGCGGAGAAGTTGAGATCAGGAGCGCGTACTCGGCACTGAGGCCGTGCTGGGCGTAGGTCTTACGCGGCCCATCTCTGCTTTGTGCAGTGCGTTACGGCTTCCTAACAGGCGTGGCGCTCAGCGTTTCAACACCCTCCATAAGGCCCGCCACGGATCGTCCGCCCGAGCCTGTGCCGTGAGCGGCACGCGGGCTCCCAGCCGCCAGAACGAGGTGCCGGCCAGCGTCACGTCCTCGTCTTGCACGCGCGAGTAGTCGAGCGTCACGTAGTACAGGTCCACGCCCCATCCGTACGACCTGTACTGGCGCGCACCATTGAGCTCATGCCCCCAGCGGAACGCCAGCACATCGAACACGGCGAGGCCGAGCCCCCGATGGCGCATCAGCTGATCAGCAACGGATAGCTCCATGGAGCCATTGGGCGTCAGCACCTCAAGCGGTTGCCATGTAGTGAAGAGCGCTCTCAGCGGCGCATCCGCATCGCTGGTACCGCGCTCAGGATCGCGCGCAACGCGCACCATCAGCTTCGACAGGGCTAGGTCCAGCTGCGCACGCACGGCGGGGCGACCCAGCCATACAAGCGGCGCTTCGTATCCCACCGAAAGCCCGCTGCGCATCAGCATGGGCAGTGGGTCTGGCTGTGGGCTGTCAGGATGTTGGGTATGAGGGCCGAGGTCGGTCAGCGCCCAGCCCACCGAAAGAGGCACACGGCCTACGGGTGTTTCGAACCTGGTGTCGTAGAGCACGCCGAAGTCCAAGGAGGGACTGAAAGGATGAACTCCGACATCTGACTGACCTGTCAATAGACCGGGCTCGATTCGATCCCTGAGGTAGTTCAGGCCAAAGCCTATGGAAAGGGAGGAGCTAACCTGACGGGCCACCGTCAATCCATGCGATTCCTGATATCCCGATGGGGTACCTCGGGGTCGCTGGACTGTAATCACACTCTCTCCAAGGTCTAGACGATGGTATCGGTACGCCAGCGCCCAGCGGCCTAGGTTCAAATCAATGTGCTGGTTGGTCACCCACTCATTGCCGCCAAAGGCAGGGAGCCATGCCGTGCGAAAGAGGCCGCTGGACTCAGTGCTGAACACACTGCTGAGATGTGCCATGCCTTTCGTCCCGATGCTTGCCGGATTGATGGCTGCGGCCCCAGCGTATCCTCTTTGAGCCACCGTTGCTTCCCCGAGTGCCCGGGCGTACGGATCTTTGATGATGCGCTGGTTATCCAGAGCCGTGACGCCCACCTGCGCATGGACAGGCAAGACCACGCAAAACACAAGCAGGACACCACACAACCAGGCGAGACGCGAAGACAAGGGCATGTAAAACCTAACGACAGCAAGAGAGAGACGCACGGGTCTGTGCGCCCGTGATACACGCCCAATGCCAGGAACGACCAAGAAGGGGATTGCTATTGGCACTCGGGCACGAGTCTGCAGCGTCGGCGTTGGTGGCCCTCATCCTTCTACGTCACGTCATGTTCGCAGCCTCATCGTACCCTCGCCGTATTGTCTGCCTGACCGAAGAGACCACAGAGTGGCTCTACCTGCTCGGCGAGGCGCACCGCATCGTGGGCATCAGCGCGTACACGTGCCGCCCGCCCGAGGCCAAGACGGAAAAGCCAGTGGTGTCGGCGTACGTGGGCGGCAGTGTGAAGAAGATCAAAGCGCTGGAGCCGGATCTCGTGATTGGGTTTTCGGATGTACAGGCCACGTTCGCGCAAACGCTCATCCGCGAGAACCTGAACGTGCTCATCACCAACCAGCGCACCCTCGCCGAAATCCTCGACACGCTGCTACTCATCGGCCGCATTGTGGGCGCTGCCGATCGCGCCGAGACGCTGGTGGCCGGGTACCGCGAGCGCTTGGCCGAGGTGCAAGCGGCATCAGCAGGGCAGCCGCGCCCGCGGGTCTACTTCGAGGAGTGGCACGATCCCATGATTGCGGCCATCGAGTGGGTGAGTGAGCTGCTCGAGATCGCAGGCGGCACCAATATCTTCGCTGACCGTGCCAGCGGGCGGGCGTCGGCGGAGCGGCATGTGACGTCAGACGAGGTGATCGCCCGTCAGCCCGATATCTACATCGGCTGCTGGTGTGGCAAGCCCGTTAAGATGGATCAGGTGCGGCAGCGCCCCGGCTACGACCAGGTCCCCGCCATCCGAAACAACCGGATGTTTGAACTCGACCCCGCCATCATCTTGCAGCCCGGTCCTGCGGCGCTCACGGACGGCCTGGACGCGCTGCGGGCCATCATCGCAGGAGTATCTGCGGCGCGTTACGGGGCCAGCGCGGCCGTCTGAGGCAGTGATCTCTTGGCTGTGCAAGGGCGTCCATAAGCACAGCGCCCGGCGCACCCTTGCGGATGGCCGGGCTTGCCTGCCTCGAACGAGCGCCGTCGTACGATTACGTCTCACACTGCACTATTGGCGCATGATTGCCCTTTGGGAACGCTGGCCGAGGGAGGGTCAAGGTTAGAAGCGGTAGCCGATGCCCAGCCGGATGTGGCGGGGCGTCCCAGGCGTGAAGTGCAGCTCGCTCACGGGTGCCGCCTCGCCGCGCAACCGCGACTCGGTGTCGAACTGGGCTTCGTTCCAGGCCACGTCCAGCAGGTTTTCCAGGGCGAGCGACACCTCGACGGTGCCGACCTGCAGGGCGGCGACGGCGTTGAGAATCGTGTAGCCCTCGGCGGTGACACTGCCTGATTCGTTGGCGGGGCGGTCGCCGATGTGGATGTAGCGCAGCCCGGCCGTAAAGCCCTGCGGATGCCGCACGGACAGGCCGCCCGTGGAGGTCACACGGGGCGACAGCGCGATGTGGTCTTCCCCAGCGGGCGCATCGCGGAGGCGGCCGTTGGCCAGGTTGACGTCGGCGTCAGCGGAGAGCCACGGCGTGAGCGCCACGCGGCCTTCTAGGTCGAGGCCGTAGCGGCGGCTGGGGCCGTTCAGCTCGGTAAACCCGCCGTCGCCCACGTAGACGTACTCTGACTCCAGATCCAGCTGCCACACCGCTGCCGACAGCATGGCGCGCGGGCCAAACTGCTTCCGAAGGCCGACTTCGCCCCCCACAGCGCGCGGCAAGGTGCCGTAAAAGGTTTCCTCATCGTTCACGTCGGTGGGCGAGAGGCGTTGCGAGGGCGGTACCTGCTGCTGCGTACGTGCCAACTCCTCGCGGCGGGCCTGCTGCACCACGTTGCGCGCGTCGTTGGAGTGGAAGCCAGAGCCGCCATTCACGAACACGTCGAGCGACGGCATCGGGCTGACTACGACGCTGGCCTTCGGATTGACGATGACCTGCTGTGCGAATCCTGAGGCGCGCGGGCGCACGTCTGAGACGCCTTCGAGTTGGTCGTCTACATCGAAGGTGAAGTAATCGGCACGCAGCCCGGCTTGTACGCGGAGCCATGGGCGCACGATGAGTTCTTCCTGACCCCACAAGAACAGGTTGCGCTCCGTCATGTCGGCGTCGACGAGTGCCTGGCCACGCACCCGCTGTGGGCTTTCCCAGAGCGTGGCGTTGATGTCGTCGGCGCGGACGCCGCCGCCGAGCGTCGTGGTGCTGTACATGGTGCCCAGCGGTTGCTGCACGCGGTAGCGCCCGTGGAGGCCGTAGAACATCCGGTCGTCGGTCTGCTCAATCATGTCGCCGCCCTCCTCATTGTCGAGGAAGTAGGTGAAGTTGGAGAACAGCTTAAAGCGGTACTGCCCCGCGTAGGCGTTCAGGTCCAGG
Source organism: Bacteroidota bacterium (assembly GCA_038747545.1). GTDB lineage: Bacteria > Bacteroidota > Rhodothermia > Rhodothermales > JBCCMF01 > JBCCMF01. Next base: position 6,215 of record JBCDJT010000033.1, read on the forward strand.
TCGTGCCCTTCCGTATGCGTCTCGTACGCTACGCCGATGGCATGCCGCGTGGTAGCGCCGCCTTCCAGAGGGTCGAGCGTGCCGAAGCGGCCGATGAGCCCCTGGTCCACGGCGCGTTGCGGGATCTGGCCGGAGGCATCCCACGCCGAGCTGAAGCTGCTGGCGGTCAGCGCGACCTCCGTGGAGGCGTTCAGGTGCCGATGCACCTTGCCAAACAGATTGAACCGGTTCAACCCTTGCGGCACATCGACGGGGCCATCGGTGCGGTAGAACTGACCCGCGAGGTAGGCGCCCTGGTGTGCGGTTGGGCTGGGCAGCTGCAGCAGCGCCGTTACCTCGCTCGTGCCGAAGTTGCCCCCTTCCACACGCACGAGGCTATGCTCCAAGTGGTCGCGGGTGGTGTAATGCACCGATCCTGCCGTGGCCAAGTTGCCTTGGTCGGCGCGGTACGGGCCCTTGTGGACGTCCACGCGCTGCACCACCTCGGGGATGATGAAGTGGAGGTCGGCGTAGCCCTGGCCGTGCCCGTGCGAGACCATGTTGATGGGCATGCCGTCGATGGTGAGGGCCACATCGGTGCCGTGGTCGGCGTCGAAGCCGCGCATGAAGATCTGCTCCGCCTTGCCGCCGCCCGCGTGCTGCGCCGTGATGAGGCCCGGCACGAGCCGCAGCAGGTCTTGCGCCGAGTCCGTCGGGCGCGTGAGCAGGTCGAACGCACGCAGCGCACTCGACGAGGCCGTGGAGAACGCATAGTCGGCCTGCGCCACGACCTCGCCTAAGTCGATGGGCTGCTCGGTCAGGCGAATCTCGCCCAGATCGAGCGAGGCCTCGCTCACGATGATCGTCTGCTCATGCGTTCCGAAGCCAATCAGGCGGGCGACGAGCGTGTACGCCCCCCGCCTGACGGCCTCGATCTGAAACCGACCGTCGGCGCCTGTGACCTCGCCATATCCGGTCGACTCCATGATCACCTGCACACCCGGTAGCGGGTTATTGCTCTGAGCGTCGACAACCTGGCCTTTGACGTGATAGCGATCCTGCGCTGCGACCCGCAGGGGGCTGCCCAAGACCAGGATGAACAACACGAGCACACAAATAACACGCATACGAAGCATGAGATGAAGGGGTAAAGGTGAGAGACACTCGCATGGAGGGCTCTTGAGACGTTTAGGAAAACCTACGCGACTAGGGTTGTCATCCCGAGCGGAGCCGAGGGATCTCCCACATAAGCGTTTTGCACAACCTACAAGGGGGAGATTCCTCGACTTACGCTCGGGATGACAGGAATGGAGGCTGTGCTATCTCAAGCGAGAAGACCTGAGACCTGCCGACCTGAGACCTGCCGACTTGAGACCTGAGACCTGAGTCCTGAGACCTTACGAAAATTGATTGAGGGTTAGCAAAGGCGAGAAAGCCCACCTCTTCAGCGATGGGATGAATCGGCCCTCGCTACGGTGTGACATGATGCTGGCACCCCGCCTGACTACATTGACTACGTGATGCGCAAGACGCTCAAATACCGCCTCTACACCGCGAAGCGAGACAAGCACCTCGTCGAGCAGATCCACGTCGCGGCCTCGATCTGGAACCACTGTGTCGCTCTGACCCGGCGCTACTACAGCCTCACCGCCGCCATCGACGGGCGGGGGAAACACCTGCCCGTGGCGCGATTGATGAAGCACATCGCCAAGCTGCGCCGTCGCAACCCATACTGGCAAAAGCTCGGCTCGCAGGCGGTGCAGGACGTGTGCCAGCGCCTCGACAAAGCCTACCAGCGCTTCTTTGCCAAGCCTGGTCCGGTGGGGCGCCCGGGCTTCAAGAAGCGCCTCAAGTACAGCAGCTTCACGCTCAAACAAGCGGGATGGAAGCTCGTCGGCCCGAACAAGCTCCGGGTCGGGCGCAAGCACTACAAGTTCTGCCTTTCGCGGCCGCTGCCTGTCGGCGGCAGGCAGGAGGGCACCATCAAGACCGTGACGATCAAGCGCGACCGGGCGGGCAGGCTCTGGGTGTGTTTCAGCGTCGTCCTTCAATCGGAGTACCCGACCCCAAACGAGGCCGTAACGCGCCCGGTGGGACTCGACTTCGGCCTCAAGGACTTCCTGACCACCTCGGACGGCCAGCGCATCGAGTCGCCCTTGTTCTTCGAGCAGCGCCGAGACGGCCTCGCCAAGCTCCAGCGCGACCTTGCCCGAAAGAAGCGAGGCTCGAACCGGAGACGCAAGGCTCGCATCAAGAAGGCGAAGTACGAGGCCACCACCGCCAACATGCGGCGCGACTTCCACTTCAAGCTCGCCCATGATCTCTGCGATCAGTACGACGCCATCGGCATCGAGGACTTGAACCTCGATGGCATGAAGCGGCGCGCCGGATCTAGGCGCAGATGGGGGAAGAAAGTGAGCGAGCTTGGCTTGGGCTCCTTCGTCGAGATCCTGCACCACGTAGCGGCAAAGCGCGGCGTCCACGTCGTTGCCATCGACAGGTTCTACCCATCGAGCAAGACGTGCTCGGAGTGCGGAGAGGTCAACAAAGACCTCGCGCTCTCGGACCGGGACTGGCAGTGTGATGGATGTGGCGCTGTGCATGATCGTGATGTGAATGCTGCCAAAAACATTCAGGGGAGGGCATTCCCCTGTGGGGTAGGCGATGTAAGACCGGAGATGGCTCCGGCGATTGCTGCTTGATCCCAGAATCCCACGTGCTTTAGCCGTGGGAGTATGTCAAAGCGTGGCCACGCTGAGGCGACGGTTGATGTCGCGCGCGGCGGATGGGCTCTCGATGTGTACGTTGCCTTCGAGGGCGCGCTGGAAGTAGGCAGTGGCTTGTTCGGTGTTACCCGCCGCCTCATAGATCTGCGCGGCGCGGTAGTAGAGCTTGCCGTCTTCCGGGCTCTGCACGAGGAGGCGCTCAATGATGGGGAGCGCTTCGGCGGTGCGCCCTGCCTTGTGAAGCGTCCACGCCATGGTCTCCTGGGTGTGCATGTGGTTGGGGCGGCGCGCATACTCAGCCTCGATCCAGGTCAGGGCCTGGTCCAGGTCGCGCTCTTGCTCGGCCAAGAAGTCGGCATACTCCATGCGGACGTTCTCGCCCATGGCGTCGGCGGCCTTCAGGCTGGCTTCGACGGCTGCGAGCACGTCGGCCTCACGGGCGGCATCGCCGCGCAGTGCGTAGACCTCAGCCAGTTGCTCCAGGAAGCCAGGATTCGGCGTGGCCTCGTACGCATTATCCAGCAGGGCTTCGGCGCCATCCACGTTGCCGCGTGCCATCTCCACTTGGGCCAACCCGCTGAGGGCGTGGGCATAGCCTGGGCGCTCGTCGAGCAGCGCGTCGAAGATGAGCTCGGCGGCGTCGATGTTGTCGTCGCCGAGGTAGAGCTGCCCCAGCTGGTAGATGGCCCACGCCCGGTCGTCCCGTCCGGTGACGCCCGCATCGGCGGCGAGGCGCATGGCTTCTTTGGCGCCATCGCCATCGCCGTGCAGCTCGCGCAGGTAGGCCGCACGAGCGTACGACGGCAGGCCCGGACGGATGGCGTTCATCTTATCGCTTGCCGCAACCGCGGCGTCGTACTCGCCCAACTCAACGAGCGCATCCACCAGAATGCCGTACGTGTACGCGTGGTTGGGCTGCTCGGCAATCAGCTCGTTGGCCAGCGCCCGGCTCTTTTCGAACTGATGGAGCGAGTTGTAGAGCTGCGCTTGCAGCGCACGCGCCTGGTAGTGTTTGGGGCTCCGCTCGAGCGCTTGCGCCAGCATGTCTTTGGCAAGCGGCACGTACCGCGTCTCGTTGCCCGTGGCTTGCGACTGCTGGAGGTAGATCTGTGCCAGACCCACGTAGTTTTCGATGTTGTCGGGGTCTTCGCGGAGGGCGCGCTCGTAGTGCGCCTGCGCACTGGCCACGTTGGTCACGGCGGCGTCGAGCGCGAGGGGAGAGGAGGCTGTGGTAGCGGACTCGTCATCGGTGGCCGAGGTCATCAACCAGACGAGGGTAAGAAGCGCGGCGAACAGAGCCAGGCCGCCTACCAAAATAGATTTCGTTTTCATGTGTGTCGCAGAGAAAAAATCGTATCAAAAACAAAGCGTGGCCCGGGCGGGGGCGATACTCCTACCTTCCCCGACCGGGGCCACGATGTGGTGCGCCTGGGGCGCACATCACGTATGCCGAGCGCCTACTTCACCAGCAGCGCTTTCTTGGCTTGCAGCACCTGACCGTTGGATTCGATCCGGTAGAAATAGGTGCCACTTGCCATGTTGGTAGCATCCCAGTTGACGGTGTGCTTACCCGCCGTGTGGTTGCCCTCCGCCAGCGTCTGCACCAGCCGCCCTTGCAGGTCGTAGACGCGCACAGCCAGCGGCCCCGCTTGTGAGACCTGATAGCTGATGGTGGTGCTGGGGTTGAAGGGGTTCGGGTAGTTCTGGTCTAGGATGAACGCCTGCGGCACCCCAATCCCGAGGTCTTCGAGCCGCTGGTTGGCGACGGCGCTGGGCGGCGCGTCGGCGGTGAGCTGCTTCACGTAGCTGTAGCCGTTGTGCGGGTCGGCGAGGTACGGGAAGTCGGGGCTGAACGGCAGGTCATTCTGCGTAGGTCCGGCCACGAAGGCCAGCTGGCTCACCAGAAGCGGCGAGGCGAGGTCGGAGTAGTCGCCCGCGGTGGCGTCGTCAAACGGCAGGCCTACAGCAGCCAGCACCAGGCCGCCCACGGCTTGCAGCGCGATGGTCGTCACGTCGTCCTCCAGGCGACGACCGTTCGGGAAGCCATCCATGTGCGGTATGAATTCGAGGTCGGTCGTCGTGTTAAACGGCGGCGCCGTCAGGCCGATGGCCGCTGCTCGGATCAGGCCTTGCCGGGCGCTGCCGCGGTACTCGTCAGAGTTACGTTCCGTCACAGGCGTGGCCATGTTGAGGCGCAGCATGTCGCCGCCCCAGAGGCCGCCATCCGGTGTCTGCGTGATGGGCAGGAAGGTGTGGATGAACGGTTTGCCTGCACTCAGCGGACCGCCCGTCTTGCCCGTCGCTAGCTGGTAGGGGCTCGCATTCGGCACGCCGAAGTAGAAGATCGGGAAGACATCTACCAGACGCGGCATGCCCGGCGCCGCCAGGGCCGTTGGGCTGCCCAGCATGTTCGGCCGCGTAGGCACGGCGAAGGCCGTCCCCGCCAAGTCCACGCCCGCAGCGGCGACTTCCCACACGCCGTCTGCCTCGTTGGTGAAGTTCAGCCCAGGCGAGCCGTTGCCATTGAGGTCACCCAGCGCCGGGTACGACATCGTCTGGATCTTGAGGTCTTCGCTGAGGCCCGGCACGGCGGCCCCAAAGGCACCGTTGCCCATGTAGAGCGCCAGCTCGGGGTTGGCGAAGTACCGCACAAACTCCTGCTCGTCGGTGCTGTACGGCGTGACGGCGTTCCAGTAGTCCTTCTCGCCAATCGGGATCACCGCTTCGTTGGTGAGCGGCATCCCCAAGCGCGAGACCTGTACCCACGGGCCGCTGTACGTCGGCTTCTCGCCCATCGGCGAGAGCGTCCTGATCTGCGGGCGGCTGGCCGAGGCCCACACGCCAATCACAAACTCGGGGTCAAGGATGCTCGTGGCTTCGCCGGCCGACTTGCCGTCTTTCTGCAGGTCTTCAATCGGGATTTGCAGCACGATGGCGTGGGTGTTGAACCCGGCCACGGCGTCGCGCGCCACCATCTCGTTCGAGGCATCGCCGCCAAACTCATTGCGGATGCCACCGAGGTCGAAGATGCCACCGAGGTCCACGAAGAACGGATCGTCGCGCGGTCCAGCAAAGACGCGCTCGCCCGTCGAAGCGGGCGTGATGGCCGCATTGGTCAGCGCCGAGTACGTGGTGTTCAGGCCAGCAGCGCCCTCAATGGAACGTGGACCAATGTTGTTGGGCGGCACGATGCCATCGGTGATGATCGTGCGGAACGTAGCCCCACCGTCCTCGCTCTTCTGCAGGCGGTACGTGGTCTTCAGGTTCTGCTGCCCCAGCCGGATGTTGAAGAACGTTGTGGGGTCTTGGTTTTCCTGCGTGAACGTAAAGCGATACGTGATGTCGTCCTTTGCCGTGCCCAGCGCACCCGCTGAGGTCTGGTTCTTGATGTGGATCTCGTAGCGGATGTTCTCGCCAAAGGTATGGTAGTTAGGCCCGCCATCGGGCGCCTCCAACGGGATGTAGTTGGCCACGATGGTGACCGTGCTCGGGTCCTCTGGCGTGCGGAAGGCGTAGAGGTCCGTGTTATCAGCCAGGGGATCGCTGCTGATGAGCGGGGCTTCGCGGTGGCTGGAGGCATCGCCAGTATGCGGATGCTTGAGCCATAGCGCAGCCATCAGAACGGCCAACCCGGCCAATCCAGCCTGTCGCAACAGGCGACGAGCGCGTGGGTGTAGTGATGAATTCATATAGGAATTCCTCGATGTGTTGAGTTGAGAACGGGAGGTAGCTAGAAAGAGCGGAGGACATAGCCCACCCAATGGTAGAATGTGCTACAGCACCCTACCTGTTATCAGTCTTTGCTCAGCACGCCTCCTCAGATGTGCGGCCGCATGATGCGCGATTTGGAGGCGTTAGAGGATAATGGTTACCTGTGCGTAAAGAGCGCACGAGCCTTCATGTTCAGCCTATCGACATTTTTTTCCAATTTAATGGTTAGGATATAGGCGAGGCATTAGGCGCATCCACTGTCGAGTTTGGCCTAAAATTTTGTTTTATATGTTCTTTGCCGAAGAACATAGCAAGCATACGGTCCTGATCGAGGCGGTGACCGCTAGGCCACTTGGGCAAGAGTCGCATTGTGCGAAGCAACCCAGCCACATCCCACAGGTGGAGCGCCTCGGTAATCTGACTATCGCTGAGCCGATAAAACGACGTGCCCACGGCGGCCACAGGCTGGCCTGTAGCCGGAATGTGCATAAAGGCCCCGCGATGGGTGCCGTGCAGGGACCACGCCACAACGGCGCGGTCATCCCAGCAGGTAAGGTCATGCAGCGCGAGGTGGGCATCGGGGAACGCGTGGAAGCCTTTACGGAACGCATGCGCTAGCTCGGAGCGGCTGTGGTGTTGCAGCCCCAAGCTGAGATCGATTCCCGAGTATGCCTCGGCATAGCACCACGCAAGCACGGGCAGGTCATGGGCGTTGAAAGCTGCCACCATGGCCCTGACTATACTTTCGGATGCATCCATAAACGCACACGCACACTTCGTTGAGTTGCAAGCCCGGTATCGGACCTACTGTAGTATGCGTCTGATCGGGTACTCACCACCAGAGCAACACGCGCTCACGTGGTGCTCATTGTGTGCTCACTTTGGTGCCAAGCTGTAGGCCGTTGTCCTACGCGTGGGGTAAAGCCCTATATGCTCTCTCACCCAACCTCGTCGTGCCACAAGGCCTCGATGATGGCCTCTTCGCCCCGCTTGAGATGGCGGCGGAAGGTGCTGTACGGCACGCCCAGATGCTCGGCGGCCTGCTCCTGGCTGCCTACCGGATGGAAATAGGCCCGGTCGAGCGCGCGGTACCACGCCGTGCGTTTGGGATCGCCCTCCAACCGCTGCGCCGCTTCGTGCAGCACCGCGCGCAACGTGGGCATGCGCTGGCTGAGGGCTGCGCTGGCGTCGTGCTGACTGGACACCAAGCCCGACTGCAAGAGCGGGTTCTTCTCTAGTTCCATCGGGGTCGTCAACGTGCGCAGCGCTGCTTTTACGGCCGCAGTAAACTCGCCCTCGCTCAGCACTAATACGGGCAAGGCGGCTTCGGCGTTTGGCTGCTTGGCCGAGGTGCCCAGCTCCCGATCCGCCATCATATCGAGCCAGGCAGGGGGCGGCGTGGCGCGCCAGTCATAGCCGAACACCCCGAAGGTGGTGCCATCGGTCTCAAAGTCGGCCCCGGGCAAGCGGTTGAGATGCGCGTAGCCGAAGAGGGGCGCCCAAGCGTCGGGCTGGGCACAGGGGAAAAAGCTGAAGGCCAGATGGGGCGTAGTCAGGTAGTGCTGTACGGTGCAGATGAAGATGAGCCCCTGGGTGTACGAGATGTTCTGATACCCCTCGGTGGCCATCCAAAAGCGAAAGAGCAAGGCGCGCTCGCCTTCGCGGAGGGGCTCGTGGCTCTCCAGGTAGGCCCAGGCTGCAGCCGTGGCTGGGTCCTCGCGGCGCAGGTCGGCCGGGAGGGCGTCGAGTGGCAACGTGACGAGGAAGCCCAGCAACTCGTCGTTGGCCGAGCAGATGGTCTGCACAACGTCGGCGTTCCAGTCGATCCACCGTTCTGCCCAGTGGGCGGCCGTATCGCCCTCATGCTTGCGCACAGCACTGAGCACGGCGGCTCGATCCTCATCGGTGACGAGGTATCCCATCTGGAGGTCGTCCGAGCCGCCCGTCTGGTTGAGCTGCGCATAGATGGCCCCGACCGTTGGGTTGTGGCGATGCATGTACACGTAGTCGGCCAAGATGTCGCGCTGGGCACGCCCCGACGAGGCCCGGAAGCCGCTGCCGTAGAAACGCCGTGCCCGCTGATGCAGCGTGGTCCACCATGCCGGGTTGCGCCACCGCAGCTCCTCGCTTAGGACCTCGCGAGCTACGTCGTGCAGGAGCAGGCCCAGCCGGTTTGACTCCACGAACGAGAGGGCCTGGAGCCACTCGAAAAGTGGGCGCGCGCTCTCGGTCTCTAGCAGGGTGGCCAGCAAGGGCTCCGTGAGGTATTGCACCAGCGAGCTGGCCTCCAAGGCGGCTCGGTGCGCTGGGCTAGGCACCTCCATCACCAATCGGTCCAGCAGCGTCTTGATGATGTCGGGGTGCTGCTGCAAGCGCACGACTTCGCCGGGGCGCTGTGCCGCTACCGAGGCCACGAGCGCGAGGGCCAGCGGATGCCCGTGCGTAGACGCCATCAACTCCTCGTACGAGGCCTCGGCTACGTCGGTACCTGCTAGGAAGGCCCGGCTCTCCTCGCGGCTGAAGTACCGCAGTGGGATGGAGCAGATGAGCTGGTCCCACCCGGGCATGGCGCGCCACTGCGCCGAGAGCGGGTTGCGCCCAGCAAAGACAAAGAGCACCGCCGCCGAGACTTGGGGCACGAACGAGCGACACAGCCAGGCGTCCAGCGTGCTCATGGCCTCATACGTGTCGATGAGGCAGACCAGCGGCTCGGTGCGCTGCTGCAACGCAGGCAGCACATCCGCAGGGCTTTCAAGTGCGAGGCTGCTGGCCAGGCTGGCGAGGAAGGCTTTTTTGCTTCCCTCCACGTTCCGCCCGTCCACCTGTACCGTCTGAATATTGCGGACGTGGCATTGGTAGCGGTACTCCTGCGCCAGCGTCGTCTTACCTACCCCGCCGGGGCCATGGATGTAGAAGATAGCATAGCCCGGATCGTCCACATCTAGCGCGGTCATGAACGCCGCGAGCGGTGCCTCTCGGCCTACGAATTGACGATGAGCAGCACTGAGGAAACGCTCCGCAAGAGTGGCCGGCATAGGAGAAGCGCATTCGTTGGGCGGGGACCGAGCGTACAGCATGGTCGATCCGCTAAGTAGAGGCGTTCCAAAGATAATGCGACGAGGGGAAAGCTCCTAACTGGCAGTTTCTTGGCGATTAGGGCACATCCTGCACGGTGCGGAAGCCGATGTGGACCAGCCCCGTCTCGGGCGAGGTGCCCTGCCGCGATGACACGCGGAAGCCGTGGCACCAGCTGGGGTCGCACAGGAAGGAGCCACCCCGGATAGTGCGCATAGGCTCGCCTTGCGGCTGGTAGGCTAGGCCCTGTACGCGGGCCGCGTAGTGCTGGTACCAGTCCGCCGTCCACTCCCACACGTTGCCGCCCATGTCGGTCAAGCCAAGCGGCGTCTCGCCGAAGTGCCCCACGGGCGAGGTGGTAGCGAAGCCATCGTCCAGCGTGTTGGTGTAGGGAAACTGGCCCTGCCACGTGTTGGCTTGGTGTTGACCTTCGGCCTGCTGCGTGGCGCCCCACGCGTACGGCTCGGCATCATTGCGCGCGTTGCGGGCGGCGTGCTCCCACTCGGCCTCGGTGGGCAAGCGTTGGCCGCGCCACTCGGCATACGCGACGGCATCGTTCCACGAGACCTGCGTCACCGGATGGTCGGGCGGTGCTGGATCGCGCTGGGGACCAAACGGCTGCTGCCACGTGGCGCCATCCGCCATCACCCACTGCTGGGCGCTCGTGTCGAAGATGCCACTGTTGCCGAATCGCTCGGCCTCGGTGGTGTAGCCTGTGGCCTCGACGAACGCCGCGAAGTCGGCCACGGTGACGAGGTGCTGCTGCATGAAGAACGGCTCTACCTCTACGGGATGTACGGGCGCCTCCTCGGGCAGGCCGTCGGTGGTGCCGATGTGCGTGAGGCCACCAGGGACATACACCATGCCCTCGGGCACCACGACGTCGGGCGGCGTGGGCGGGATGGTAGCGCGTGGCGTACGGACGGGCACGACGTCGGACGAAGCAGCCCGCTGTGGTGCGGGCTCGGGCTGGCATCCCATCGCCATCAACATACTCACCAAGCCTGCTATCAGGATACGCTTCATCGGGTCCTCCTCGCGGTTAGCTATCCCCATAGTTTCGGCTCGGGCGGTGCCACGAGGCTGTGCTCCAGGTCGTACACCAGCCCGGGCGTACGGTCCCTCGCCATCAGCAGCGGCCCGTCTAGGTCCACGACCTCGGCGCCCTGGGCTACGCAGAGGGCCGGTGCCATCGACAGCGACGTGCCGACCATGCAGCCCACCATAATGCGCAGCCCAGCGGCTTCGGCGGCGGCCTTCAGCCGGAGGGCCTCCGTCAGCCCACCCGTCTTCTCCATCTTGATGTTCACCATGTCGTACCGCCCGACTAGGCGCGGCAGATCGGCGGTGGTGTGGCACGACTCATCGGCGCAGAACGGGATGGGGTGCGCCACATCGGCCAAGATGGCGTCTTGGTCGGCGGGCAACGGCTGCTCAATCATGCTCACGCCGAGGTCGGCGAGAGCTTGAGCGAAGGGCTCTACCTGATCGGCCCGCCAGCCTTCGTTGGCGTCGACGATGAGTGTGGCGTTGGGCGCCGCCTCGCGGATAGCGGCGATGCGCTCTAGGTCGCCCTCCCCGGCCAGCTTGCACTTGAGCAGCTTGCGGTGGGCGTACTTCCGCGCCTTGGCCGCCATCTTCTCTGGCGTGCCGAGGCTGAGCGTGTAGGCCGTCACCACGGGCTCAAGGGGCGGCAATCCCGCACGCTCGGCGATGCCCTGGCCGGACTGCTTGCACCCGAGGTCCCACAGCGCACAGTCGAGGGCGTTGCGCGCCGCGCCGGCTGGCATCTGCTGCTGCAAGGCCGCGCGGCCCAGGCCGTTGGCGAGCGGCGTCGCCATCGCCTCAACGTCGGCCACGACGCCTGCAAGACTTTCGCCGTAGCGGTCGTAGGGCACCGACTCGCCCCAGCCTTTCGCGCCATCGGCTTCCAACTCGACCACGACGACCTCGGCCACTGTCCGCGTGTCGCGTGAGATGGCAAACGCCTCGGCCAAGGGCCACACTTCGGTTCGTACCGTGAGCTTCATCGCAATCTCTCTATCGTTGCAGGAGCGCTTCGACCAGCGGCGCTGCTCCGAACCGATACGGGTCGGTGGCAGGCAGCTGGTACTGGGCACTGAGGTCGCCAAGGTACTGCCGCGCTGCGTTTTCCGCCATCGACGAGGTGTTGATCGAGAAGCCCACAACGGTAGCCCTCGGGTTGGTGAGGCGGGCAGTCGTTTGGTAGAGGTCGATGCAGGCGTCGAAGGACGGCACCGGATAGTTTGGCAGGTGGCGCATGTGCGGGCGCGGCGCGGCGCAGAGCACCAGCGCATCGGCCTGTGCGCCGTGGATGAGTCCAAGCGTGACAGCGGCGAACGACGGGTGGAACAGCGAGCCCTGCCCCTCAATCACATCCCAGTGGTCCGGGTCGTTGTCGGGGGCCAGTGTCTCTACAGCACCTGAGATGAAGTCGGAGACGACGGCATCGACAGGCACACCGTCGCCCGCGATGAAGATGCCGGTTTGGCCCGTCGCCCGGAACGTGGCGGCGTGGCCCTGCTCCTGCATCGCCTGCGTGATGGCGAGTGCGGTGAACATCTTGCCCACCGAGCAATCGGTACCTACCATCAGCGCCCGCTTCCCGGAACGCTTCCGCCCATTGCCTATGGGGTAGGCTACGTCGGGGTAGCGCACATCCGTGAGCGTGCGGCCAAGCGCGGCGGCCTTGTCGCGCAGCCGCGGGATGTCGCGCAGGCGGCGGTGCAGCCCGCTGGCTAGGTCAAGGCCGTGGTCGAGCGCGTCTTCGAGCGTGTCGAGCCAATGATCCGGCAGGATGCCCCCCGAGTTGGCCACGCCCACGATCAGCGTTTTGACCCCCGCCGCAGCGGCTTCGGCAGGGGTACAGTCGGGCAGGCCGAGGTCGGCGGCACAACCGGGGAGGCGGCACTGCGCCTGTGCCCAGTCGGGCCGCCACTCGGCAATGCCTTTGGCCGTCTTGGCAGCGGTGGGATCGGTGATGTCGCCGAGGAAGAGGAGGTACGGAGGCTGGATCGGCATGCGGTACAGTCACGGAGCGGAATTGGGGCCGCAAGATACCGCTCTGTATGCTGATCCGCACCCCCTTCACTTAGGGCCGGTCACCTCGACCGTCCGCACGGCGGCTTGGCTGACGTCCGTCTGAATCATGGCGTTGACGGGACACCATCGGCAGCCTGCCCCCACGCACCCAGCAGCGCGGTGAGGTCGCATTAGAACTGCCTTGCTCTCGCAAAAGGCGTCAAGGCGAACCTTCAGGACATCAACGACCAAGTTCCGTCTCCAGAAACGGGTTTTCGGTGGTCAGCTCGCCACTAGGCAGTTCGTAGTAGACCTGCCCATTGTGCATGTACGCGTTTGGAATGCCTAGCCGTCGGTTTTCCTCTTGGGCTTTTTGGGCACCTGCCGTTCCGATGCGTTGTACCTCAAGGGCACGACGGTACAGACGATCCATGCTCTCAGAAGAATCTGAAACCTTGGGTGTTTTATGATCTGCTTGCATTAAATATCACGCATGAAGGAAGCGAAGCCAGCATTATCCAGCACCCGAAAGACCTCCTGCCTACCCAGAGCGATCAATTTCATTCCCGCTTCAGTGCTGTTTCGGTAGACGTACCACTCATCCGCCTCGTTCCGGTAACGCATCCAAAAGTTTGCCTTACTCCGGTAAAACCGACGGACGATGTCCGGCACTGGCACGTCATGACCGCCTTTGCGCACGCGGGCGGCCACGCGCTGAATGCACAGATCTGGGTGGTCAACAAATACGAAAGCGATGGCGACTGTGTACTGCTGGTTATGCAAGCGTTGAAGCACTCGATGGAAGCCGTTGCCCGCGAGGGTGGTCTCTACGATGAACGACCGACGCGTGTTGGCTAGCTCATGCACTTGCTCGAAGAAGAGGCGCCCTGCGCGGATGCGCACGGCAGCTGGATCAGCAGGGTTGATCTCGGCCGCAATCAGATCAGCACTGACGTAGGGCCAAGCATGTTCTTCCACGTATTGATACGCAAGTGTCGACTTACCAGCGCCGTTGGGACCCGCCACAATGAGCGCCTCAGGACGCATGGGCTTCACCTATCATGGTACCGTCACCTCGACCGTGCGCACGGCGGCTTGGCTGACGTCCGTCTGAAGCATGGCGTTGACGGGACCATCGTGATCTTGGCCCCAGGCATCCAGCAGCAACGTGATGCCGAAGCTGATTTGCTCGGTCACGTAGGCCTCGCACCTGTCGCCGTTGCTGTCGTGCGAGAGCAGCACGCTGCCTTCAGGCGGGAAGATGGTGATGAGCGAGAGCGTGCGCATGCCGTAGAGCCGGAAGTCGTGCTCGGCACAGCCGCCGCTGTAGCCTACGTCTAGGTAGAGCGAGTCGTTGGCGACCCATGCAGAATCGACATCCACTGGGTCCATCGGGGTGTCGGCTGCGAAAGCATCGACGATGAGGACGCGGTCTTGGGCCGGCGGTCGGCTGGCGGGGGCGTCGAACAGGTCGCAGCCTGTGAGAACGAGCAGGAGGACGGCGGTGAGGCCGCCTAGCGAGCAGCGTGTGTAGATGGTGTTCATGATGGTGTAGGGTGTTGTTTGAGAAGGACACCCGCCATACCCTCCCCGTTTGTGGCCTGACGAACGGGGCGCCTAACTTTGCCCTACACCTTCACGGCTTCTCTATCATCGACCTTGTCGGTGAAGGCCACAAAGAACAGGATGGTGAAGATCGCCGTCGCTCCGGCGAAGAGGCCCCAGAACAGCTGCCAGTCGGGCAGCGCCAGCGTCCCGTTGGTGCCATAGGTATTGACAAACGCTCCCGAAAGCTGCGTGCCCAGGAAGAACCCGACGCCCTGCGTGAGGAGCACGAGCAGCCCCTGCATCTGGCCGCGCAGCGCAGGCGAGGTCTTCTTGTCGATATAGATCTGGCCTGTGACGAAGAAGAAGTCGTAGCAGATGCCGTGAATCAGGATGCCCAGCAGCACCATCCATACGGCACCGCTGATGGAGGCGCCCGCGAACAGCGTGAAGCGCGCCACCCAGGCCAGCATGCCCAGTAGCAGCATCCACTTCACACCCAGACGGGCGAAGAAGAACGGGATAAGGAGCATGAAGATGATCTCGGAGGCCTGCCCGAACGACATCTCGAAGCTCGGATTCTCGAACCACGACAGCCCCAACTCCGTGTGGAGCGTCGAGAAGAAGACCGGCGCATAGGGGAAGTAGGTGCCGAAGGCGATGAAGATGAGCGTGGCGGCCACCATGAAGACGATGAACGAGCGCGAGTTGAGCGCCCGGAGGGCATCCATGCCCAGGATCTGCTGCCACGAGGTCTTCTGCCCACGCGACGGTGGCGGCGTCTTGGGCAGCGTAAAGCTGTAGATGCCGAGGATCGCCGCAGCTGCACCGCCTACATACAGCGGCATCGGCGTGGCGTCGGCCTGGAGCACTTTGCCAATGAACAGCCCAGCGATCACCCACCCGATGGTGCCAAAGACACGGACAACAGGGAATTCTTTCTCCTGGTTGGTCATGTGCGAGAACGCCAGCGAGGCCGTAAGCCCCAGCGTGGGGAAGTAGCACAGCGCGTGGATGAAGAGCAACGTCAGGAAGAGCGGCGTCCCTGCAAAGCTCGGCATCGCCATCATGGCCACGCCTGCAATCACGCAGAGTACCCCGAGCACTTTCTCCGAGTCAAAGAACCGATCGGCCACCATGCCGAGAAAGAACGGCGCGATAATGGCGCAGATGGGACCCAGCGAGTACGCCCAGTTGATCTGGTCGCCCATGTCGATCTGCATCATGTAGTTCCCCAGCGTAGGCGCCCAGGCGCCCCAGATGAAGTATTGCAAGAGCATCATCGCGCTCAGGCGGATCGTCAAGGGTACGTTCATCGCGGGGATCGTCGGTTGATGGTTGGGATGCGTGCGCGGCAAGGTACGCGTTGGCCACGAGTTATGGTAGCGCTTCAGTCACGCCCTTGGTCAACGAGGCGGGGGCAGCGCTGCTTGCACATGCATCCAGTCAAAATTCCGCGTCCGGCCTAAGCTGACCCAGCCCTCAGCCTCCCAGGCGGCCCACCACGCGTCGTACTCAGGCCGCGCAAAGCTGGCACGGCTCCGCCCCCACTGGTAACGGTTGTTAACGGTGTCGTAATCGAGTGCGATGCCCCACGCGTGCGTAGACCATGCCGAGCCTCCCCGTTTGCGTCGCTTGTTGTAGCACCCGCCATACTGATCCAGGCGGAGTTGCCTGACCTGATCGACTCCGTAATGCTGGACTACGGCCGTGAGCACGCGCTGCACGGAGTCGGCCACCTTTCTGTGGCACGTGATGCGGTCCGTAGTTTGGTAGGGCGCCCACGTGAACTGATGGAGGTACGGCGCCTCAATGCTGACAAGGTTCGCCTCGTCCCCAGGGGCACCGTAGAAGCTGCGAAGGTCGGCTTCGTTTTCGAGGGGCCACTGGTTTGGGTTGGGTGCAGGCGGCCGCGCATCGCGCCACGGAACAGGCAGCGTGCCGTAGCGGTCGTGGTGCTCCAGCACGTCAAAGGCATAGTCGGTCTGTGGGCCCCAGTAGCCATCGATGGGCCCGGCGTCTACTCCAAGCTCGGTAGCTAGCATCTGGATGAACGCCGTCAGCTTGCGCTTGCGGCTGCCACCGACGATACCTTCGGCGACGGCCAGGGGCGCCAGCGCGGCGATGCGGAGCGGCAGGACGCGGTCCAGGGCGTCGGCCGTGATGGGGCCGAGGCGACCATCCAGGTCGGCATCTTGAAAGCCCAGGTGCTTCTGTGCGATGCGGATGGCGTTGACGGGGATGTACATGGCTGGGCATGTTGGGTGCGTGGATGCTGCACCGTACACAATGCCTGCATCAGGCGCAAGCGCCGCGAAGGGTTTTTGACGCCTTCGGTCCGGGGCTGTAGCTTCGGTGTCTATTCCAACTTTAGCTATGCGGCTGGCGGCCAACCCCTTGTGTTTTGAGCACAAGGCCAATTGTGGACAATAGATGTGGATAACGGCGGGCTAACCAGTATTCCCTGTACGGTGAAGGGGCACCTTGTTGGGAGAAAGCCCCTCTCATCCCCGTTTTCAGCCCCCAGGACCCGATTCGCGGCTAAGCTGGTCACCGATGCCGCAACCGCGCCCAATGGCAAAACTGGGGCTCCACGCGCGGTGGGTAAGCTGTGGACAACCGAAATGAGCAGCAACACGGTGCAGCGTCTCACCCGGTATGGCGACTGCTCCGTGTAGGCCCCATCCTTCAGCCCTCACGGCGGCGTGGTGGCTTTCACCGGCTTGCTCAACGTCTGCATTGCGCCCTCCGCCCAAGACGCTCGGCACTGTCGATGGGGCGAAGGATGGGGGCGCCCATTTCATCCGGCTCCCTCCCCACGGGGCCGCGCAGCCCAACGGCCCGCGTGCGTATTACGGCGCGTTCTTGACATGCTTTTGTGATGTTTGGCGATGGTCCCATGGCGTAGACTAATAGGAGAAGTGCCAGCAGACCGCGCGTTACTTTTGGCTTGGCCGATGCCAGCCTTTCCAGCGCATCGGCTGCTCTTCACAGACCATCTCGCACCCATACGACCAACACCATGCGACTCGTACTGCCTCTCTTGCTCCTCCTTGGCCTTGTCGGCTGCTCCTCCTCGAAGGAAAGCACAGCCCAGAACACGCAGACCGACACCACGACCACCACTCCGCAGCAGGCGCAGCGTCAGCAGGCGGTGGAGGCTTTCCAAGAGATCCGCCAGCGGCTGGCGCTGACCGATGTGCAGAGCGAGCGCGTCCGGTCGATCCTCGCCGAGCAGGCCGAGCAGACCCAGGCCATCCGCGAGAAGTATGGCTTCACCGGCCGGCGGGGGCAAGGCGGTGGGCGTGGGCAACGCCCAGACCGCAGCCAGATGCAAGCCATGCGTGCCGACCTGGATACCCTGCGCACACAGACCGATGCTAAGCTCGCTACCGTGCTCTCGGCAGAGCAGATGGAGACGTGGAAAGCCATCCAGGCCGAGCGGCAACAGCAGCGTGGCCAACGGGGCGGACGCCGAGGCGGGCGCGGCTAGCAATTTCAGCATTTCTTGCTGTATACCGCGCACACGCAGAGGCTATCTTGCGTGCCGAAACAAGCACACCGCTGTTCTTCGGCCCATCGTGTGTGGGTTGGTGATCCCGTGCTGAGCATCGATCGCTATCTACTGCTCTACCCATGCTCTTCCGACAGATCTTTGAGCCGAAGCTGGCCCAGTACGCCTACCTGATCGGGTGCCAGCGCACCAAGGAGGCGCTGCTGATCGATCCGCAGCGCGACATAGACCGCTACGTTGACGCGGCGAAGGCTGAAGGCGTACGTATCGTGGCCACAGCAGAGACGCACATCCACGCCGACTTTCTTTCGGGCGTGCGCGAGTTCGCCGAACACTATGGCACGCACTGCTACCTCTCGGATGCAGGCGATGCCGACTGGAAATCGAACTGGGCAAAGGAGAGCAGCTACGCCGTCACGTTCCTGTGCGACGGCGACACGTTCCGCGTGGGCAATATCGGCTTTACGGTGCTGCATCACCCCGGCCATACGCCCGAGCACATCAGCTTCCTCGTGACCGATCACGGCAGCGGTGCAGATGACCCGATGGGCTTGGTCTCGGGCGACTTCGTGTTCGTGGGCGCCCTGGGGCGGCCCGACCTGCTGGAAACAGCAGCAGGCCACGCTGGCGCGCAGCGGCCCTCAGCGGAACGGCTGTACCAGTCCGTCATCGACTTCCTCGATCTGCCTGACCACCTGCAAGTCTGGCCGGGCCACGGCGCGGGGGTCGGCGTGCGGCAAGTCCCTGGGCGCCGTGCCGCAGTCGACCGTTGGCTACGAGCGGCGCTTCAACGCGTCGATCGACGTAGCGCGCCGCGGTGCCGAACCGTTCGTCGACGCGATCCTGGACGGCCAGCCCGAGCCGCCTATGTACTTCGCTCGGATGAAGCAGCAGAACCGCGATGGCGTGCCCCTGCTGGGCGCCTTGCCTCAGCCCAAGCGCTTGAGCACAGACGAACTCGGCGCGCTGCCCGAAGGTGCCGTCCTGCTCGATACCCGCCGCGACCGCTCGGCGGCGCTGGCGCGTCACGTGCCGGGCAGCCTCTACACCCCGTTCAACAAGCAGTTTAACACCCTCGTGGGCTGCTACGTCGCCGACGCTGAGACGCCGCTGGTTCTACTCATCGACGAAGCCGACGTGGAGGAGGCTGTGCGGGATCTGGTGCGGATTGGCTACGACCACATCGCAGGCTACGTGCCGCTCGCCGCGCTTGACCACCACCTCGCACAACACGGAGGCGCGCAGGTCGAAGAAATTCGCTTCGACGAGGTCGAGGTGCGACGCCAGCAACCGGGCGTAACGGTGGTGGACGTACGCCGGCGCGATGAGTACAACGCCGGGCATATACTAAGCGCTATCAACGCCGCTCATACCCGCCTTGCTGATCAACTCGGCCAGCTCCCAAAAGAAGACACCCTGCTTGTCCACTGCCTCAGCGGAGGCCGCTCCGCCTACGCCGCGGCGTACTTGGCCCAGCAAGGCTTCTCCGTTGTGTACGTCAACGATCATTTCTCAAACTACCGCACCGCGCCGGGCGTGGTTGACCTCGCCTCCGCGTAGCGGTAGCTCATATCGTTCCCCAGGAAACCTCTTTCGCCCCATGGCCAACAACCGCCTGACTTCTGCCGAATTCAAAAGCCGCCTCACCGATGCCGACGTCGTGCTCGACGTACGCACGCCTGCTGAATATGCCGAAGGGCATCTCGTGCAAGCGCAGAACATCGACGTGATGAACGAGGCCTTCGCGGACAACGTGAAGGACCTCGACAAAGACAAGACCTATTACCTGCACTGCAAGTCGGGGGGCCGCAGTGGCAAAGCCGCCGAAATCATGCGCGGCATGGGCTTCGATGCGTACAACGTGGGCGGCTACGCCGACTTGGTAGCCGCTGGCTTCGCGTCTGAGCAGTAACTGGGTTCACTGGGCTCGCCTATTCGTACCGCAACGCCGTCACCGGATTGCGGCGTGCCGTCTTGATGGCTTGATAACTGACGGTAGCGGCGGCAATGACCGTGGCCACAATGCCCGCCAGCAGAAAGACGCCCAGCCCGAGATCCACTTGGTAGGCAAACGTCTGTAGCCAGCGGTCCATCGCCATGTAGGCGATGGGTGTGGCAATAATGGTGGCCACGCCCACCAGCACCAGAAAGTCGCGCATCAGCAAGCCCGTGAGGCCGGGCACCGTAGCACCCAGCACTTTGCGGATGCCGATTTCCTTGGTTCGGCGCTCGGCAGCATACGAGACGAGGCCGAAGAGGCCGAGGCAGGCGATGATAATGCCAATGAACGCGAAGGCGGTCACGACGCGGCTCAGTTGCGCCTCGCGGACGTAGAGGTTCTGCACGTTCTGGTCGAGGAAGCTGGCCTCGAACGGCTGGTCGGGCGCGACTTGCTGCCAGACGCCACGGATCATCGCCATCGCGTCGGCGGCGTTGCCGGGGGCGAGCTTTACGATGCCGTGGCCGCCCATGTGGCCAAACGCGTTCTGCGCGGGTGTGAACACCATCGGCATGATTTCGCTACGCAGCGAGCGCTGGTGGTAATCGCCGACTACGCCCACGATGGTGCCGCGCAGGTCGGTGTAGTAGACGCCGTTCTCATAGGTCGTCATCCGCACACGCTCGCCCAGGGCGGCCTCGGGCGTCCAGCCGTTGGCCTGGGCAAACGCCTCGTTGACCACGTAGCCCTGCTCGAAGATGTGGAAGTACGGCACCCCGTCGGGGCGGACGCCGCCATCGGCGGGGCGATCTTCGCTAAACGTACGTCCTGCTAAGACTGGAATGCCAAGCATCTCGAAGTAGCCTGCATCCACGTGCTGCTGGCCCGTGTCGCCTGTGCCATTTTCATCGTTCCAGGCCGCCTCGGTGCGGTAGGGCAACGACGACATGCCGCCGTAGCCCGGCGCCAGCGTGGATGAGGACACGCCCACCACCTGTGCTTGCTGCTCTAGCTGGTTCTCCAACTCGTCCCAGTCGAGACCGCTGCCCAGGCGCAGGACGATGGTCTGCTCTTGCTCGAAGCCGAGATCGGCATCGCGGAGGTAGTCGAGTTGGCGCAGGACAACGGTGGTGCCCACGATCAGGATGACCGAAACGGCGAACTGGAAGACGACGAGGCCCTTGCGCAAGCCTGCATGCCCGCCCGTTCGGGTCATCAGCCCTTTGAGCACTTCCGTGGGCCGGAAGCTGGCGAGGTAGAACGCGGGGTAGGCGCCCGCCAGCACGCCCGTGAACACCACCAGCGCCATGATCCCGATCCAGTACGAGACATTAGACCCGTAGTCGATGTCGATGGTGCGGCCTGCCAAGTTGTTGAACGCCGGGAGCAACATCTCGACGAGCGCGACGGCTAAGATGAGCGCCACGACGCTCATGAAGATCGACTCGGCCAAGAACTGCAGGGCCACCTGTCCACGCTCAGCCCCCAGGCTCTTACGTACGCCTACCTCGCGTGCGCGCTGCGACGACCGTGCCGTGGAGAGGTTCATGAAGTTGATACAGGCCAGCACCAAGATGGCGAGCGCGATGAAGGCAAAGATGCGCACCGTGGCGGCGTTGCCCGTGGCGCTGGGGCCGCTGGTGGCCTCGCTGTAGAGGTAGATGTCGTGCAGCGCCTCCAGCGTGGGCACGTAGGCGTCGCCGTCCTCGCGGTTGCGGGCGCTAAACGCGGGAAACGCCGCCTCGACAGCAGCTGCCGCCTCCGCATCGGCCAGCCGGACGTACGTGAAGGTGCGCGGCCACCAGTACGAGTTGTACTCCGACTCGGTCGGCACGCCAAATTGCTGCTTGTGCGCACCGAAAGAGGCCAAGAAGTCGTACCTGAGGTGGCTATTGTCCGGCACGTCTTCCACCACGCCCGTCACCTCCAACGTCATGGTGCCTTGCTCAGTGAACTCCAGCGTCTGGCCGAGTGGGTTTTCATCGCCGAAGTACCGCTCAGCCGCCGACTCGGAGAGCACGATGGCGTTGAGTTTGTCGAAGGCTGTAGCCGGATCGCCCAGCACGAAGGCGGGCGCAAGCACGTCGTTGATGGCCGCATCGGTGTAGTAGAAATCGGTCTCGCGGAAGACGCGCACGGTGCCATCACTCGCCAGCCGCCGCATGGACCCTCTGGCACCAGCCAGCCGAGCGACGGCCTCCACCTGGGGCATCTCGCGCTGCATCGCAGGGCCCAGGCCACCGCCCGTCCACGCCCACGTCTCGTCCTCGCCGTTATCCGTCACCTGCTGGTTGACACGGTATACCTGCTCGCCGCCGGGCACGTGGCGGTCGTAGCTCATCTCATCCTGCACGTAGAGCCCAATCATCAGGCACGCCGCGATGCCGAGCGTCAGGCCGACGATGTTGATGAAAGCGTAGGCGCGGTGCTTCTTCAGGTTGCGCCATGCGATGAGTGCGTAGTTCTTCCACATGGTTCGGAGTTCGGAGTTCGGAGTTCGGAGTTCGGAGTTCGGAAAGGTTGAGTGATCTCGATTCAGGTCAAGTGAATTTCAGCATGGCAGGTGCCTTTCGTTCGGGTACTTCTTGATCAGGATGGCAACCCGAAAACCGAAAGGGAGCGAAGCGAGCGTCCCAAGACCTACAGCGAACGTAGTGAGCGTCCCGAAATCACTCCATACGCAGGCTGTCCACGGGGTTCATGCGTGTGGCCTTCAGCGTTTGCAGGCCAACGGCCAGCAGCGCGGCCCCCAGCACGATGAACGCCGCCATGCCGAGCGTGCCGAGCCCTACGCTGATGCGGTAGACGAAGCCGTTGAGCCACTCTTGCGTAGCCAGGTAGGCCAGCGGCACGGCGATCAGCAGTGACAGCGTCACCAGCAGCGCGAAGCGGCGCGAGAGCAGCATCACGAGGCCGGATGAGGTGGCGCCCAGTACCTTGCGCACCCCGATCTCCTTCGTCCGCTGCGCCACGCTCAGCGACGTCACGCCGATGAGGCCGATGAGCGAGATGAAGATGGCGAAGACGGCGGCGTAGGTGATGATCTCCGAGAGCGTGCGCTCGATAGCGTAGGTGCCTGCGTAGTTCTGGTCGGCGAAGAGGTAGGTGAAGCCCGTGCGCGTGCCGAGGTCACCCCAGTGCGCACTCAGCGCCGAGACGGCCGAGGCGGCATCCGCCGTGGCGCGGACGGCCATGAGGCGGTACGGCGGCATGTCGGCGAAGGTGCCGTCGAACAAGCGGTACACGGTCGGCTTGATGGCTTCGTACATGCTAGCGAAGTGGATGTCGGGCGCTACGCCGACTACAGTAAGGGCTTCGCCGCGGTTGAAGAGCTGCTTGCCTTCGTGGCTCGTCCACCCAAACGTTTCCATCGTCTTCGGTGTCACCACCGCCTCGCGCGGCGATTGCGGGAGCCGCCCCTCGGTCAACGTTAAGCCCATGGTAGCGAGCAGCGTGGAGTCCATGAACACCTCCGCAAGGCGTGCGGCATCCTCGTCGCGCTGGGCGGCCGTGCCCAGGTAGGGCGATGTGCGCCAGTAGCCGCCGCCCCCCGGAAACTGCGACGCCAACGCTGCCGATGCGATGCTAGGCTCGCGTTTCAAGGTCGTTTCCAACGCTTGCAAGCGGCTGTAGCCGATCTCAGGGTCCTCAAAGTCGTACGTGCCGATAGGCACGATGAGCAGCGGATTCTCGCCAAAGTCGAAGCTCTCATCCTCGATGTACTGCACCTGCCGGTCTACCACGATGGTCCCGACCACGAGGAACGCGGTGAGGGCAAACTGAAGCACCACGAGGCCGTTGCGCAGCCGTACCCCTGCTGGGCGCGACGCCAACCGGCCGCGCAGCACCTCGGCGGGGCGGAAGCGCGCCAAGTAGAACGCTGGGTAGCCGCCCGCGATGACCGCAATGAGCACGCCGAGGCCGATCAGCCAGGCCCAGAGCCCGAGGTCGTTGACATCCAAACTCACCTCAAGCAGGCCACCCAACACCATGTTAAAGCCTGGCACCATCATCTGCGCCAGCGCTAGGCCGAGCAGCAACGCCGTGAACGTCACGATCAGCGACTCGCTCAAGAACTGCCCGATGACTTGGAAGCGCGACGCGCCCAGGCTCTTGCGCATGCCCACCTCGCGCGCACGCTCTACCGACCGCGCCGTAGCCAGGTTCATGAAGTTGACAGCTGCCAAGAGCAAGATGCCAAAGGCGAGCAGCAAGAACATAGCGCCATAGGTCCGCACGTTGTCGGTGGCGTCCATCACGTCGCGCAGGGCATAGAGGCGGATCTGGTTGTTGGCGTCGTAGCTGGCGCCCTGCACCTTGTTGAGGAACGCGGGGAACTGCGCGCGCAGATCAGCCATGTTGGTGCCGGGGCGCACGCGGAAGTACGTAGAGACAAAGTTGTCGTCCCAACTGTCGATACTATCGCCCAAGTAGCGCAGGTAGCGGCTGCCGTGCTGGATATCTGCCAGGATCGTGAAGGTGATGGAGGAGGTCGTGGGTGGGTCGGCAACGATGGCAGTAACCGTAAGTGCATTTTGGCGGTCGAGCTCGATGCGCTGACCGATAGGGTCGGCACCGCCAAAGAAGCGCTCGGCGGTTTGCTCCGTCAAGATGGCGGCATCGGGGCGCGAGAACGCCGTTTGCGCATCGCCCACCACGAAGTCGAACGTGAACACCTCGAAGAAGTCGGGGTCGATGTAGTTGACCTGCTCCTGCACGCGCAGGCGCCCCTCGCCAGTACCTACGTGGATCTCTTGTTCGTTGGTGTAGAGGCGCGTGCTGGCTTCCATGGCCGGGAATTCATCCACAAACGCGTCGCGCAGCGGCCCCCACATCGAGAAGGTGCCCCACGTATCGCCGTACTGGAGGTACGACTGGTAGATGTTGTCTACCTCATCGTGAAAGGTGTCGTACGTCAGCAAGGTGCGGCCGAGGATCAGGAAGAGGATGCCCACGCCAAAGCCCAGCGCCAGCCCAGCGATGTTAATCGCGGCGTAGCCTTTCCTGCGGTTCATATTGCGGAGCGCAACAGTGAGGTAGTTTTTCCACATGGTCTCAATCGGCGAAGTAAGGAGGAGGGGGCTCAGCGAATGGGCAGATACCACACAACGACGCTATCCTCTTGCGAGGGCTGTGCCAAAGCAGAAAATAGCCGATTCTGCCCGTGAGACAGCATCCAGGTGTTCGGATGCGAACACCGCATGTACGGCTGGAGCACATCTTCGAGGAATGGTTGCATTTCAACCCGCTCTCGTTGCAAAGCGCGTTACTCGCCTCACCTCCGCATCGCTGACCAGCGACGACCTACGCGATTTTTGGTCGCGATTGGTGCGGCGAAGCGTGCCACAGGGGTGTCACTGCGGATGGCTATGTTGCGATGTGCTACTTCAACCGCGCTGGTACTTCCGCCATGGTCTGTGATGCTCGCCTGTCTGCCCCCAATTTCGCCTGCACAGGCACGCCCTGGACGGCGCCTGCGGAGTCCATAATTGGCGAAGAGCGGGCTGCGGTTGAGCCCGTCATCCACACCGCCCATGTCTATCCTTTTGGCCAGCACGGAGAGCGCATGCAGCCCGTACGCGCCGGATGGGGGCCGATTTAGCAGGCCTGGTGGTGCGGCGTAACGCGTGCCGTATCTTCGGCACCCATCGGCTCCGTTTCGCTTTTTCCATCCGGCATGGCTTCCTCTTCTGATGAGCAGCGGCCCTTCGGCTTCGAGACCCGCATGCTCCACGCTGGGCACATCCCCGACGCCGCCACGGGCGCACGTGCAGTACCCATCTACCAGACGACCTCGTACGTCTTCAACGACGCCGACGAGGCGGCGCAGCTGTTCGAGCTGAAGCAGTACGGCAACATCTACACGCGCATCAACAACCCGACGACGGCGGTGCTGGAGGAGCGCCTAGCCTCGCTGGAGAACGCGACGGGCGCGGTGGCTACGGCCAGTGGCATGGCGGCGCAGTTCATCACCATGATGACGCTGCTCCAGCCCGGCGACCACATTGTGGCGTCGGCGCACTTGTATGGCGGCACGTACACGCAGTTCACCCACACCTTCCAGAAGCTGGGCGTCACCACGACGTTTGTGGAGCCCAATGATGCGGAGGCTTGGGCGGCAGCCGTCACACCCACCACGCGGGTGTTCTATGGCGAGACCATCGGCAACCCGAAGGGCAGCGTGTTCGACATCGCCGCCGTCGCCGCGGTGGCGCATGCGCACGGCTGCCCGCTCGTCATCGACAACACCTTTGCCACGCCGTACCTGTGCCGCCCCATCGACCACGGCGCCGACATTGTGGTACACTCGGCCACGAAGTTCTTAGGCGGGCACGGCACGTCCATCGCTGGGGCGATTGTGGAGGCAGGGACGTTCGACTACAGCCAGATCCCCAGCATCGCCGACCCGTCGCCCGCGTACCACGGGCTGCGCTTCTACGACACGTTTGGGCACCACGGCTTCCTGCTGAAGGCACGCGCCGAGACGCTGCGCGACACGGGCTCTAGCCTCTCGCCGTTCAACGCGTTCCTGCTGATTCAGGGCATCGAGACGCTGTCGGTGCGGATGGACCGGCACGTGGCGAACGCGAAGGCGCTGGCTACCTTCCTCGACGACCACCCACAGGTGGCATGGGTCAACTACGCGGGGCTGCCGAGCAGTCCGTACCACGACCTGATGCAGCGCTACGTACCGAAGGGGCCGGGCGCGGTATTCACGTTCGGCCTGCAAGCCCGCGACGGCACCGACGTGCGCGAGGACGGCAAGGCGTTCATCGAGGCGCTGACGCTGTTCTCGCACCTCGCCAACGTGGGCGATGCGCGCAGCCTCGTCATCCATCCGGCGTCCACCACGCACCAGCAGCTTTCTCACGACGAACTCATCGCGTGCGGTGTACGCCCCGAGATGATTCGCCTCTCCGTAGGACTCGAAACCACCGACGACTTGTTATGGGATCTGGATCAGGCCTTGCGTGCGATCTCACGCTGAACTCTTCGCTCACGCCCGAGCTGCGCGCCCGCTACCAAGACGCGGCCACCGTGCGCCTCATCCTGGGCGAGGCTAAGACCATCGCCATCATCGGCCTCTCGACGAATCCGCAGAAGGCCAGCCAGTTTGTTGCGACGTACCTGAAGTACCACGGCTACCGGATCATCCCTGTCCACCCGAAGGCCGAGACAATCTTGGGCGAGCCCGTGTACCCATCGCTTGACGCCATCCCCGAGCCGGTGGATGTGGTGTGTGCGTTCCGCCCGCCCGCCGCCTGCCCCGGCATCGCCGAAGAGGCGGCGGCCGTTGGCGCGAAGGCGCTGTGGCTACAACTTGGCATCGTCAGCGCGGAGGCGGGCGCGATCGCCGAGGACGCGGGGCTGGATGTGGTGATGGACCGGTGCCTCAAGATGGAGCATGGACGCTACAGCGGCACGATGCACTGGGTGGGCATGAACACGGGCCTGCTCACGGCCAAGCGGGCGCGGTCGTGGGTGTAAAGCTCAGTTTTGTATCGTGAGCCCAGTCGCTGCTTCCTAGCTCGTCTGCCTTGTGGTGACTGAATCGCTGACAACTTCGACGGCATGGACGTTCATTTTGTAGCGACAAACCGGAGGTTCACGCAAGTAAAACGAACCAAAAACGCTGTCGATCTCGAAAACGCGCAGCGGACTTCCCGACGCGCAATCCCGCACCTAGCGAGCCGAGAGGCTGTACTGTTTTTCGATGTTGTGCCAGCGCTCGCTAGCTGAACGCTGCCCATCCGCTCTTCCCGGCGCGCTCCTGGCCCCGAGACCGACGTTGGTGGCTCGCTTTGCTCGTTTAGGTCAATCCGCATTGGGGACCGGAGTGATCTCTGGGGGGATTCTAGTGACGGTTAGTCCATGCTTGGCGATGTAGCCGAGGGCGACAGGACGATTTTATCTACTTCGATACGTTCACCGCCTGATATGATGCGGAGCGTGTAGGTACCTGGGGCAGGAATGTCAGTGTACGCAACGCCGTCGCTAGTGGCGACCAGCGGGCGGCCACCCAGCGTCGCCGACGCTGTGCGTACCTCAGCGGTGTCCGTGAGCAGGTGCAAGTAGTAGCGGCCGGGCTTGCTGAACACGACGGGGTAGGACAAGAAGCCCTCGCTGGCCGAGTCGGAAGCGCGCATCGCTGCCCCGTCGCCGCTGGGCACTGACTCCCAGCCCTGCATGGCAACGGCGTCCTCGGCCTCGATCTCGATGACAGCCGCCTCGTTGGCCGTGAACTCAGGCGGGTTTTCGCGCTCGACCACGGCGATCCAGTCCTGATCAGTTTCGTCCGGCGGCAGGCCCAGATTGATCACCGCGTCGCCGTCGAGCATGATGGGCGGATCGAGGTAGTAACGCACGCGCGGGTTGTACCACCGCAGGCGGTAGGTGCCGGGCGCTGCGGTGAGGTCCAGGGTGGTGCCCGCGCTGGCGTCGGGGAGGTAGACCACGTAGCGCACACCGTCCTCGGCCAGCACGTACCCCGCCGACGCCATGTCGCGCCTGGGCTGCATGAGATAGAAGGGGAACGTGTCGATGAGGTCCCACGCGGCCTTCACCTCGTCGTGCCACATCTGGTTGCGCAGGCTGAGGTCGAGAGTGCCGCTGAACCCGCTGGACGAATTGCCGTCCATGTCGGCGAAGTTGATGGCAGTGCCCGCGAAGAGCAGCAGGAACGCTTTGCGGCGAAGCGTCTCGGCGTCGGTGCAGGCGCAGGCGTGCCACTGGTTGCCGGGCCAGAAGGCCTCCTGTGCGAAGACTGGCTTCGTGCCCGTGTGGCTCTGCTCAATGTAGCGATGCACCGACGGCCCCGGGGCCTCCTTGCCGCCTTGTAGCGTCACATAGTCGTGCCACGCCTCGTAGCGGAAGGGGTCGGGACCAGTCTCGTTGTGGACGGACAGCACATGCCCAAAGGCGTTGACGGATTGGATGCGCTGCCCCAGGCGGATGATCTCGCTGGCGGACATGCCGGGCTTGAACGCCTCGGGGCGCCACAGTGGCTCGGGGCCGGCCACGTTGAGGAGCAGATTCCAGTACGGCCCGAAGCGGGCCATGGTGTAGCGCAGGTAGACCTCTTGCGCGTCCGTGGTTTGTGGATAGTCGGCCGACTGCCCGAAGAAGCCCGCGAAGGGATAGATACTCATGCCGCGTTCTGCCAAGTCGCCCAGGATGGCCTCGGCGGCGGTATACGCCTCGGGCTGTGGCTGCCCAGCCTCGCTGTCCCACAGACCGGGCGTCTCCCAGCCTGCGCCGCGTCCCTCCACGTTGCGGTTCAGGAAGAAGGAGGCTACCGAGAGCTGGTTGTAGTCCTGCGCCTCGGCCCAGTCGAGGAACGCCGTGCGGTCAGCGGCGGGCCAGTTGCTGGCGAAGAAGCGGTCGCCCACGTGGAGGCTGCGCACCAGCGCGTGCCGCCCGCCGCGGTAGCCCAGCCACATCGGGTTGGCCACGTCGTGCCCCACGAGCCCCGGCAGATCAGACGGCACCACGTCGAAGTGCCCCTCGATGCCTGGGGCACCGTCAGAGAACGTGGCGCGGTAGGTCCAGCGGCCAAGCTGGTCGGGCATGTAGCGGACCTTCCAGAGGCCATCGGCAGCATAGAAGCCCCAGAACACGTGCTCGGTCCCGTCGGGGCGGGTGTAGATCACGTCGAGGTCCACGTCGCGGAACGGGTCGGCGTAGGCGGTGGCGTTGGGCACCTCCACCTCGAACTGATCCCAGAGCCCCACGGTGTTTTGCCCATCAGTAGCATCGGAGACGATGAGGTAGCGCCAGCGGCCACGCGAGGTGGCGAAGCTGCCATCCTCCGGCTCCTTATCGTTCGAGTGGATATCGGAGGTGACGCGGATTGGCATGCCCTCGGCCAAGGTCACACCTTTCCAGGTGTGGTGCGCCAGGTGCAGATCGGGCCCCGTGGGGTTGGTGAAGTCGCCCAGGTGGTTGCCGTCCACAAAGAGCTGGTACGTAGACGAGCCGTCGCGCTCCATCACGGTCACAAGCGTCATATCGTACGTGCCCGATGCCCCCTGCCAGGTGGTCTCAGCCGCGCCAAACCCGTCGGGGTAGAGCGGTGCATCGATGGCGAGCGCTTTGCGGCCGAGGTCTTTGTAGTACGGCGAGTAGCCCTCCACCTCTAGCGCCTCGAAGGCCTCGATGGCGACCAGCGTGTCGACCCGTGCTTGCGCCTGCGCCGTGTAGTGCGCTAAGGGGATAAGCAGAACGACGGCGCACAGCGCTGCGCGGAGGGCAGGAGAGGATACCATCAATGATGTACCAGTGAGGAGAGCGAAGAGGAGAGGCAATATGATGCGCCTGTCGATACACTTTCAAGGACCCCCGTACGCCTAGAACGCAACGGTCCTGTGGAACCTGTGATGCCCTTCTGCCCATGACGGTGGCGCAGGCAAACATGGATGCGAACCTCAGCGACGCCCTCAGGGTTGGCGCGTCATGCCCTCGGTTTCTCATACCGCCTACCGTCCATTCTGGATCGGCGCCCTGCTAGTCACTGCCCTTGGGCTTGCGGCCTGCAGCGCGTTTCGCATTCCTGAGCCCCCCGCACGTCCCACACCCGACCGTCCCATCTGGAGCGCCGAGGAACTGGAGGGCCACCTGGCGTTCTTCCTGTCGCCCGAGCAGACGGGGCGGGCTACGGGGACACTCGGCTATGCCAACGCGGCCGCCTACGTGGGCGAACGCCTGCGTGAATTCGGCTTCCAGCCGCGTGCAGGCAGCGACTTCCGCGTGCTCTACCCCATGCCGATTCACCTGCCGCAGGCTGTTGAGATCACAACGGCAGGCGCCGACACCATCCGTTATGCACCAGGCCGCGCAATGCTGCCGGATGGACGCACCGACTCCGTGCGCGTGCGCCTCAGCCGGTGGGTGCGGGGCGCGACTACTAGCGGAAGCCCGGATGTGGCCGTCGTGCTGACCCCCGATGAAGCCACCGACCCCACGCTCCGCCAACTCGCTGATGATGGCGTCCCTGCGGTGTGGATCGCCGTGCCAGAATTGACGCCCTCGGTGTCGCAGACGTATGTAGAAGACCTCGGCGTGGTGCGCATCCAGAACAACGCGCTGGCGGCCTTGCTTGGGCGCTCACGCGCCGACCTCGCAGAAGCCCTAGAGGGCACGACAGGCGGCGGCGTGTTGCCGCGGCCCGTCGTGCTGAGCACCACCATCCAGCGGCAGTCTAACGGGACGGGCATCAACCTCGTGGGCTACCTGGCTGGCAAGCACCCCGAAAGCCGTCGCGAAGCCGTGCTCGTGTGCGCTGACCTCGATGGCCTAGGTGA
The DNA here is from genome assembly GCA_038747545.1 of Bacteroidota bacterium. Taxonomy (GTDB): domain Bacteria; phylum Bacteroidota; class Rhodothermia; order Rhodothermales; family JBCCMF01; genus JBCCMF01. Next base: position 37,046 of record JBCDJT010000033.1, read on the forward strand.
CACGGAGCAGGCGGACGTGATGGACCGCACGCACGGTGGCCTTGCGGCGGCTACGCTACTAGAGCTCGCTCGCCACGCAGGCACTGTTTCCTCCTACAGTACATTCCCCGAGCGCACGCTCATCGTCGGCATCTGGTCTGGTGCTCGCCAGCAGAACAACGGTCTGGAAGCCTTCCTGCGTAAGCCAGGGTGGCCGTCGGGTGCCATCAAGGAAGTCCTCTACCTCGGCGCCCAGCCCACAGATACTTTGGCCCTGCGCCACCACTTCCAGCGAGCTGGGTTACCTGTCCGGTTTTTGGACGTGCCGCCAGCTCCTCTCGACCAACCTCTGGTGACCGCCCGCACCCGCGCCCCATTCGCTCGGCCACGCGTCACGCCGCTGCCGGGTGCCTGGTTCGATGCTGCACTCGTAGCCGAAGCAGAGGCCGCCGCCTCACTCCCCACCTTGCCTCGGCTTTACCAGCATCTGTTCTGGGCGCTCACCGATGGCAACGCCAGCTATCCAGCGCCCGGCAGCCAGCTTACGCCACCCACCGCCAACCCGGCAAACTGACGGCCCAAGCGCCAGACATCTTCGTTACGAATGTGTGCGGACCGTAAAACTGTGTGTTCAGGGGTTGACGCAGGCTAACAAAATGCGCGGGCGCCCCGTTAAGCGAAGGCTGCGGCATACGCTTAGGCGATGCCCAGCGTTACCCTACGGATCCATCCACATTCCCCCAACTTCTCATGACCCGTCGTCTACTGCAGGTCGCGGCCGTGGCGCTCCTCGCCCTCGTTGTGATGCGCCCCGCTGCTGCCCAAGACCTGCTCGCCGACTTCGAGCAGAAAGTCACCACGTTCACGCTTGACAACGGCCTCACCTTCGTTGTGGTGGAACGCCCCGAAGCACCTGTCGTCTCGATGCACACGTATGCCGATGTAGGCTCTGTGGATGAAGTGAAAGGCATCACAGGCATCGCCCACTTGTTCGAGCACATGGCGTTCAAGGGCACCGACACCGTCGGCACGCTAGACATCGAAGCCGAGCGCGCCGCTATTGCCGCCGAGAATGCCGCGTTCGACGCGTTGCGGAAGGAGCAGCAGAAAGGCGCCCTAGCCGACGCCGAGCGCATCACCGAGCTCACCGCGACCCTTGAGGCTGCCACCGAGGCGACGAAGCCGTTTGTGGAGCCCAACGAGTTCGACCAGATCGTGACGCGGGCGGGCGGCACCGGCCTCAACGCCTCCACGAGCGTCGACGCCACCCGCTACTTCTACAGCTTGCCCGCCAACAAGCTGGAGCTGTGGTTCTCGCTGGAGTCGGACCGCTTCCTCAACCCCGTCTTGCGCGAGTTCTTCGCCGAGCGGGAGGTCGTCAAAGAGGAGCGCCGCATGGTCACGGACAGCAACCCGGTGGGTCGGCTCGTGGAAGAGTTCTTGTCGACGGCCTTCAAGGCGCACCCGTACGGCGAGCCGATCATCGGGCACATGTCGGACATTGCTACGATGACGCGCGCGGAGGCGCTGGACTTCTACCGGACGTACTACGTGCCGAGCAACCTGACCGTCGCGCTCGTGGGCGCCGTAGACCCGGACAATGCCAAGCGCCTGGCCGAGACGTACTTCGGCCGCCTGCCTGCGGCACCAAAGCCCGAGGCCGTGGAAACGGTGGAGCCCGCGCAGATCGGCGAGCGCCGCGTCATCATCCGCGAGCAGACGCAGCCGTTCGTGCTGGTCGGCTACCACAAGGGCAGCATGTTCAGCGAGGACGCCGCCGTGTTTGACATGCTCGCCAGCATCCTGGGCACAGGCCGCACCAGCCGCATCTACAAGTCGCTCGTGGAAGAGCAACAGCTGGCCTTGCAGGCAGGCGCGTTCAACAGCTTCCCGGGCAACAAGTACCCGAGCCTGATGGCGTTCTTCGTCGTTCCCAACCAGGGCCAGGCCCCGGAGGATGTGGAGGCCGCCATTTACGCAGAGATCGACCGCATCAAGACCGAGGGCGTGACTGAAGAGGAGCTGACGCGCGCCAAGACCATCGCCCGCGCCAACCTCGTGCGCCAGCTGGGCTCGAACACCGGCCTCGCCTCCATGATGGCGATGCACCAAGCGCTCTACGGCGACTGGCGCGAGGTCTTCTACAGCCTGGACCGCCTCGACGCTGTCACCGCCGCCGATGTGCAGCGCGTAGCCAACGAGACGTTCCGCCCGAACAACCGCACCGTGGCCATGATCGTCACCGAGACGGAAGAGACGGCGAGTGTGCAGTCCGAGCAGGACGCCGCTGGCGATACCCGATAGGTCGGGGCTGGGGGCTCGGACGCGCTTCGCGCTTTTGGAGTTCGGTCCACCAGCAGACACGGTCCTCTTCTTTTGATTCTGACTTTTTAGCGATATGAAACAGCTTCTTTTCCTCGGCGCGCTGCTGCTTGTAGCCCTCCCAGCACAGGCGCAGACGCACCCCAACGACCTCACCTTCCCGGCGCTGCCCGACTTTGAGATTCCGCAGGCCGAGAAGGTCACGCTCGAAAACGGCATGACGGTCTTCCTCATCGAAGACCGCGAGTTGCCACTCATCAGCATGTCGGCGCGGATCGGCGGCGGCAGCTTGCACGAGCCCGTCGAGAAAACTGGCTTGGCCTCCATCACGGGGCAGGTGATGCGTACGGGCGGCACCAGCAGCATGGACGGCGACGCCATGAACGAAGCGCTCGAAAACATCGGCGCCTCCGTCGAGACTGGGATGGGCGGCAGCAGCGCCAGCGCCTCGCTCTCGACACTCAAGGAGCACATCGACACGGTGCTGCCCATCTTCGCGGACGTGCTGCAGAACCCGGCCTTCCCCGAAGACAAGATCAACCTCGCCAAGACGCAGACCCGCTCGGGCATCTCGCGCCGCAACGACAACTCACAGCAGATCGCCAACCGCGAGTTTGACCAGCTGCTCTACGGCGAGACCAGCCCGTACGCTACCACGGCCGAGTACTACACCATCGACGCCATCACCCGCGATGACCTCGTGGCGTTCCACCAGCGCTTCTTCCACCCCAACAATGTCATCCTTGGCGTCTGGGGCGACTTCGAGACCAGCGACATGGTCGCAAAGATTGAGGCTGCCTTCGGCGCCTGGCCGATAAACCCCGACTTCGTCCGCCCTGAGGCCCCGCCTGTCCCCACTGACCCGCAGCCCTCGGTCAACCTCGCCACCAAGACCGACGTCAACCAGAGCACCGTGCTTATCGGGCACGTAGGCGAAGTGACGTTCGACGACCCGGACTACCCGGCCATTCAGGTCATGAACAACGTGCTGGGCGGAGGCTTCTACAGCCGCCTCTTTGGAGAGGTACGCACCAACCAAGGCCTCGCCTACGCCGTCTTCGGCAACTACTCGGGCGGCTACGAGACACCGGGGCAGTTCTACGCGGGCGTGATGACCAAGTCAGAGTCCACCGTCGATGCGGCGCAGTCGGTGATGCGCGAGGTGGAGCGCATGCGTGAAGCGCCGCCCACTGCCGAAGAGGTACAGCTGGCCAAAGACGACTACCTCAACTCGTTCGTCTTCAACTTCGACACGCGCAGCGAGATCGTCAACCGGATGATGACGTACGAGTACTACGGCTACCCCACCGACTTCCTAGACCAAGTTAAGAGCGGCATCGAAGCCACCACGGCAGACGATGTGCTGCGCGTCTCGCAAGCCTACCTCAAGCCCGACAAGGCGACTGTTGTCGTTGTGGGCAACCCGTCTGAGTTTGGCGAGCCCCTGTCCACGATGGGCGAAGTCAACGAGATCGACCTGACGATCCCGACGGAGGCGCCCGGCGCGGTCTCGGAAGCCGACAAAGAAGCTGGCGCGGCGCTGCTCGCGCAAGCCGTGGAGGCCATGGGCGGCGACGCGTTCGCTGCCATCCAGAACATGCAGGTCAAGACCACCGACGTGCAGCAGACGCCGATGGGCGATATCACGATGGAAACCGAAACGTCCGTCGTGCTGCCTGTCATGGACACGGAGATGGCGATGAGCGGCAACGACCAGATCGCCATCCAACTCGACACGCCGATGGGCGCCATGAGCATCGTGATGGACGGCAACCAGGGCGTGATGCGCGCGCCACAAGGCAGCCAGGCGATCCCAGCCAGCCAGATGGGGCAGTTCAAAGGCCAGATCTGGCGCAACCTGATCTACCTCATGCGCAATGCCGAGCAGGTCACCGCCACGGTGATGGACAGCGAAACCATCGACGGGGTGGCCTACGATGTGGTCAAGATCCAGCCGCCGCAAGGCGACGCCTTCACGCTGTTGCTCGACGCCTCCTCCAAACGCCCGATGCGGATGCGCTACGTCTCCGCCAACCCCATGACGGGGGCACAGGTGCAGAGTGAGGAGATCTACAGCGACTTCCAGACCGTGGAGAATATACTCATCCCATTCAAGACGGATGTCTTGGCCGATGGTAACCCCGCGGGCGGCTCCACGGTCGTCGAAGTACTCATCAACACCGACCTCGACGCCAGCTTGTTCTCGCTTGAGTAGCACGTTTTCGTTGATTGGATACCGCAGCCCGGCTTCTCACGCAGAGGCTGGGCTGCTTCGTTTGGCGCGAAGTTGCCCGCAATCAAAACACGCAGGTGGGCGTAGCACGCGGCCTTCAATCCGTCACTGCCGCCTGTTTGCCGATGTCCTCGCCGTACCGCCTTTCGCTCGTCGGGCCGATGCGGCCGTACCGAGGCGGCATCGCGCACTTCACCGAGGCGGTGGCGGCAGGATTGGCGGAACGCGGGCACACCACCACGGCCATCAGCTTCACGCGGCAGTACCCCCATCTGCTCTTCCCCGGCAAGACGCAGCTGGATCCCACCGCCGCACCGCCCGGCGTACCCACCGAGCGGCTCATCGACAGCGTGGCGCCGTGGACGTGGCAGCGCGCCGCCCGGCACCTGCGCCAGCAGCACCCCAATGCGGTCGTGTTCAACCACTGGATGCCGTTCTTCGGGCCAGCGTACGGATGGATGGCGCGTCGTACGCAACGGCCCGCGCTTGCGCTCGTCCACAACGCGCTGCCGCACGAGCCGCGCCCCGGCGACCGGGCGCTGAGCTGCTACTTCTTTCGGGCCGTGCAAGGGTTCATCGCCCTCTCCGACCACGTCCGCGCCGACCTGCGCGGCCTCGGCGTCACCGCGCCCATCCACGTCGTGCCGCATCCCACCTACACGCACTTCGGCGATGCCCTGCCGCCGTCGGAAGCACGGCAACAGATCGGCGTCGAAGGCGAGGGACCACTGTTTCTGTTCTTCGGCCTCGTCCGGCGCTACAAGGGCCTGCACGTCCTGCTCGATGCCTGGCCGCAGGTGACAGCAGCATATCCCGATGCCCGACTCGTCGTGGCCGGCGAGTTCTACGATGACGAGGCCAGCTATCGCGAGCAGATTGCCCAGCACAGCGTGGGGGACAGCGTCATCATCCACAACCGGTACCTGCCCGACGATGAGGTGGCCGCCTACTTCTCCGCCGCCGATGCCGTCGTGCAGCCCTACGTGACGGCCACACAGAGCGGCGTGGCCCAGGTGGCGTTCCAGTTCGACACGCCGCTCGTCGTCACCGATGTGGGGGGGTTGCCAGAGATCGTGCCCGATGGCGTAGCTGGGCTCGTCGTGCCCCCCGAGGATCCACCTGCGCTGGCCGATGCGCTCCTCCGCTTCATCCGCGACGACTTGGCCGCACCGCTGGCCGAGGGCGTCCGGCGGCACCGCGCCCAGTACGGCTGGGCACCCCTGCTCGACGCGCTGGAAGCGCTCACCACGCACGTCACGGCTGGAAACAGCCGCACTACGCCCCTACCTTAGCGACCCCAAAACCCACAGCGAGCGAACGCGAGCGTCCCAAGACCCAAAGCGCGACGCGCGCCCCGCCTATGTTCTACGACCCCGTCAAGGACCGCCTCGGCGACATGTTCAGCCGCCGTCCGTGGATGCAGAAGCAGTTCTTCCGGCTGCTGCACCTCGTGTTTCTGCGGTCGTGGTACGTGCGCCGCGAGACGCTCCGCCTGCTCAAG
>JBCDJT010000034.1:0-42861 GCA_038747545.1 Bacteroidota bacterium
CGCCGGGGCTACAACGCGTTGTACCTGAATCGGATTATGAGAGCTTTAGATGTGCGGGCTGATGATGTGCTAAATCGGGAATCCTACGAGCGCTTGTGCGATTTCGGCGCTATCGCCGCATAGACCTGTCCGCAGTATTGTCCATGCTGGATTGTAAAATTAATCGTAGCTGCTAAGACGCATACACAATAGCGTCCAGGAGTACCTACCAGCCCCCGCCTGCTCCCCCGCCGCCGAAGCTTCCGCCGCCACCAAAACCGCCGAAGCCGCCGCCGCCAAAACCGCCACCACTGCTACCGCCAAAGCCACCGCCGCCCCAGATGATGACAGGTGGCCCTCCGCCATGGCGCCGGTAGCGCTGGCCCCCTCTGCCACCGCCCGAGCGCAGGTTGGACACCACAAAGAACAGGATGATGAGGACAAGGAAGACGACCTCGGGATCGACAGGAAGACCCTGCGACTCGCGCGGCAGGTCATCGGCTTGGAATTCGCCTTCGGCCGCGGCGATGAGTGCGTCGGTGGCCTCAGAGAGCCCGCCGTAGAACTGCCCTTGCCGGAAGGCAGGCGTGATGATGTTGCGGATGACCCGCGCAGCGAAGACGTCTGGGATGGCGCCTTCCAGCCCATAGCCCGTCGCAATGAACACGCGCCGCTCCTCGCGGGCGACCAGGATCACTACACCGTTGTCTTTGTCGCGCTGGCCGATGCCCCATTGTCGGCCGAGGTCGACCGCGTATTGCTCGATGGGGATGCCGTCAAGCGCAGGGACCGTGGCGACGACAATCTCGGTGGACGTCGTGTCGCGGTAGTCGCTGAGCTTGCGGGCGAGCGTGCGCTCTTCGCTCGACGTCAGCATGGCCGCCATATCCTGCACGGGCACGCCGTCGAAGGGCAACAGGGGGACCTGCTGCGCATGAGCCGGGGGCGCCCCACTGAACAGGCTCAGGAGCGCAACGGCGGCGATGGCGAGGAGGCTATGGCGACCCACGCCGATCAGGAGCCAAAGTCCACCGTGGGCGCTTGCTCGGCGCCCGCGTCGGCCTCGAAGGGCGTGCGGCGGTCAAAACCTGTGATGCCTGCCACGATGGAGCCCGGGAATTGCCGCACCCTGGTGTTGTACGTCTGCACCGCGGCATTGTAGTCGCGCCGGGCGACGGTGATGCGGTTCTCGGTACCTTCCAGCTGGGCCTGCAAGTCGCGGAAGGCCTCGGTGGCGCGAAGCTGCGGGTAGTTCTCGGAGACGAGCAGTAGGCGGCCCAACGCGCCACTCAACTCCGTCTGTGCTGCCTGAAACTGCTGCAGCTTCTGCGGATCGCTCAGGTCGTCGGCATCCAAGTTGATGGATGTGGCGCGCGCACGCGCCTCGGTGACCGATTGCAGCGTTTCCTGCTCAAACTCGGCTGCGCCACGAACGGTGGCCACAAGGTTGGGTACGAGGTCGGCGCGGCGCTGGTACTGGGTCTGCACATCGCCCCAGGCACGCTCCACGGTCTCATCCTGCGCTACGAGGTCGTTGTACGTGCCGAAGCCAGAACATCCCGCCACGCCCAAGACGAGGAGGATGAAGACGAGCACAATCGTTCCGGTGCTACGCATAGTCAGTTGTTTGCTAAAAGTTGAGACATGCGCCCGGTACGAGAGCAAAAGAAGCCGGGTTTCTCGGTTCCTGATTCCTTCATCAGGCCACGTATACGGTTTTCACGTTGACGAACTCGCGGATGCCATGGGTAGACAGCTCGCGCCCGTAGCCGCTGGCCTTGACGCCGCCAAACGGCAGCCGCGGATCGGACTTGACGAGGGCGTTGACAAAGCAGTTGCCCGCCTCCAGCTCATATGCTGCGATGCGCTCGCCCCGGGCCGTGTCTCGCGTACACACCACCGCGCCCAGCCCGAAGCGCGTGTCGTTGGCTACGCGTATCGCCTCGGCCTCATCGGCGACGGGGATGATGGCGGCGGCAGGCCCAAACAACTCGTCGTCATATGCCGGGGTGCCGGGTGGCACATCGGTGAGTACCGTGATGGGATAGTAGGCGCCAGGGCCATCCGGCAGCGTACCGCCCAGGACGCAGCGCGCCCCCCCTGCGATGCTCCGCTGCACCTGCTCGTGGAGCGTGTCGCGCAGGTCGTGGCGGGCGAGCGGACCGACGTCGGTAGCAGCATTCAGCGGCGACCCGACGGTCTTCTGCCGCATGGCCTCGACAAAGCGAGCTTCGAAGGCTTCGCGCACCGCTTCAACCACGATGAACCGCTTGGCTGCGATGCAGGTCTGCCCTCCGTTGTGCAGACGCCCACGTACGGCGAGGTTTACGGCGAGCTGGAGATCGGCATCTTCGAGTACGATGAACGGGTCGCTGCCGCCCAATTCGAGGACGGTTTTCTTGAGCGCTCGGCCTGCTGTGGCCGCCACGGCTCGCCCGGCCCGGACGCTGCCCGTGATCGTCACGCCCTGCACGGCGTCGAGCGCCATCAGCTCACCCGCTACCTCGTGCTCTACCAAGAGTGCTGAGAACACGTGTTCGGGAAAACCTGCATTCGTGAAAAGCTTCTCGGTTTCCAGCGCACATCCAGCCACATTGAGGGCCGGCTTGAGCACGGCGCCGTTCCCGGCCATCAGCGCGGGCACAGCGAAGCGGAAGACTTGCCAGAACGGGAAATTCCACGGCATCACCCCGAAGATCAGCCCAAGCGGCCGGTACACGATGCGGCTGCGCGTGGCGTCGGTGGCTATAGGCTCGTCGCGGAGGTAGGCTTCTGCATGTTCGGCGTAGAACTCGCACAACCCCGCACACTTCTCGATCTCGCCCCGCCCGGCGGCCAGCGGTTTGCCCATCTCCATCGCCATGAGATGCGCCAACTGGCTGGCGTTTTCCCGGAGGTTGGCGGCCACGCGATGCATCCGCACGGCCCGCTCAGCAAACGTCGTCTGCTGCCACGCGCGTTGTGCTTGGTCAGCCTTATCGATGATAGCCTTGGCCTCGCCCGCGGTCATAAGATCTAAGGTAGTGAGGACGTCGCCCGTAGCCGGGTTGATCATATCGTAGGGCATGGGAGGCAGTATCGATGGTAGCAGGACCTCAACAACGAAAGAAGGGAAGGCAGCGATCCACCTTCCCTTCGATCAAAACCTGGCGCTGTCCCAGCATCAGTCTGACGCTGCTTGCGCGCGCGGTGCCCGCGCGAGGTCTTCGCGAGCGATAGGCGTTTCGTTATGATTACGGTACCATTCCGCCACGGCGCGCCGCTGCTGCAAGGTGCGCGCAGGCACTTTTGGGGGTTTGCCTATGCTGGCATAGCGGTATATGGCCCAGAAGGCGATGCCCAGTGTTGATCCTGCGGTGAAGGCCGCCGTCCAACCCAACCACCCTAGCGACTCCGGCAGGAAGAACGAGAGCGCCAACATGAAGAGGGCGCCCAGGCCTAGGATCAGCAGGACGTTTCTGGGGGTGAGTTCAAGCGCTGTTCGGTTCACGAGTCTGTCCTCAAAAATTGATGTGCTTTCGACCGATGATCGTGCTCGGCGCTAGCGGACTTCTTCCACGATCCAGATGTCGCCCTCTGCTGTGACGATGGCGTCGATGTGCTTTTCCACCTCCTGGCGAGGCTGCTCTGTCAACTCGGCAATCTGGTTGACGAGTTGCTCGCGATTCCCCATGTAGGGTTCCAGATCTTGGTCGTTGAGGGTGGCAAACCGGGAGCGGATGCGGCTGGCAAAGCGGCTCCAGCGGCCGCTAGCGCGCATGCTGCCCATCGGGTTCAACTCGGTCATCTGGTGCTCAAGACTGCGATGTCTCATGGTGCGTCACTCTCTTCTTATCTGCAGGTGTGTCGCTTCGCCCGCTGGCATAAACCACGACGGCGAAGAACACATACAAGATGCGAAAAGCGCGAACGAGCGCCCATCGGCAAGGCCTGATGCGCTACGTCAGCCAGAGCAGGGATGCCCCTGTCAGGGTTTGTCTGACATCCTACAGCTAGAAATCAAAGTCGAAGCTGATATCGGAGATGTGGCCAGCGAAGACGGTATGGTCACGCATGACCTGTTCCATGAGGCGGTTTAGGCGGCCTTGGACGCGGGCCAGGATGAGCTCGTCGCCGTCGAGCACGACAACGTACAGGTCGCGGACGGTGTCGCGGCGTTCGCGGTACATCACCCACACCAACTCATCGTCTTCGCGGATGCGGGCGGCGGTCTCCCAGCCGCCGCGTTCGAACCGTTCCAGCGCCGCCGGGTCAAAGTCGCGCGCGGCGCCCAGGCGGTCCACCTCATAGACGCCCACCTTCACGCGCTGGACCTCGCGGATGTAACGGGAGGCGAGTTGCGCTTCCTCTTCAGGCACGAAGCCCGCAATCCACCCCGCCGTGCGGAGGCCCAGCGGCCCGATGCTGACGACCACTTGCTGGTCGAGTTCGAGCCCCGGATAGGAGCGTTCTAGGTCACGGCGGGTTTGGCTGATCTCGCGGGAGTAGAGGCAGCCGGAGACCAGCACTGCAAGTAGCGTGAAGGTGATGAGACGCATCGGGGTAGGGGGAAAAGAGCGAACGGAGCGCGAAGGCGTGGCGTGCTAGTAATCGCTGTCGTAGGCAAGGTCGAGGTCAAAGCGGCGGCCGATGCGGCCAACCTGCGCTGGATCAATCTCGCCCACGATGTTGAGAAAGATGGTTTCGTCCTCGCCAGGCTCCAGCACCATGACCACCATCCCAGCGATGGCATCGTCTCGGGTGCGCACGAACATGTTGACGTACTCGTAGCGGTTGCGCACACGTACGATGGTGTCCCAGCCGCTCTCGGATAACGTGCTTGCCCAGTCATCGGCCTTGGTTTCCATGGTCTCGAACTGGGAGCGCCGCAGCGGGAAGCCACGCACCTGAATCGCCGTCACCTTGGTGAGCATGTCTGAGAGCTCGGGGTCTTCGTAGCGCGAGGCCTCGGCCACCAAGCGCAGCAACGCGCCCTTAATGTTGACCTCTAGCCGTGCGGGCTCACCAAACCAGTCCGCGAGGCGGTCAAAGTCGACGTAGCCGGGGTCCGCGTGTAAGTCGTAGGCGCCTGACTGGGCGTGGAGGTTGGGCACGAGCACACTGCCCAACACCAGGGCCAGGCCGCAAAGCAAACGTTTCATCATCGGCCTCCTCAGTTCTTCTCTTCGTCCAGGGCACTGCCGAGGGCGTGCTGCACGGGTGTGACGACCCCTGTCTCCAGCACCGTGTGGCGCACGGCGTCGCCGGCCTGCTGACCAACGCGGCTCAGGTAGGCCAGCGTCCACTGCACCTCGGCCAGGGCTTGCTGCACCTCGGCCTCTTGCGACAGCGGCGCCTCTACCACCGGGGCGGGGCGCAGGAACGTAGTGACGGCCACGAGCGCAACGAGCCCCAGCCCCAGCGCAGGCTGCCACACGCTGCCAACAAAGCGGCTGAGGCGACGGCGCAACCGACGCGGGCGCTCGGCCCACGCCCAGCGGCGCGTAGTGTGGAAGACGGCCTGTGTCACCTCGGGCGGGCAGAGCGGCGCGTCAAGCTGGGGAAGTAGGGTTTTGACGGCTCGGGCCAAGTCAAGCTCGCCCTGCAGCGCCGGGTCGGCGGCAAGCTGGCGAGCGAGGTTGGCGATCTCCTCGTCGGAGAGGTCGCCATCGAGGTAGGCCTCTAAGTGCGTGTCAGGGCCGTGGGCGGCTGCATGGGGATCCTCAAATGGATTCATGGTGCAGTACCTCCTGTAATGCGGCACGAAGCATTTTGCGGGCGCGGTGCAGGTAGACCTTCACGGTGGTCAGCGGCAAGTCCAGTGCTTCGCATATCTCATCGTACTTCAGTTGTTGTATCTCCCTGAGAATCACCAGGCTGCGGTAAGGTTCGCGCATGCCGTCCAGCGTACGTTGCAGCGTCTGCTTGTTCATCTCGGCTTGGCAGCGTTCGTCAGGCGCACGCTCGTAGGTCGGTGCGTGGTCTAGCGGGTTGTACTCACCGGTAAAGACGCTCTCGCGTGAGGCCGCGCGCTTCCGCAGGGCATCGATACTGGCGTTCCGCGTGACGCGTAGCAGCCAACCGAGGAGCCGATCCTGCTCCACCCGATCGCGGTGCTTCCAAAAGCGGAGCAACACGACTTGGGTGACGTCGGCGGCCTCATCGGCATCGCTGAGCATCTGATAGGCGAGCCCATAGACGCGGTGCTGATGCTGGCGGACCAGATGTTCAAATTGACGTTGGTTCACGGCTGGGGGCTTGGGTTTCCGTTCCCGTGGTGATTCTCACATGTCGGTCTCAAGACGAGGCCGATGGGGCCAAGGTTACAACCCGATCGGCGAAGATGCTCCGGCCGCCTGCACGTACAGAGCGCCCACCGTGCGCGGTTTTGCAGCACGCGCGCGCCATTGCTGCCTGGGCGCTCATTCAGTGGCCTGCATCAGGCACGTTAGGCATCCACCGAGAGACCTGTGTATTTCAACAGTATAGCCTTGCAAGACTCCCCTTTTTGCGCCTATCGTGTGACCGGTACAGAAGCCCTCCACCCATTGCATCTTCTGTCGCGGCTCCGTTTATGCGCCTTACCGCCTTCTTTCTGCTCGCGTGCCTGTGCGCGCCCGCACTTTTCGCCCAGCGTGTGGTGCCTATCGCCACCGACCTACAGCCACGCTGGCAGTCTCGCGTCACGCTCGACGCCCTGACGACGGCACCCACCTCAGCCACGGCGTTCACACGTGCCGATGCCAGCGATGGCACGCTCCGCGCCCAATACCGCATCCAAACCGACATCGCCGACGCTGCCGAGCCGCAGCAGGCAGCCCAAGCCTACCTACGTGCCCACGCGCCGTCGTTCGGACTCGACGCCTCACTGCAAGACCTTGACTTGGTCAATGAGCGGAAGACGAAGTATGCCACCCACCTGCGCTATCAGCAGACGTACAACGGCGTACCCGTCTACTTCCGCTTTGTGCAGGTCAACCTCGATGCTGAGGGGCGGCCCACGATGGTGACGAACAGCCATGCCCACCATCTGCGCACGGCGGTGCTCGATGTAACACCTTCGGTGACAGCCGCAGCGGCGCGTGCCTTTGCCGAGACCGAGATCGCTGCCGACCGTGCCGAGGTCGCACGCCAAACGCTGACGGTGTACCCCAGCGCGCCCCCTCGCCTCGCGTGGCAGATGGACATGCGGACGCCTGCACAAGATTGGGAAGTCTTGCTCGATGCCCACTCCCGCGAGGTCATCCATCTGCGCCCGCTCTCTACGCATGCGCACCGCACCGCACCGCCCACTGCACTGGTGCGCCCGACGCCTGTACACGCGCCCATGGCACGGGCACTGCAGACAGCATCTGCCGCGCCCATCCCCATGCGCCGCACGGATGGCACAGGCCTCGTCTTCGACCCCGATCCACTCACCAGCACGGGCTCATTCTACAACGACCCCATCGTGGACAACGAAGACCGCAACTCGCCGGAGCTCGATGCGGCACGCAAAAGCGTTGTCTTGCGCGACCTCGCGCAACGGGCAGACGGACAATTTGAGCTCCTGGGGCCTTTCGTCAACGTCACCGATACGGTGGGGCTCTTTCGGTCGATTCCCATCCCCACCGCATCATCCCCCGACGCCTTTCAGTTCCAGCGCGAGGACGATGGCTTCGAGGCCGTGATGGTCTACTACCACATGGACAAGAACCAGCGCTACGTCCAGTCGCTCGACATCGGGCGCCCCATCCAGCAAGGGCCTATCCCCGTTAACCCGCACGGGCTCGGCTCAGCCGACGACTCGCGCTACACACCGCTCGACAACCATATTTCGTTCGGCTTTGGCGGGGTGGACGATGCTGAAGATGCCTTTGTCATTCTGCATGAGTACGCACATGCCCTGGCTGAGAACAGCGCGCCGGGGCTGCTGGTGAGCTTTGAGGGGCGCTCTTGGCACGAGGGCTGGGCCGACTATTGGGGCGGCTCGTACGTGCGTGGGCTGATGGAGTCGGGCGCCGTGCCTGTCGGGGATTGGCTGCAGGGCTTCCGGTGGGACATGGGCCTCCGCGAAGACGGTACAGGGGCGCTCTGGTCTGGGCGGCGGTTTGCGCGGCAGGAGGCCTACCCCGAGGTGCTTTCCTGCTGTGGCGGCTCTATCCATCGCATCGGGCTGATCTGGCCGACCACGATGATGCAGATCTGGCCCGACGTGGGGCAGCACGTACTCGACCGCCTCAACCTGTACTCGCATGTCTACCTGATGCCCGGCATGACCTACCGCGATGCCGGCGAAGCGCTCGTACAAGCCGACCTCGACCTCTACAACGGAGCCCACCTCGGCGCGCTGCTGCGCCACCTCGGCCCACGCGGCCTCGCCGACGCCTCGGGCTACGGCCCCGTCATCACGCACAACCCGCTGCCCGACACCGACGAGGCGGGCAGCGAACTGCTGGTAGAAGCGGAGGCCGTCTCGAGCACCGTGCGCAGCATCGACCTGGTGTATCAGGTGGATGGCACAGCAGAGGTCCGCCAAGCACTCGATGCCTCCGGCACCCAGCTGTATGCTACTACCTTCACGCTGCCCACCTCTGATGTCACCATAGACTATTACCTAGAAGCCACCGATGCGCGTGGGGCTACGTACCGACTGCCTGTGGATGCCCCGCAGGCGCGCTACAGCTTCGCGGTGCGCGCTGGCGTGTTGACCCAACGCACGAACGCGCTCTCCAGCGCCACAGAAACGGGCTACTGGACACAAGCAGGCACCGAGTCCTGGGAGATCACGCCCACGGCAGACTCTGTGGCGGTCTCGGCGCTGGTGCTCGCGCCCATGGTCGTGCCCTCCAACGTGGTATCGGCATCTATCGAGTTGGCGCACAGTTACATGCTGAGCACGGAGCGAGGCGGCAACCTGTCGATCTCAGCAGACGATGGGGCGACGTGGACGGTAGTGCCCCCCACCGAAATGGCTTACCCCTCGCAGTTCGTGACGGATCTCCCCCACGCTATGCGCGACCAAGCGGTGTTCAACGGCACCAGCGGCGGGATCGTGCGCAGCCGTTTCAACCTGCTGCCTTTTGCTGGACAAACGGTGCAAGCGCGCCTCAACTTCGGCACAGTGACCATACCCATGCCGATGGAATACTGGCGCGTTGAGCGTGCCTCGTTCTCGTTCGGCACCGAAGACGACGCGTTCCAGACGGCTTACACATTTGGCTTAGAGACCATTTACCCCAACCCTACAGCAAACGCTGCCACCATCAGCTACACCCTCGACGCACGCACCGACGCCAGCCTGTACCTCTACGACGTGCTCGGGCGTCGTGTGGAAACACTGGCCGAGGGCATGCACGATGCTGGAACCTACACTGTCCGCGCCAACGTGACGTTGGCCTCGGGCGTCTACATGGTTCGCCTCGAAACGCCCGCCTCTCAGGCCACACAACAGCTCGTGATCGCACGCTAGGTGCTGCAAGACTGATACCCGTTCTGGAATTTCATGGTGCGGCATACCGTCTAACCTTGTCATCCCGAGCGTAGCCGAGGGATCTCCCCCGTTCAAGAAATGCACAGCCTCAAAGTGGGAGATCCCTCGGCTACCGCCTGTGGCCTCTGCTCGGGATGACAGCCTTGAGCGCACAATCATCTCCCAGAGCTGGTATGAGAGGTCCCAAAATAGGAGCGCCCGCTCAGGGTGGTTGAGCGGGCGCTTCGGGATACGCGGACATGGCTAATATACAAATATTTAGCCGATGTGCATTTGTAGCTCGTCGCGGCGGTGCTTCTGGCGGAGCTTGCGCAGGGCTTTCTCTTTGATCTGCCGCACGCGCTCGCGGGTCAACCCAAAGCGCTGGCCGATTTCTTCGAGCGTCAGCGGGTGCTCGCGGCCGATGCCAAAGTAGAGGCGCGTGATCTCGGCCTCGCGTGGATGCAGCATGCTCAGCGCCCGCTCGATATCAATCTTAAGCGACTCGTCCAGCAGCACTTCGTCAGGCGCAATGTCGTCCTCGTCCGGCAGCACGTCGAGGAGGCTGTTGTCGTCGTCCTCGTTGAAAGGCGCATCCATCGAGAGGTGACGGCCCGTGTGCTTAAGCGCCTCACGCACCTTCTTGACGTCGATGTCCAGCTCCTTGGCAAGCTCCTCGATGTTGGGCTGGCGCTCGTGCATCTGCGCTAGGCGGGCACTCGTCTTGCGGATCTTCGAGATGGTGCCAATCCGGTTGAGCGGGAGGCGTACCACGCGACTCTGCTCTGCCAGCGCCTGCAGGATGGCCTGGCGGATCCACCACACAGCGTATGAGATAAACTTGAAGCCACGCGTCTCGTCGAAACGCTTGGCTGCTTTGATGAGCCCGTAGTTGCCTTCGTTGATCAAGTCGGCAAGCGTGAGGCCTTGCCCCTGGTACTTTTTGGCTACCGACACCACAAACCGCAAGTTGGCGCGGGTAAGCTGGTGCAGGGCTTCTTGGTCTCCTTGCTTGATTCGGCGGGCCAGATCTACCTCCTGGTCTGGGGTCAGCAGATCGATCTGGCCGATCTCCTGGAGGTACTGGTCCAGCATCCGCTGCTGGCGAGGGACGTACATAGGCCTAAAGACGGTTTGGTGGTAGCGTTGGGGTCAGACGCAGACGCGAGGCGAAACGGGGACGCGCTTGAAGCCTCATTTTTAACGAGGGTTGCGTCCACGCCCGCTCCAAGGGCCTTGTTCCGCGTAAATTGATAATTTGCCGACGCAGCGTAGGCGCTACTACGGTGTATCTTTCCCTGTTTTGTGTCGCTGCGTTTTACCTGGAGCATACGGGCAAGCACTCACTTTTGCCTGCCTCGCGTTACATTTTTTGTAAGCCCATAAAAACACAAGAGTTCCATTGAGCGATAGCCAGGAAAACAGGGGCACGCTTTTCCCTCTCAGTGGTCCGCCCGTTGCGCACAGGTTCGATGAGACAGCGTTCGTGCTCGATTGCCGTGGTCGCACGCTGGACTGTCGCCCCGGATTGGCCACGGGAGCGCAAGTCATGGGTGTCCTCAACGTCACGCCCGACTCGTTCTTTGACGGCGGGCGGTACACCACGCTTGACGCGGCGCTGCAGCAAGCGGAGCGCATGCTCGCAGAAGGGGCGACCGTCTTGGACATCGGCGGAGAATCGTCGCGCCCCAAAGGCACGGCGTATGGCGCTGGTGCGCAGCCGGTTACCGCCTCCGATGAGATGCGGCGTGTCTTGCCTGTCGTCGAAGGTATTGCCGAGCGTTTCCCCGAGGCCATCCTCTCCATCGACACGTACAAGCCACAGGTTGCCGAGGCGGCGTTGGAGACAGGCGCACATCTCATCAACGACATCACGGGCCTGCGTATTTACCCGGCGATGGCGGATGTGGTGGCGCGCTACGATGTGCCCCTCATCGTGATGCACGCACTCGGCCAGCCTGGCAGCACCCCCCACGAGCACAGCTACACCGACGTCGTAGCTGAAGTCAGGGCCGCCTGTGCCGACGCTATTCAGACGGCGGAAGCAGCGGGCGTCAGGCAGATCGTCACCGACCCAGGGTTTGGGTTCAGCAAGACGCCCCAGGAGAACCTGCGCTTGCTGCGGCACACCGATGCGCTGCTCAGCCTCGGAAGGCCTGTGCTAGTAGGCATCTCGCGCAAGAGCACCATCGGCACCGTGCTGGGTAGCCCGGGGGTGCCGCTGCCGAAAGAAGAGCGATTATTCGGATCGTTGGGGGCCACAGCCATCGCCGTGTTGCAAGGCGCCACGCTGGTCCGCACGCACGATGTGGGTGCCACCGTGCAGATGCTCAAGGCACTCGCCGCCACGTGGCAGGCCTAGATCACGTCGTCCATCGATTCGATGATGTGCTCTACGAGGCCGTACTCCTTGGCCTCTGCTGCGGTGAGCCAGAAGTTGCGGTGTGTGTCCTTCTCGATGCGCTCCAGCTCTTGCCCCGTCTGGCGGGCAAAGATGCGGTTGAGGCGGTCGCGCATCTTGAGGATCTCGCCGGCTTCGATCTCGATATCACTGGCCGTTCCGCCTGCGCCGCCCGCGGGCTGGTGCAGGAGGAAGCGCGTGTTGGGCAAGCAGTAGCGGTCTTCAAGCGGCACCGAAACAAAGATGAGGGCGCCCGCACTGGCCACCCAGCCTGTGCCGATGATACGCACCCGCGGGGCCACGAAGCGAATCATGTCGTGGATGGTGTCGCCCGCTTCTACGTGCCCGCCTGGCGAGTTGATGAAGAGCGTGATCGGCTGCTTTGACTCCGAGGCCATGGCCAGAAGCTGTGCGGCTACGGTGCCAGCCAACGCCATATTGATTTCGCCGCTGATCATCACGATGCGCGACTTGTAAAGCTGTTGCTGGATGCCTCCAGCCATTGGGTTCGGTTTCCGGTCGTCCATGCGCTAGCAAGCGTGGGTCACGTTGAACTTTCTGAGGTGGGGGTTCTTCGCTCGGCTCTCGGAAACGTTCCGCGCCAGCCTGTAACGCTGCCCTACCGCGCGGCGCGCTGCCGGGCCCGTTGCGCCCGCGCAGGTTGTCCGCTGGCCTCGTAATACGTCGCCAGCTGTGTCCACGCGGCGGCAGACTCGGGTGCGAGACGGAGCGCGTTGCCCATCGCCTCTATGGCCTTGTCGTACCGCCCCACGGCTGCGTAGCTCTCAGCCAGCGGAAGCCAGCGCTCCAGGAGGTCGGGGCGGCGCTCAACGAGCACCTCCAGGCGGCGCACGTCGGCGAGGAGGGGCTGCAGCGTGTCGGCAAGGGCAAGGTAGCGCTGGCCTTCGGCGGCTTCGCCTGTGCGCAGCAGCGCTTGCCCTAGGTTGTAATGCACGCCAGTCTGCCACGGCCGTTCGGCAGCGACGCGGCGCAGCGGAGGAATCGCGTCTGCATAGGCGCCGCGCTGCACCAGGAGCGTGCCCAGGATGTGCAGGTAATCTAGGTTGGCGCTGTCGAGTGCGGTTGCGCGTTGCGCGTGTTCGAGGGCGGCGTCTAAGTCTCCATCGTCGCGGTAGAGCGCAGCGAGGTCGCCGTACACGTCGGCTCGGCTCGGGTTAACGGCGCGAGCAACGGCATAGGCTTCGCGGGCCTTCGTTGTCTCCCCGAGCTTGCCATACGCGCGCCCCAGTTGAAGCAGGGTAGTAGCCAGCGGTGTGCGGCCCAGGCGTGCTTCGAGGGCAGCCGGGTTGGCCCGAGGGGTCCATGCGTGGAGCCCCAGCGTGGCGAGGTACTGTGCGATGGCCTCGTCATAGCGTTCACGCTGGAAGGCCACATTGCCACGGTGGTAGGCCGCGATGTGGTACGCCGGGTCGATGGTGAGTGCCGTAGCATACGCCTCCTCGGCAGCGTCGTACTGCTTCAGCGCTTCCAGCAGTTGCCCACGTAGGAGGTGGATGTCGGCGAGGTCGGCTACGCGAGCGGCGGCGCTGTCGGCCCAGAACAAGGCTTGGTCCAGCTGACCGCGCAGGCGCAAGGCTTGCGCCTGCTGGAGCACCTGCACTGTTCCCCCATCCAACTGCTGCCGCCGCTGCTCCGTGGGCGACAGGCCGCCATCTGGCGTACAGCCTGCAGTCCATGCGAGCAGGATGGCGAGCGTCCAGCATGTTCCTGGATCACGCCGCATCGGTCCACACCCGTGTGCCTTGGTAGTTCAGCATCTCGACAGCAGCCCGGGCCTTGGCGTCATCCGCAAAGACACCAAACACCGCCGAGCCGGAGCCTGACATCGCCGCATAGCCAGCACCCGCCTCGACAAGCGTCTGCTTCACGACGCGGATGGCCGGATGCCGCGCCATGATTGGCGCCTCGAAATCGTTGACCAATGCGCGGCGCCAGCGGTCGAGATCGTTCGACGTGACCAACTCCGCCAAGTCGGGACGATTGACAGCATAGGGCGTAATGCTCCCGTAGGCTTCGGCTGTTGACACGTGTACATCGGGCACGGCAACCACCAAGGCGTAGGGGAGGCGGTACGCCGACCCATCGGCAAACATCAGCGGCGAGAGCTCTGTGCCACGGCCTGTGCCGCGGGCGACATTCGGGCCCAGGAAGAACGGCACATCCGAGCCCAACGCTGCTGCCAAGGGATGGAGCGCCTCGACTTCAGCATCGACGCTGAACCATTCGGCCAGCAGCTGCAGGGTGGCCGCCGCATCGCTAGAGCCACCGCCCAAGCCTGCGCCATACGGCAGCCGCTTCTCGAGATGCAGGGCCACGCCGCCTTGTACGGAGAAGTGCTCCATAAACCGCTGGGCCGCGCTCATGCACAGGTTGTCCGCATCGGTAGGCAGGTTGGGATCGGAACAGGTGAGAGTGAGAGCGTCGGCCGGGCGGAGGGTGAGGACATCGGCCCATCCGATCCGCAGGAAGACGGTATCGAGGTCGTGGAAGCCGTCGGGGCGGCGGCGCAGCACATGGAGCCCAAGATTGATTTTAGCGTGTGCTTCTGCTCGGAGGCAGCGCAGAGCCGGAGGTGGCTTACTCATCGCGTTGCGTGATCTTGTACTATGTTGTAATTTCGGCGTCCTTTGTGCCCGTCTATTCACGCTGCCCGGCCCTACTGCCTATCGCCACAACGGTACCACTAACCCAGTTCAACGATCCCGTGCTGTAGCGTGGGCATCGTGGAGCTCCCCTCACATCACTGGCAGCCTTCCTTCACCTTACGAGGCGTTCATGCGCAACCACTGGGCCTCTTGGCGAGGCATCCTAGGGACTCTTTTGCTTGGCATGGGGCTCTGTGCCACCCTCCCGAGCTATGCCCAATCTGCTGGCGAAGGGATGAGAAGCCTCAACCCGCTGGATCAGCTCCGCACCCAAGCCAGCACGCGTTCTTCCGTTTCCCCGATGGCCCCCATGGAAGGCGCTGTAGATCCTGCAGTGTACCGGGTGGGGCCAGGCGATATCTTCGCCGTTACTATCGCTACCCTCAACGAGGCGTTTCAGGTACCCGTGACGGCAGATGGCCGCCTGATGCTACCCGACGCGGGCAGCGTGCGGGTGGCAGGCGAGACGTTGAGCGCGGCACGCAGCGCGGCGCTGCAAGCCCTGCGAGCGCAATACTCCAACGTAGCCGTAGACGTGACGCTGGCGCAGCCGCGGCAGTTCTACGTGCATGTGGCGGGTGCTGTTAGCACACCCGGCCGTTACTTGGCCATGCCCGTTGAGCGCGTGGCCAGCGTGGTGGCCCTCGCGTTTGCCGACACCAGCCGGGTGCCCGTGCGCAACCCGCGCTTCCGGCCGTCCCTGCGCGATGTCACGGTAGAGCACGCCGATGGCACAGCGCAGTCCGTGGACTTGCAGCGCTACCTGGCCACCGGCGACCGTGCGTACAACCCGTACCTCAACGATGGCGACATCGTTCGCGTGGGAGCATACGACCCGGCCACCAACTCTGTCTTCGTCTCGGGCGCCGCACCCAACCCGGGTGCCTATCCGTACCGTAGCGGCGACACGGCAGCAGACGTGTTGATGCTGGCTAGCGGCGGCACAGCTCTGCGAGCCGATAGCATCCGCGTGACACAGGCGCAGTCTGGCCGCATGGAGGCGTATCCGCTTGACATGGAGGCCTTGCGCCAAGTGGCACTGAGCCGCCTGGACCAGGTCTTCGTGATGGAGCCCGACCTGCTACAAGGGGCCGTCACCGTGGAAGGAAGCGTGGGCTACCCTGGGCCCTACCCCATCACGGAGGGACTGACTACGCTGCAAGACATGGTAGAGCGCGCCGGAGGGCTTGAGGCCGATGCGCTCGTGCGCGGTGCCTATTTGGAGCGCTACGCGCCGCCGACGGTACCGCATACCCTCGATGGTGCCCTCCCCTTCAGCGACACCCCGCTGCCGCGGCTCGATGCAGACTCCCTCCGTACCTTTCTCGGGCTGCGGTTGACCGATCTTGACTTCCTGAGCCGTGCCTATCTCGCTGACGAACTGCGCATGCAGCAGCGCGTCGCGCTCGACCTGGAGGCAGCCCTGCAGCCCGGCGCTGAACCACTCTACCTCCGTATCGGAGATCGACTAGTCATCCCTAAGGATGAGCAAACGGTGCGTGTGGTGGGCCAAGTGGCGCGTCCTGGGCATGTGGCTGTGCTGCCGGAGGGCAGCATTCAGGCCTACCTCAACGCGGCGGGTCAGACGACGGCCTTCGCAGGGCCCGTCTATGTGATTGAAGCGGGTACAGGGCGCTTCCTCCCCGCGAGCGAGGCCAGCCCACAGTCTGGCGATATAATCTTCGTCGACCGCTTGCAAGACCAAGGGGGCGGAGCTGCCTTGGAGCGTATCGCGCTTGAGATGGAGCGCATGGACCTGGAACGCGAGCGGATGGCCTACGATGAGCGGCTCCGCCGCAACCAGTTCTGGGTGCAGGTCACCGCTGCTGTGGCCAGCGTAGCCTCTGCAGTAGGTACCTACCTCATCGTACGCCAGAACTCAAACTGATCACCCTGACGCTGAGGGCACGGCCGCTCGGCATACTTACCGTCTTTGGCAGAGAACACGTTTATGGAAACTCCAGGTCTTGCCGACGCCGAACAGCAGGCAGCCCGCCGCGACGCCGCAGCCGTCAGCGCGCTGTGGGGTATCATCGGGTACCTCTTCGGGCAGCGACGCTTCATTATTGTAGCCACGGGCCTCATCGCTGTGGCAGCCGTGGGGATTAGTCTGCTGTTGCCCAAGTGGTACCAAGCCTCTACCAGCGTGCTGATGCCCAACGGGGGCAGTGCGGGCACGTTGTCATCCATGCTGAACGATCTGGCGCCGCTGGCCTCCACGCTGCTGGGCGGCGGCGCGGGCGGCGACTACTTGCGCTTCCGGGCCATTCTCGACAGTCGCACCCTGAAGAACGAGGTCATCGAAACGTTCGATCTCATCCGGGTCTACGAGATGGAGGAAGCCGAATTCCCCTTGGCTTCTACCCGCGAATTGCTGTCGGAGAACATCGCCTTCGAGATCGACGATGAATACGAACACTTGATCATCAGCGTGCTCGACCAAGATCCAAACCGAGCCGCAGAGATGGCCAACTACTTCGTAGATGCGTTGAACCGCCGCAACAATGCGCTGCAGGCGCAGAATGCGACGCGCTACCGCGAGTACATGGAGCAAACCTACCTGCAAACCCTGAGCGACATGGACTCGTCGCGAGTGGCCCTGCAAGCCTTTCAAGAAGCGTACGGCGTGATCGACCTGCCCACACAGGCACAGGCGTTCATCGAATACATGGGTACCCTGCGCGCTGCCGAGTTACAGGCCGAGATCCAAGCAGAAGCGTTACAGACCCAACTGGGCGACCAGAACTCGAACGTGCAAGCAGCCCAAGCCGTCGTAGACGCGGCACGGCGCAAGAGTCAGGCGGCGCTTTCGGGCCGAGAGGCCATGATGCCCATCGCCCGAGACGAGCTGCCAGCGGTGGGGCGCCAGTACGCCGAGTTGTATCAGGAGGTGCTGGTGCAAACAGAAATCCACAAGTTCATCCGCCCCCTGTACGAGCAAGCGCGGTTTGATGAGGTGCGCGAGCAAACGGCCGTGCAAGTGCTAGACCCCGCCGTCCCTCCCGACAAGAAGGCCAAGCCAAAGCGCTCCATCCTCGTCATCCTAGCCACGTTTTCGGGCTTTGCGCTCGTCATTTTGTACCTGCTGGCTCGGTGGTGGGTGATCTACCAGTACCCCCAGGTAAAGGCGTACGTCCAAGCACGGGCCTGAGCCACATATGCTCGCTGCCGCCCCTCATAGAGATGCACTTCCGCGTGGCGCCGACGGGCTGCTGAAGGCCGGGTTCGCCCTGTTGGTGTTGGCGCTACTGGTCTTCATATGGATGGCCCCGTTGTTACTCCTGGCCTTCCCAGCGCTTCTGGTGGGGGTAGGCGTGGCGTGGTATGCCTCGCGGAGTAGCCTGCATATCTTGGCGTTCATGCTGCTCGCCTTTGGCGGCATCATGAACAAGTCTGAAGGGATCAGTGTGTTCGAAGTGGCCTTTGCCGGGGCCTTCTTCATCTACATGCCCGGCTGGATCCTGAGTCAGATCCTGCTATACCGCGACCGCATGGTGAATACACTCACCGATGGTGCCCTGGCCTTCTTCCTGCTCTACAGCCTGTTTAGCATTGGCCTAGGTTGGATGCTTGGGGGCAAGCTGAGTTGGATTGCAGGTGAGTGGCTGGCCCTCATCATGCTGTTCTTCTACTTCCCGGTGAAAGAACAGGTAGCGCACAGGCCCCAGGCCATGCAGGTCATCTTCGTTGTCCTTGGGCTCCTGGCCGCGGTAGCCGTGGCGCGCAACATCTGGGAATACCAGTATGAACTGAACGCGGCGAGCTACGTGTGGGAGGTGAAGCAGGGCCGGGCCACGGTAAACGAGCACTGGTTGATGATGGCTGGCATTGCAGCCTTGGCGTGGTACCTCCACGCCCGGCAGCGCTGGCTGCGATGGGGCCTGCTCGTCTTCTTTGCGGCTATGGTAGCGGGCGTCATCGTGGGCCAGAGCCGTGCCGTGTGGGTGTCGTTCCTGCTGGGCACGTTCATTCTCTTTATCCTGGTGCGCCCAGCCCAGCGTCGCACCATGCTTCTGGTGGGAAGCATGAGCGTTCTGGCGGGTCTCACTGTCGGCTATGCCGTCCTGGGCGACTTCTTCTTTGTGGTCCTCGTGGGACTGGCTGAGCGCTTCGTCTCGCTCGGCACGGCAACTACGCAAGACCTGTCACTGGTCAACAGATTCATCGAGAACATGGCCGTGCTCGACCGCATCAAGGACAGCCCGATCATCGGGCACGGCTTCGGGGTGCCTATCAAGTATTTTAGCCTCGTTTATGAGTTTACGCGCGTGGAGAGCTTCATTCACAACGCGTACCTGAGCGTGTGGTACAAGCACGGCCTCATTGGCTTAGTGGCTGTGATGGGGTTCTACATCAGCACTGTTGTGAAGGGTTGGCGGCTAGCACGCACGGCGAAAACGGCTGGTGCCCGTCTAGGCGGCATGATTGTAGCCGCCTGCTTTATTGCCGAAGCCCTCTCAGCCATTACCCAGAACTCATTCGCTGGCGATGATACATGCCTCCTGATAGGCATAGGCGGAGGCATTGTAGCGGGCCTTTCGCGTCGCGCCCAAGCCACGGACAAGCCGGCCCTTCCGCGTGTATCGTAAGCTCGCCACAGACATCAGCTGGCTGGGGGGCGTCAGTGCGCTCATCAAGCCGGTGTGGATGCTGTTTCTGGTTTCCCTCGTGCCCAGCGTACTGGGCGACGTGGGCTACGGCGTGTTCAATACGGCCCTGGCACTTGTAGCCCTCACCATCGCGTTTAGCGACTGGGGCATGGCGCAGTACACGCTGCGCGAAGTGGCGCGCACTCCGGCAAAGGGGTCCCGCTTCTTCTCCAACCTGACGGTCTTGCGCCTCGTCCTGCTGGTCCTCTCGTACGGGGTGACGCTGCTCGTTGCCCTAGGCCTAGGGTACGACCGCGAGGCGATGCTTACCGTGGCTGCAGCAGGGGTGTACTGGGGAGCTGAAACCATGCTGCAATACGCCCGCGTGTACTACCGCGCCCACCAGCGGCTACAGACGGAAGCTATTTCTACAGCGCTGGAGAAGATCGCTGTCATGGTGTGCGGAGGGGTGGGGCTCTACCTCACGGCGTCGGCGTGGGGTACGCTAGCGGCCATGGCCCTAGCCATAGTCGTGGTGCTCTTGGGCAACCTGTGGTGGATCCATCGGCACATGGCGCCGTGGCGCCGCCGTGTCTTCAGCCCAGCTTTTATCCGCACGACGATACCCAACATGCTCCCCCTGGGCATAGCGGGACTCTTCACGGTGTACTACATGCGTACCGATCAGGTTATGGTCGAGGCCATGCTGGGTCCAGCCGAGGCAGGGCTGTATGGACATGCCTTTCGCTTGTTGATGGCCTTGAATATCGTGCCCTTCATCGTAGTGCAAGCCGCGCTCTTCCCGCGGCTATCGGCGCTGTACCATGAGCAGGCGCTTCGGGTCTTTCAGACCCTGCTGCGGCATAGCGGGCTCGCCTTGCTGGCGCTGGGTGTGCTTGTCGCAGCCACGCTCTATGCCACTGCGGACCTCCTCATTGTGTTGTTGGTACGCGACCCCGCGTTTGCGGCGGCCGCACCTGTGCTACAAGTGCTGTGCTGGACGTTTCCATTCACCATCCTCAATCAGTTGGGGTATGTCACCCTGATCTCGATGGATGAGAATGCGTTCCCGGTCAAGGTGTTGGCTGCTGTGACCGTCTTCAACATCGCCTTCAACGCCCTGCTGATCCCGCGCTATGGGATCGAGGGCGCTGCTGCGGTGACGGTGCTGTCTGAAGTGCTCATCGTCATCGCGTATGTGGCGCGGTACCGAAAGACGATTCGTACCCGTCTCTCCTTGTCCCACGGCCCGTAACCCCATGCCGCACCCCGCACCCATCGTGTACCTGACGCGTTTGCATCCGCCCGTCTACCGCGTTGCCGTACTGGAGACGCTGAACGAGCGACTTGAGGGGCGGCTGGTCGTCTGCTCAGGGGACCCACGCCACGGATCGTCGTTGCGCTCGATTGTGCAGCAGCAGGGGGCATACAGCCATCACACGCTGCCCACGTACTGGCTGGGCGACAAGGTACATGCGCATGCCTGGCCACAGGCCTTCCGCAGGTTCGGACGGCCCAGCGTTGTGCTGGCCGAAGAGGCGGTCCGCTCAGTCACATGGCCACTGTTGGTCTACTACTGCCGCCTGCGGGGCATCCCGCTGGTTTCATGGGGGCACTTCTCGTCGAACAACCGCCTGTTCGATCCGCGGCAGAACCGCGCCGACCGTGTGCGACTGCACATGGCTAAGCAAGCGACTGCGTGCCTGGGGTATACCGAGGGGGTGACCGCGTTGCTCAGGCCATACTTGGCCCACGAGCGCCTGTTCACGGCCACCAACACACTCGATGTAGGACGCCTACTGGAACTGCACACTCAGCTGCGGCAAAGCAGCAAGGCCGACCTGCGCAGCCGGCTGGGCTTGCGCGATGCACCCACGCTGGTCTTCATGGGGCGTCTCATTGGCTCAAAGGGCGTAGCTATGCTGCTAGACGTGTACGCCGCGCTGCAGGCTACACACGCGAGCGCCCAGCTCCTCGTCATTGGGGATGGCCCCGAGAAAGCAGCTATGATGGCCCGCGTCGAGCGTGAGGCGTGGACGGGCGTGCGGTTCACTGGGGCGCTTACCGCATGGGAGGCCTCAGCGCCTTATTTGGCTGCTTCGGACGTGCTCGTCATTCCTGGGTACTTGGGCTTAGCTATCAACCACGGGTTTGCTTTTGGCTTGCCGGTGGTCTCCCAGGCCTCACCGGGACCCATGCGGTATCACAGCCCCGAAATCGAATATGTGGTACCTGGCCAGAATGGGGAGCTGACGCCCCATGGCGATGTGGCGGCCATGACCGATGGCATTCGTGCTGTCCTTCAAGACCAGGATCGCTACAGCGCTGCCGCCCTGCGCTATGCCCGCACGCATTTGACCATGGACCGGATGGTGGATGGCCTCTACAATGCCTTGACGTATGCTGAGCATGCATCGTCATCGGATAGGAACTGACGCCTTTACCCTGCGGTTGAGCTGAGATGGAGGTGCTGGCTTCGGTGATCGGTAAGTTTCCGCCCCCCATTGACGGGCAGGCGATGGCTACGGCGCGGCTGGCAGCTATGCTGGCGGAGCACGGCGGCGTGCAGCACATACCCTTATTCCCGCAGCAAGAGCAGACGAGCCGCCGTCAGCGGCTGCAGCATTACATCCGTGTGCGGCACCGCGTACGGCAGCAGGTCGCGATGGCGCCGGATGCGCCCGTACTCTGGGCGATGATCTCTCCACATGTGGTGAGCCACTGGCGCGACTGGCTCACCGTGGTCCCAGCCTTCCAGCCGAGGCAGCGCGTGTACGCCATCAGCCACTGGGGCAACTTCGACCGCCTGTTCACCTCGCCCTGGACGCGCCGCTCGGCCCAGCGCCTCATAGATCGCCTTGAAGGGCTCGTCTTTCTGGACGAAAGCCTAGCTGACCGCTGTGCAGCATGGGTGCCCGATGACAAACGCATCGTGATCCCAAACACGATCGACGCCGAGGTTATTCCCACTGCCCGCGAGATAGCCGCGAAGCAAGCCCAGCGGGATACGTCGCAGCCCCTGCGTATCCTCTACCTCAGCAACATGATTGCCTCGAAAGGCTATGGCGAGCTGCTGGAGGCGGTGGGCATGCTTCAGGCACAAGGCACCGCCGTGGACGTCCGCTTCATTGGCCGATGGCTCGATGGCGACGATGCGGAGCGCACCTTCCGCACCACCGTTGCCGCACGGGGGCTGCAGGATATTGTCCACGTGCTGGGCCCCATCCGCGACCGGGCGGTCATCAAGCAGCACTATCTGGATGCCGACGTGTTTTGCCTGCCCACCTACTACCCCACCGAGGCGCAGCCGCTGGCCATCCTGGAGGCGCTAAGCGCGGGCACGCCCGTCGTATCGACTAGGCACGCAGGCATCCCCAACATGGTGACCGATGGTACGGAAGGGCGCCTGGTGCAACCCCGAGATGCCACGGCCCTTGCCCATGCGCTCGCAAGGTTTGTAGAACCCGGCGTCTGGCAGCAAGCTAGCCAAGCAGCGCGTAGCCGGTTCCAACGCCAGTTCAGTCCCATAGCTGTGGGGCAGCGATGGCTCGACCTCGTACAGCCCACATTACCGGAGCATTAATTTCAGCGCCTGCACGAAGGCTTGACAAGGCATTTGACGCGAGCGTGCTATTTTGCCGTTTCGCATCTCTGTCATGTACCCCTCTGTACTTATGCGCAAGCCCCTCGCTACTTCTGGTCACCCCCTCACTAACGACGGCACCCAACGTGAAAAAGTGCCCGTTCGCATCTTCGATGACGTCTCGGACATTGCCCATCGCGTAGCCCAGCGGATTGAGCACCTCCTCGAGGATCGGCAAGGTACAGGCAAGCCCGTAGTCCTGGGGCTGCCCACGGGCTCTACCCCTATCGGCGTGTACCAGCGGCTCATCCAACTGCACCGCGAAGAAGGGCTCGACTTCTCCAACGTCATCACGTTCAACATCGACGAATACTACCCGATGCAGCCGGATAGCCTCCAGAGCTACCACCGGTTCATGCAGGAGAACTTCTTCGACCACGTCAACATCCCAGCCGCTAACATCAACATCCCCGATGGCACCATTGCGCGTGGCGAGGTGTCGCGCTACTGCCGAGATTATGAAGACGCCATCCGCGACGCCGGTGGCCTCGATCTTATCCTGCTGGGCATCGGCCGCAGTGGCCACATTGGCTTCAACGAGCCGGGGTCGTCGCAGGAGACGCGCACACGGCTCATCGTGCTGGACGAGATCACGCGTAAGGATGCCGCCAGCGACTTCTTCGCCGAAGAGAACGTGCCCCGCGAGGCCATCACCATGGGCATTGGCACCATCATGGATGCGCGCGAGGTGATCTTGATGGCACTGGGCGAGCACAAGGCGCCCATCGTGCAGCGCGCGGTGGAGGAAGCGCCCAACAAGAGCGTCACGGCCTCCTTCTTGCAACTGCATGACAACGCGAAGTTCTACGTTGACCGCGCCGCTGGAAGCGCTTTGACCCGCGAGGAGACACCGTGGCTCGTCCGCGAAGTGACGTGGGACGAAACCATGGCCAAACGCGCTGTCATCTGGCTCTCACAGACGCTTAAGAAAGCCATTCTGCACCTGGAAGCCGCCGACTTCTACGAGCACCACCTCTACGGGCTCATCAACGCGTACCCGGATACCGACGCGCTCTGTCTACGGGTCTTCGAGGACTTGCGCAAGCGCATCATGTACCGCACCGACCTCTTCAAACGCAAGAAGACCATCCTCTTCAGCCCCCACCCGGATGATGACGTCATCTCGATGGGCGGCATGTTGGACAAGGTGGCGGCCAACAAGAACGATGTCATCGTAGCGTACATGACCAACGGCTCGGTGGCGGTCTTCGACGACGACATCACGCGGCAGCTCCGCTTCGTGGAGATGAGTTACGCGGCCCTGGGGCTCGATGGCGAAGCGCGAACGGCGGCTGAGAAGGCCATGCAGCGCGCCCAAAAGTTCATCGCGAAGAAGAAGCCGGGTACCGTAGACACGCCCGAGATCCAGCAGCTCAAGGCTAACCTGCGCTATGCCGAGGCCATCGCGGGGATCGAAGTGCTCGATCTGTGCGCCGATCACGCGCGCTTCCTCGACATGCCGTTCTACAAAACGGGCAAGGTCAAGAAAGACCCCATCGGGGAGGCCGATGTGCAGATCGTGCTGGATCTCCTGCGCGAACACGGCCCGGCGCACATCTTCGTGGCAGGCGACCTCTCGGACCCGCACGGCACCCACCGGATGTGCTACATGGCCATCCGCGAGGCGCTGCACCGCTACCGCGACGAGGGCGGCGACCCGCAGGTGTGGCTCTACCGCGGCGCGTGGCAAGAGTGGGGCATCCACGAAGCCGATGTGTTTCTGCCCATGTCAAAGCGGGACCTCAGCCGCAAGATCGAGGCGATCTTCAAGCACGAGAGCCAGAAGGACAGCGCCATGTTTCCCGGCGCCTACGATGAGCGCGAGTTCTGGCAGCGCGCCCGCGACCGCAACCGCGCCACAGCGCACGCCCTCAACGCGCTCGGCCTGCCCGAATTCTACGCCGCCGAAGCCTACGTGCTCACCAAGACGATGGACTAGCGGTCACTCGGCGGGTTCAGCAGCACATCTACCGTGTCAAGCACATCAGGGTGTTGGGCGATGACATCCCGCAGGAGTTGCCGGAGCTGCCGCGCGCTGAGATCGTCCAGCAAGGTGTCGATGGGCGGGCTCGTGCGGGTCTCCTGCGGTCTCGCCAGCACGGTGAGCAGCACTGCGCCGATGTGTTTGCACCAGCCGCCCCAGTCGTACGGGCAGGTGCAAGAGGCATCGGTCACGGTGTGGGCATCGAACGTGATGAGCACACGGTAGGGCTGCCAGTCGCTGCCGTCCACCTGCGCCGTGAGCATGTTGCCGCGCAGAACAAGATCGCGCACAACGCGACCCTCAGCATAATCTTTGGCACGCTGGAAGACCTTATCGGTGGTGTTTCGCAGGATCAGATCAGCAGAGATAGGCGGGATCATGACATCACCGAGGTGAGGTTTGGGGTAGTCCTGGCTCCACCAGCAGCACGCGCTCGCGCTCGACTTTCACTTGGCCGGGCGCGGCGCCCCGGGGCTTGCGGATGTACTTGCGTGGCGTGACCATCACGGGGACGAGTTGGCTGCCTTGCAGCTTGCTGTAGTAGGCAGCAATGGAGGCGGCCTGTTCCAGGATGGGCGTGGGCGGCTGTGCCGTACGGCTGGGCAGCCGTAGCACCGCGTGCGAACCCGGTACGCCACGGGCGTGCATCCACAGGTCGTACTTCTGGGCGTAGTGCAGCGTCAGGTCGTCGTTCTGGCGGGCATTGCGGCCCACCCATACCTCGTAGCCTTGCCCGAGCGGGAAGCGGCGGAACGGGATGCGGTCGGCCTCGGAGACACGGTCGCCCGCAAACTGCGCCAGCGCGGCGGCGTGGGTCTTGCGGAACGCTTGCACGTCGCGCAGCGCGGTGAGCTGGCGGAGTTGTTGCAACAGCTCAGCGGCTTGGTCAGCGCGCTCGGCGTAGGTCACCATCCGCATCTCGGCGTGGGCGCGAGCGGTCTGCGTGGCCTTGGCCTTGGCATAATAGCGCTGCGCGTTCTCGATGAGCGTGAGCCGATCGTCGAGCGGGATGGTCACCTCGGGTTGCCCCTCGGCGAACAGGTCGGGGAGAGTGATCTGGTCTGCCAGCGCAGCAGCAGGAGCCGCCATCAAGAGGTGGCCCCAGCGCTCGTAGCGGTCGGCACGGCTAGGCTGGCTGAGTTCTTCGAGCATCCGGTCGGCGCGCTGACGGTCGCGCTCAGCGGCAGCGGCCAGGGCGCGTTCCAGCGGCTCGTACAGGCGGCGGAAGTGCTGCTCGCCCAGCCGCCTACGCACAAAGATCTGCACGGCAGCATCTACCGTCTCAAATACTTCTTTGCGAAGGTGTACGTATTCCGCCAGCGGCGTGAGGGCGTACGCCTCGACGAAGCGATCCCGCCAGTAGAGATGCGGTGCCGGGGCTTCGAGGAGCTGCTGTTCCAGCGCATGCCCGATCTCGAACAGCTTCCGCCGTTCCTTTTCGTTGAGTTGACTAGCGGGCTGTTCGGTGACCCCGGAGCGGTGTATGACTTCCCGAGCCAACGTGCGGTCGAACAGCGGAAAAGCTGCCGTCACCGTGCGGTCTAGCGTCTTGCGATCCGTCCGCCAACGCGCTTCGAACGCCTCGAACGTTTGGGGCATCCGCGCTGGGCGCGAGGTAGGCGCCGTGGTCCCGCTCAGGTCAGCGTCGTTGCGGAAAGCTTCGAGAATCTGCCCGTCGGCATCGATCAGAAAGATGTTGGCCTTCGGACCGAATAGGGCGATTTGCAACGAGCGCCCATCGGACAGGTCCAGCCAGAACATGCGGTCGCGGTCGGCGAGGCGGATGGCGGCGATAGTGGCGCCCAACGCCTCCTCGAACAGCGTAGCCGTGTTGCGCTTGGCGCGGTTGTAGCCCTCCGAGCGGAAGACGAAGTGCTGCCCGCCGCGCACCGAGATGCGCAGCATCCACTCGCGCCCCTCTGTATCCTGGTCTTGGTCAGGCGTCGTGAGTGCCAGCGTCAGCTCGTCGCGCTGCTGCGAGAACGCATCGGCCAGCACGCAGCCAATGAGGTCGTCGCGCCACGCATCGTTCAGGGCCAGCAGGGTGTAGTAGCTCGTCGTCATAACGGAGCACTAACCCGGCGTACGTCGCGCTGTTCAGCTACTCGTAATCACTCGTACCGCAGAGCCCGCACAGGGTCGATGAGTTCAGGTCGTCATACATTGGTCAGGGTCAGCAAGGCGTAGTAGCTCGTCGTCATGACAGGGCGCTAACCCGGCGTACGGATTGCTACTCGCAGAGCAAGGTCAGACGTTTACACCTTGACTAATGCATGCGAAATGTGCAGCTTTGAGTACAGTGATAAATCACCCTATCGATGATCCGGTTCGTTCCACTTATCATTGGCTCGCTAAACCTCATCGCATGCGACTACGCCCCCCAACCTCTTCCTTCTTGGGAGGAGGCTGCTGTGCAAGAACGCGGAGTCCACGGGATTGAATTTGGCGATTCACTTCGACACACGCGGACACAATGGGGCCACCTCCAGTACGGAGGCGGCTGGTGGCATGCCTCCTACACGAGTGGACTTGCGATGCAATTTGAAGAAGGCATCCTGAATGGACTCAGGATTCTTTATGCAAATGCTCCAGACGAGTCTGCGCTTGATGGCGTCGCTCACTCTTTCGGCATCAAGTACCCGTATCCTGGTCGGACAGAGGTTGGAATTGGCATTGGGTCCCAACGCACGGCTGTCGTCTCTGCGTATGGCCATCCTAAATCTATTCTAGATCGCGCGTCTACACGTGTGAGCGCTGACTCAACCATCGTTGTACCACGCCAACTCTACCTGTATTGTCTAGGCAAGCGCCACTTGGAGTTCTCCATTGAGGCGGATACCGTGAGCGCCATGTACCTCGGGCATTATAATGCGAGAGAATCCTCGCTCAACTGCGCCGATTAGGCTCATTCGTACCGCAGCGCCCGTACCGGGTCGATGAGCGCGGCGCGGATGGCTTGGTAGGCAACGGTCGAGAAGGCGACGAGCACGGCCAGCACAGCGGCACCCACGAACAGACCGACGCCCATACTCGTGGCGTACGGGAACGTCTCCAACCAACGATTCATCGCGAAGTAGGCCAGCGGCGCGGCCACAGCGAAGCCCACGAGCACGAGGACCGTGAACTGACGCGAGAGCAGCAGCACGATGCCGCCCACACTGGCGCCTAAGACTTTACGGACGCCGATCTCTTTCGTCCGCTGCTCGGCGGTGAACGCAGCGAGGCCGAACAGGCCCAGGCACGCAATCACGATGGCGAGACCCGCGAACACTGAGAACACGCGCATCAGCCGCTGCTCGGCGGTGTACTGCTCGGCGAAGGCGTCGTCGAGGAAGGTGTAGGCGAAGGGCGCCTCGGGGAAGAGCTGCGTCCACGTCTGCTCCAGGCGGACCAGCGTGGCCTCCAGGTTTTCGGGGCGGATGCGGAGCGAGAGCATGCCGTAGCCCATCATCGACGGGACCAGGATCATCGGCTCGATGGCCTGCTGGAGCGACAAGTGGTGGTAGTCGCCAACGACACCGACCACGGTGCGCTCGTCGGCGCCCGTGTTGACGAGCTTGCCGATGGCTTCTTCCGGCGTACCAAAGCCGAAGTTGAGCACAGCAGCTTCGTTGATCATGATGGCCTGGGCGGCATCGGTCTCAAACGCGTCGTCGAAGTCGCGCCCGGCTACGACGTCCACCTCATAGGTCTCGATGTAGTCGTTGTCCACCATGATGACGCCTGCGCGGCGCGTTTCGCCCTCGGCCAAGCCTTCCGGCCCGACGATTTGCGCAAACATGTCCTGCCCTGGTACATGCACCGAGGCCGACAGGGCCACCACGGCAGGGTCGCGTCGGTATTCGTCCTTCACGCTCTCGACCTGCTGCGTGAGCGCCGCCGCGTTGTCGCCCGAGTCTACGAGCACCACCTGCTCATCGGTGAAGCCGAGGTTCTGGCTTTGCATGAACGCCAGCTGCTTGTAGACCACGCCTGTGGCAATGATAAGCGCCACCGACAGCGCGAACTGGAACACCACCAGCCCTTGCCGCAGCCGGGCGCCCGAGCGGGTGCTGCGAAAGCGGCCGCGCAGGATCGCCAGCGGTTCGAAGCCCGACAGCATCAGCGCCGGGTAGGCACCGGCCAGCAAGCCCACCACTAGCGTCAGCCCGATCAGGCTGGCCACGAACCACGGCTGCACGAGCTGCATCAGCCCAAGCGTTTTGCCGGAGAGGCTGTTGAACGCGGGCAGCAGCGCCACCAACAGCACAGCAGCAAGCACGAGCGCGAGCACACTGAGCACCACCGACTCGGACAAGAACTGCCACACGAGCGCGCTCCGCCGCGAGCCCAGCGCCTTGCGCACACCCACCTCT
This sequence comes from Bacteroidota bacterium, assembly GCA_038747545.1. Classification (GTDB taxonomy): domain Bacteria; phylum Bacteroidota; class Rhodothermia; order Rhodothermales; family JBCCMF01; genus JBCCMF01. The sequence goes on from JBCDJT010000034.1 coordinate 29,048, forward strand.
TTCGCTCGCTCCATCGACCGGGCCGTGCTCAGGTTCATGAAGTTGATGCACGCGATCAGCAGCAGGAACAGCGCCACCGCTGAGAAGACGTACACATACGCGATGTTGCTCGTCGGCCCGATCTCCGCTGTCCGGGCCGAGTGGAGGTAGATGTCGGGGACGGGCTGGAGGTAGAGCCACGTCTGCAAGCCGATCTGGTCGAGCACGGCCCGGTAGTTCTCTTCCACCATCCCGGTGATCTTGGCCTCGAACGCATCGGCGTCGGTGCCGGGCTTGAGGCGGAGGTAGGTGAAGAAGCGCACGCTGAGCCAGCTGTTGTCATCCTCCACGCGGAAGATGGGCATCGTGGTCGCCGAGATCAGGTAGTCGGCCTGCATGTGCGAGTTGGCGGGCCAGTCAGCCATGACGCCTGTGACGGTGAACAGCGAGTCTTCGTGCTGCACGCTTGCGCCCATCGCCTGGTCCACGCTGCCGTACAGCTTCTCCGCCATCGACGCCGAGAGCACCACGCTGCGCGGCGCCGCCAGCGCTTGCGAGGCATCGCCCGCTACTAGGGGGAAGTCGAACACATCGAAGAAGCTGGCCTCGGCAACCAGCGCGTCGTCCTCGAAGAATGCCTGCTCGCCCACCTGCATGCGCCCCTGTGTGGTCGTCATGCGCACCACGGCCTCCACCTCCGGGTAGTTTTCGCGCAGCTCAATGCCGATGGGCAGCGAGGTCACGGCGAAGCGGTCGCGTGGGGCATTGGCCGCCTGCGCGTCGAACGCGACGCGGTACATCTGGTCAGCACCCGTGTGGAAGCGGTCGTAGCTCAGCTCGTCCTGCACAAACAGCACCATCAGCAGGCAGCCTGCCAGGCCCACGGCAAGGCCCGTGATGTTGATGAACGTATAGCCTTTGCGCTTCGCCAGCGTGCGCCGAGCGATGGTGAGGTAGTGGTGGAGCATGGAGGGCAAGGGTTAGGGATTCGGATTTCGGGCGGCCTGCGGCCTATTCGGGTTGATGGACAGGTTTAATTACGCCGCCCCGAAAACCCAAAGCGCGGAGCGCGTCCCAACCCCAAACATCGAAGAACACAAAAAAGCCTGGACACGTCGGCAATGAAGCGCCGCGAGCGCCTCCCTCCCCCAAGGGCCAACTGTCCAGGCTTTAGGTTGGCTCTGCGAAGGTAGCAGCAGAGCACGGGTACTGAGCCACACGGCGTACTAACGCCAGGGCCCGGTTAATTCGTGTGCAGGTACTTCTTCTCGATGAAGTTTTCCGTGACCACATGACCGTCGAACAGGTGGATCACGCGGTGGCTGTACTCGGCATCGGCGGGCGAGTGGGTCACCATCACGATGGTGGTGCCAATCTCGTTGAGCGCCGTCAGCAGGTTCATCACCTCCTCGCCGTGCGTCGAGTCCAGGTTACCCGTGGGTTCGTCCGCCAGGATCAGCTTCGGCTCGGCGACCACGGCGCGGGCGATGGCCACGCGCTGCTGCTGCCCCCCGGAGAGCTGCTGCGGGAAGTGCTTCTTGCGGTGCATCATGCCCACGCGGTCCAACGAGTTGTTGACGCGCTCTTCGCGCTCGGCGCTCGGGATGCCCAGGTAGAGCAGCGGCAGCTCCACGTTCTCCTCCACCGTCAGCTCGTCGATCAGGTTGAAGCTCTGGAAGACAAAGCCGATGTTGCCCTTGCGGAGCTGCGCCCGCTGGCGCTCGCTGTAGTTCGAGATCTCGTGATCGAGGAAGAAGAACTCACCGTCCGACGGGTTGTCGAGCATCCCCAGGATGTTCAGCAGCGTCGACTTCCCGCAGCCCGACGGCCCCATGATCGAGACGAATTCGCCGGCCTTGATCTCCAGGTTCACGTTGTTGAGAGCGGTCGTCTCTACCTCGTCCGAGAGGTAGGTCTTCTTCATGTTGGCAGTGCGAATCATGGCGTTCGTGAGGTTGAGGTTAGCGACCGTGCGGTCTCGCGTGTGGTCTTACCGAGAGCAGAGCCGAAAAGGTTACAGGTTGATGCTAATTTTTTAGCGTATTGCTCAGGCTTTTCAGCACGGCCTCGTTGGTAGAGGGGCTGTGCCGAGCGAAAGTTGCCAGGCGAAACGATTATTTCAGCACGAGCCTATTTGAGTACAAGGCGGTCGGCTTCGTTGAAGGTTTCGTAGGATGAGGTGATGACACGCTCGCCCGGCTCCAGGCCGCCGAGCACTTCAAACATCTGATCGTTCTGGCGGCCGATGCGGATGTCGCGTCGGACGGCGAAGTCGCCCGACGGATCGACGACGTAGACCCACTGCGCACCCGTCGTCTGGAAGTAGCCGCCGCGTGGCAACAAGGTGGCCTCACCCGGGTCGCCCATCTCCAGGCGGAAGCGGATCGTCTGGCCACGGCGGATGGTTGGCGGGGCGTCGTTCACGAAGTCGAGGTCTACCTCGAAGCGGCCGTCGCGGACTTCGGGGAAGACGCGCCGCACTTCCATCTTGTAGGTTTCGCCAGCAATGGGCAATGTGGTTGCCGTCTGGTCGCGGGCCACGCGGTTGATGTAGAACTCGTCTACGGCGGCGCGCACCTTGTAGCCACCGTCTAAGTCATCGACTTGGCCGAAGCGAAAGCCCGGCGCCTGCCGCTCGCCGAGTTCGGCGTTGAGTTGGCTGAGCTGGCCCGTGATGGGCGCACGCAGCGTGAGGTTGGCCAGGCGCTCTTGGGAGAGCTGGAAGTTCTGCTCCATCTGGTCCACCGACGCCTCCATCGATGCCAGTTGGAGGGCCTGCCGCTGCGAATCTTTCTGGAACGAACTGACCGTCAGTTCCAGGCGGCGCTGGAGGTATTCGTAGTTGTCCAAGGCGGCTTCATACTCGCGAGCGGCGATGAGTTGACGGTCGTACAGTGGCTTTAAGCGGTCGTGCTCGCGCTTGGCCTGCAGTAGCTGGAACTCGGTGTTAGCGATGTCTTGCTGGGTGCGTAGGTTGCTCTGCTCGATTTGGAAGCGGGTCTGCTCCAGTCGGTTGATCTGCTCAATGCGCTGCGTCTCGGTGCCAAACATCTGTAGCTGCAACTCGGCATTTGAGAGTTCGAGGATGGGCTGGCCTTCGGTAACCATGGTGCCTTCTTCCACGAAGATCTGCTCGACACGGCCCCCTACGCTGGCATCTAGGTAGACGGTCTGGCGCGGCATGACGGCGCCCGTCTGCGTGATGAACTCTTGGAACGGCCCGAAGGTGACATCCGCGATGGTGATCTTATCGACCTCCACGTTCAGCTTGCGTCCCCCTGTGGTGCTGGTCCAGACGAAGTAGCCACTGACGCCCACGAAGAGGAGGATGGCCGCAAGGCCCACGATGCGCTGCCAAGTCCAGGTCTTCTTCTTGACGCGCTTGTCCATCCCCGCCCCCGAGACGGTGTTGGGGTCAGATGATGAGCCGCGGCCTGGGCTTCCGTTGCGGCGTCCGCCTCCGTCGGGGCTGCCGTCGCCGCTCGATTTGGAGGGGGCAAACAGCGAGCGCGTGCCGTGTTCTACTTTCTTGGAATCACTCATAACAACCGGGGAAGGAAATGCGAATGGTGCGGGTGCGGGTATGCACAGCGTTCAGAATGCTACTGCGCATTCTATCGAACATGCAACTGAACCGCGCTACGCCATCAGTTTTAGGGTGTTACAAGGGATATGCCATTTTAATCAAAGTCAAAATTTACAAGTGCTTATGCATAATTATAGCCCTAGTCCGTGAGCGAAAGTGTACGGTGGTAGCACAGCAGTGTCCGCATCCGAACACCACCCCGTGCATCTTTGTAGCATCGGCTGCGCTATGCTCCGGCGAGTCTGCGGGTTTCGGCCGCGCTCATCCCCCGTTTCTCCTACCTCGATCTATCCGACCGACATGTCCAAGCCGTTCGGCAAAATCCTAATTGTTGACGACGATGCCGATGTGCTCCAGGCCGCGCGGCTCCTGCTGAAGAAACGCGCGCAGCTCGTACACATCGAGAAGCATCCGCAGCAGATCCCGACGTTGCTCAAGAACGAGAGCTACGACGTCATTCTGCTCGATATGAACTTCACGCGCGATGTAAGCAGCGGGCGCGAAGGGTTCTTCTGGCTCGACAAAATCCTGGAGCTCGACCCCTCAGCCGTCGTCATCCTCATCACCGCGTTTGGCGATGTCGAGATGGCCGTCCAGGCCATCAAGGCAGGCGCTACCGACTTCGTGCTCAAGCCGTGGCAGAACGAAAAGCTGCTGGCCACGCTGGCCGCGGCCATGAAGCTGCGGGCCTCGCGGATGGAGACGAACCAGCTCAAGTCCCGCCAGCGTGCCCTCCTCGCCGACGCCAACCAGAAATATGCTGACTTCGTGGGCTCCTCGGCGGCGATGCGTCAGGTATTTGGTACCATCGACAAGGTGGCGCGCACGGATGCCAACGTGCTCATTCTGGGCGAGAACGGCACAGGCAAAGAGCTAGTGGCGCGGGCACTGCATCGGCAGTCGAAACGGCGCGATGAGGTGTTTGTGAGCGTGGACATGGGCGCCATCTCAGAGAATCTGTTCGAGAGCGAGCTGTTCGGCCACGTCAAAGGCGCCTTCACCGACGCCAAAGAAGACCGGGCCGGCCGGCTGGAGGTGGCCTCGGGCGGGACGCTCTTCCTCGACGAGATCGGCAACCTGTCGCTGCCGCTCCAGGCCAAGCTGCTGACGGTGCTGCAGCGCCGCGAGGTGACACGCGTCGGCTCCAACAAGCCCACGCCCATCGACGTGCGGCTCATCTGCGCCACCAACATGCCCGTGTACGACATGGTGCGCGAGAGCACCTTCCGGCAGGACCTGCTGTACCGCGTCAACACGGTGGAAATCCGCCTGCCGCCCCTGCGCGACCGCCTGGACGACATCCCGCTCCTGGCCGATCACTTCCTGGACATGTACGCCCGCAAGTACCACAAGCTGATGAAGGGCATCAGCGCGGGCGCGCTGCGGAAGCTGGAGAAGTACCACTGGCCCGGCAACGTGCGCGAGCTGCAGCACATGGTGGAGCGCGCCATCATCATGACCGACACCACAATGCTCCAGCCGGAGGACTTCTTCTTCGCGGCCATCCATCGTGAGGAGGGCGACGACGTCACGTTCGACTCGTTCAACCTGGAGGACGTGGAGAAGCTGGTCATCCGCAAGGCCATCGACAAGCACAGCGGCAACATCAGCCGCGCCGCCGAGGAGCTCGGCCTCACCCGCGCCTCGCTCTACCGACGGTTGGAGAAGTACGGGCTTTGACGAACAGGGAGACTCTGCCTTCGTTCATGGGCTGCACACGCTAGGGATCGACTATGGAAACCACCGTTCGGCATGGGTACTACACGTGGCAAGAGGTCTGCGAAGATCCGCGTCTGCGCGACCTCCCGTTCAAGATTGAACTCAACGCCTACGGCCAAATCGTCATGAGCCCTGTCCGCGTCAAGCACGGTATGTTTCAGTACGCTATTGGGCGTCTTCTGGATGATGCTTTGCCAGATGGGCAGATGGGGGTTGAGACGGCGATCCAAACGACCGCTGGCACACGGGTGACCGATGTGGCGTGGTTCTCAGCAGCACGTGCGCGCTTGGTCGAGGAGGCCTTCGATGCGCCTGTGGCACCTGAGATCTGCATCGAGGTGCTCTCGCCCGGCAACACGCAGGCCGAGATGGTCGAAAAGCGGCGCTTATACTTCGAGGCGGGTGCGGAGGAGGTCTGGCTCTGCGACATCGACGGGCGCATGCGTTTCTTCACGGCTTCGGGTGAGGTCACGGCCTCACAGCGTGCGCCTGCATTTCCTGAGCGCATCGTACTTTAGCCACCGGACGAAGCGATGGCGGGAAGGTTCGGGACCTCCGCGTGCCGTTCAGGCAGCCGACGCATCACGCACAACTTCACTGACGGCGTCGAACGCACATCGGCAGCGGGGCGTATACATCGGCTCATCAACCGCCGGAGTCGCGTATGTCGCTCGTTGCTATTGTGGGGCGCCCGAATGTGGGCAAGTCCACCCTGTTTAACCGCCTGACGGAGTCGCGCGATGCCATCGTAGACGACCAGCCGGGCGTGACACGTGACCGCGTGTACGGCACGTGCCTGTGGAGCGGCGTCGAGTTCGGCGTGGTGGACACGGGCGGCTTCGTGGCCAACTCGGACGACCGTTTCGAGGCGGCCATCCGCGAGCAGGTGCTCATCGCCCTCAGCGAAGCCGACGTCATCGTGTTCGTGGTCGATGTCGTCACGGGCATCACCGACCTCGACCAAGACGTGGCCGCCCTGCTGCGCCGCACCGATAAGCCCGTCATCATCGTCGCCAACAAGGCCGACAACGAGCAGCGGCGCTGGGATGCGGGCGTGTTCTACCAGTTCGGCATCGGCGAGGTGTATCCGATCAGCTCCATCAACGGCTCCGGCACGGGCGACTTCCTTGATGCGGTGCTGGAAGCCCTGCCCGACAAGCCGGAGGAACAGGAGGAAGACACGCGACCCCGTCTCGCCATCATCGGCCGGCCCAACGTGGGCAAGTCGTCGCTGACGAACGCGCTGCTAGGCGAGGAGCGCACCATCGTTACCGAGATCAGCGGCACCACCCGCGACGCCATCGACACCGAGCTGCGCTACCACGGGCAGGAGATTGTGCTCGTGGACACGGCGGGCCTCCGCAAGCGCAAGCGCATCTCGGAGAACGTGGAGTTCTACTCGACCCTCCGCACCGAGCGCGCCATCCAAAGCTGCGACGTAGCGATCCTATTGCTGGATGCCTCGCAAGGGCTGGAGACGCAGGACATCAAGGTGCTGCGGCAGGCCGAACAGATGAAGAAGGGCCTCGTTATCGGCGTCAACAAGTGGGACCTTGTAGAGAAAGAGACCAACACGGCGCGCGACTTCGAGCGGGCGCTGGTGGAGCGGATCAAGCTGCTCGATTACGTGCCGCTCGTGTTCATGTCCGCCATGACGAAGCAGCGCGTCCACAAGCTGTTGGACACAGCGCTCGCGGTAGTGGAAGAGCGCAAAAAGCGCATCACGACGAGCCGCGTGAACGACTTCCTGAGCGAGGCCGTCACGCGCCACAAGCCGCCGATGTACCGCAACCGCGCCGTACGCATCAAGTACGGCTCACAGGTGCGCACCAACCCGCCGGTGTTTCGCTTCTCGTGCAACCAGCCCAAGGGCGTACACGAGTCGTACCGCCGCTACCTGGAAAACCAGCTGCGCGAGGCCTTCGGCTTCGAGGGCGTGCCGCTCACGCTGACGTTTAGCAAGGCGGGGAAGTGAAGCTAGCGATACGACTCCAGGTCCACACGGCGAGCCTGGTCTAGCCACCGCTAAAGATCTGCCAGAGCGCGCCAAGCCCGATACCTTCTACCTCCGTGCGGACACGCATGGTACACCAGAAGTCGAGGATCATCATCTGCGCCGCGTGGATGGGTACGGCGATCCAGAACGAGCGGCACCGCCACACCAGCGCGCCCAGCGCCACGCCGCCTAGGATAGAGAGCATCGCCTCGGGCAGCGGCTTCGAAATGTGCAGCACAGCGAACGGCACCATCTGGATGAAGATGGCATAGTGCCCAAACGTACGTGCCGTGCCGAAGAGCACAAACCCGCGCCACAGGTACTCCCACCCGATCCAGTAAAACAGAAACAACCCCTCGTAGATGAAAAACAGCCGCCAGCTGCTCGTGGCGGGCGCGAAGTGCGGATACTTGGTCTGGAACGCTGCACTGTCCGAGAGCACCCAGGTGCCCACGATGACCAGCGGGATGTAGAGCAGCGCGAGCGTAGAGGCCAGCTTCCAGTCGCCCAACCCGAGGCCCATCTCGTGCCACCGCTGTTTGAAGGCGTAGCGCAACACCACGATGGGCACGAGGAAGCCCAGGATGCCCTGCGTGCCAAAGCGCCACGCCCAACGCATCAACCCCTGCTGGTCGGGATGAAACCAATCGGCGATTGTCTCTTGAAAGAAGCGCCGCCCCCCGATGGCGTCGTGGATGATAACCAGCGCCGTCGCAATGATGAGCACCCAGATGGTCTGCTGATCCAGGGCGCGCCACGCGGCCCACAGGCGCCGGCCCTCGCCCCACAGCCGCTCCTTCATGTGACGTATTCCTCAGTCGTACCCGTTTCGATGCGCGAGCCCCTTCAACGCCTGCTGATGCCTTCGTTCCTGCTAGCGCTGTGCATCGGAAGTGGCTGTACCTCGGCTTCCGATGAGGCCATGCCACTGCTCGCGCCATCCGTCGTGGTGCCTGCAGCCGGGCAAGAAATCGAGGATACCGATGCCGTGCTCTGGGCCGATTCGGTGCTGGCTGCGCTCTCGGTGGATGAGAAGATCGGGCAGCTGTTCATCGTGCATCTCCTGTCGCAAGACATACCCATAATCTTGCAAGGCGGAATGCCCGAGTCAGTGGCAGCGCACCACGCGGGCGGCTTCCTGATCTCGCGCATCTTGCCACCGGGCGAGGTCTTCGCCGTGGCGCGGCGCGTCCAGCAGCGTACGAACGTCCCGCTGTTCATCGCAGCCGATTACGAGCGCGGCGTGGGGCGCTACGCTAACCCGCTCACCGAGCTGCCGTCGAACATGGCGCTGGGGGCCACGCGAGACACGGCGCTGGCCGAGGAGGCCGGGCGGCTGACGGCGATCGAGGCGAAGGCCATCGGGGTCAACCTGCTCTTCGCGCCTGTGGTGGACGTCAACAATAACCCCGACAACCCGATCATCAACACGCGCTCGTATGGCGAGGACCCAGCGCTGGTGGGCGCGATGGCGGCGGCGTTCGTGCGCGGCGCGCAGACCGAGGGCGTGGCCACCACACTCAAGCACTTCCCCGGCCACGGCAACACCGCCGTCGACTCCCACAACCGGATGGGCACCGTCCCTGGCAGCTACGCCGACCTCCAGGCGACCGAACTGGCCCCGTACCGTGACGTGTTCAGCGGCCCGGCAGCACCCGAGGCCGTGATGACAGCGCACCTGTGGATTCCTGCGTTGGACGATGAGGCGATTCCGGCCACGCTCAGCCGCAACGTGCTCGGTGTGTTGCGCGACTCGCTTGGCTACGATGGCGTCATCGTCACAGACGATATCAAGATGGGTGGCCTCAGCAACACGTACCCGCTGGCCGATCGCATTCGGATGGCGCTCGATGCCAGTGTCGACATCATCCTCACGCCGAAGTCGATGGCTACGGCAGCAGACATCGTCAAAGACCTGCTGGCCGATGGTTCCCTCACCGAGACGCGCCTCGACGAGAGCGTGCGCCGCGTGCTACTCGCCAAGGCGCACGCCAACCTCCACCGCAACGCCGTGCCCTCGCGCGCTGCCTTCGACGCCCGTATGGCGCAACCCCTCGGCGAACCCACCGCCCAAGCCATCGCAGACGCGGCGCTGACGCAGATTGGCAGCCACCCCGCGCTGGCCCTGGCGGACGGCGTCCGCGTGGCGCTGCTCCAACTGACCAACTACCGCAACTCCACCAGCATCGGCGTGGCAATGGACACGCTGGCCGCCTACCTCAACCCGGTCACCGATCTGCGCTTGGCCACCGAGACGCCCTCAGAAGGCGAGTCCCGGCGCCTGATGGAGGCTGCTGCAGATGCCGACGTCGTGGTACTCACGCTGTATCAGCGCCTGCGCTCAGGTCGGGGTCGTGCAGGACTCACCGAAGGGCAGACGCGCCTTGCCCAGCGCCTGACCGCGCTCGATGTGCCCGTAGTGCTGGTCGCGTTTGGCAACCCCTATGTCCTCGCCGATGTGCCCGGCGCCGACGTGTCACTCGTCGCCTACGACCAGACCGTCGCCTCAGTCCGCGCCGTGCTGGACGCGCTCGATGGCACCCTCGTGCCCTCGGGGCAGCTGCCCATTACCGTCGAGTGAGCCAGGTCACGCCCGACGAGGATGCAGCGCGACGTCCCATAATGCCATCCCGAGCGTAGTCGAGAGCGCGAAGCACACCGCAGGTAAATCTCCCACGGTTGCGGATTGCACAGCCTCAAGGTGGGAGATTTACGTTCCGTGCACCTTCGGTTTCTCGGCTTTGGCCTTCGGCCGCCGCTCGGGATGACAAATTGAGGCAGACAGGCTTTTTGCAACCTGCTATCACGCAGCGATGGGTAGAGTTGCGCTCGCCGCATGCGCGACGAAGTTCTGCAACAGCTGCATACCAAAGCGGTGGCTCTTCTCAGGGTGAAACTGCGTGCCCATGATGTGGCCGTGCTGGAACGCCGCCGTCACGTCCATACCGTGATGCGCCGTGGCGACGACATCCGCCGCACTATCGCACACGACATGGTATGAATGCACGAAGTAAAACCGCGCCGCGTCGAGGTTCGGAAAGAGGGCGCCCTGCCGATGTACCGTCGTCGTATTCCAGCCCATGTGTGGCACCTTCAGGTCGGGACGGTGCGCGAGTTGGAAGCGGATAGTGTCGGCGGCGACCCAGCCGAGGCCGGGCTGTGCGCCCTCTTCACTGCCACGGGTCATGAGCTGCATGCCGAGGCAGATGCCGAGGATGGGCTTCTGCTGCTGCGTAGCGGCATCGTGCAGCACACCAGCCAAACCCATCGCGTGGATGCTCTGCATACCGTGGTCGAAGGCGCCTACGCCCGGGAGGATCAGCGCATCGGCGGCGCGCATCTCGTCGGGATCACTTGTGATGACGGAGCTGGCGCCCACGCGCCGTAGCATATTGCGGATGGAGGCGGTGTTGCCCATGCCGTAGGCGACGATGGCGATCATGTCAGGCAGCGTCGGATGAGGTGAACACGTCGGGTAGCGTTTCGACGACGCGGCAGGGCGTGCCGAATGCCTTGCTGTTGGGCGGCACGTCACGCAGGACCAAGCTGTTGGCCCCGATCACGCAGCCGTCGCCGATGGTGACGCCCTTTGCCACAACCACGTTGGGGCCGAGGTACACGCAGTCGCCGATACGTGTGGGCGCGTGCTGGGTCGGAGCCGTGCCGCCGCTGCGCACCTTCGCCACGCTGTCGTGGCTGTAGAGCTGCACGCCTGCCGAGATATCGCAGTGGCTGCCGATGCTGAGGCCGCCACTGCCGTCGAGGACAGTATTCGGGCCGATCCAGGTGTGCGCGCCCACCTGTACGTTACCCAGGATGAGCACGTTGTCGTAGACGCTGGTGCCCTCGCCAAAACCGAGCTGCTGGGCCTTCTCCCAGCGGTCCACCACGTAGTCGCCCAAGGGCAACGTGCGGCGCCACTGCCCATCGACCGCGCGTTGGCGATCTTGCCACAGGCGCTTCAGTTCGGCGAGCAAGCGCATCGCCTCGGGGTCATCCTGCGGCCAGGCCTCGGTAGCCGGATGTGCGTGAACAGCCATCGGATTTAATGCGCCACTACGCCGCGACGGAGACAAGACGCAAGGGCGGCGTAGCCGTGCGCGGCGTCTCGGCCTGCAACTCGGCGAAGTAGGGCGCGGAGCGGCGGATGCCTTCATCGAGGTCAACTTTGGCCTCGAAGCCGAGCAGGTTCTTTGCCTTCTCTACCGACGGGATGCGCAGCTCGACATCGGCGTAGGTCTTTGGCGTGAAGACGACGGGCGAGTCGGAGTCGAGGACGCGGACGACCGTGTTGGCCAGACCGAAGATGGTCGTTACGGCCCGCTGGTTGCCGATGTTGAACGATTCGCCCACGGCGTTCGGATGCACCATCGCCAGCAGCACGCCGTCGATCATGTCGTCCACGTAGCACCAAGCGCGGATCTGCGTGCCGTCGCCGTGGACCTCGATGGTCTTGTTGGCGAGCGCGCGCTTGATGAAGATGTGCAGCGCGCCTTCGCCGACCTGGCCAGGGCCGTACACGTTGAACGGTCGTACCACCGACGCGGGCACGCCGCGGTCCTGATGGTACGCCATCGCCAGGTGCTCGCTGGCGAGCTTGCTCACGGCGTACGTCCACCGCGCCTCGCCCACCTTGCCGATGACGGTGTTGTCGGTCTCCGCCGAGCGGAAGGCGGTAGAGCCAAACACCTCACTCGTCGAGAAGCTGACGATGCGCTCCAGGTTGTTGAGCCGAGAGGCGGCGTCAAACACGTTGGCTGTGCCCACCATGTTCACGTTCATCGTGCGCACCGGGCTCTCAATCACCGTGTCGATGCCCGCGATAGCAGCGGCGTGTACCACGATGTCGGCGCCTTGCATAGCGCGGCTCAGCTTGCTGTAGTCCAGCACGTTGCCCTGAATCAGCGTCAGGTTTCTATGGTCTTTGTACGACTTATGCTGAAGTGAGTCGCGGGACAGGTTGTCGAACGCAATGATGCGGTTGTCGTCAATGAGCCGGCCAATCAAGGTCGAGCCGATAAACCCGGCGCCGCCGGTGATGAAGATATTCTTGCCTTTAATCACGGTGTGCCCTCTGAGGAATCAGACTACAGGTACAGATGCCGTAAGGGCAAGCAGATGCTGTGCCACATGGGCGTGGTCGGCGTCGGTCATCTGCGGGAAGAGCGGGATGGCGAACGAGCACTGGTCGGCGATGAAGGCGTTGGGGGCGTCTTCGGGGCGTAAACCGAACGTTTTGCGGTAATAATCGAGGGTATGGACGGCATGCGTGCCCGGCCGCGTGCCGATACCCGCCTCAGCGAGCCTGGCCATCAGCGCATTGCGCTCAGCGTGCAGGCGCGGCAAATTGTGCCATGTAGGCGCCTCAGGGGCGTAGAGGAGCACGTACGACTGGTAGCTGTGTGTCCAGCCGTCAGGGACACGCGGGATGCGCAGCATTGGGTTGTCGGCGAGCGCATCGTCGTACGCCTTGGCCCACTGCCGCCGCCCGGCCAGGACAGCATCGGCTTTCCCCATCTGCGCCACACCCAGCGCCGACTGGATGTCGGTCAGGCGGTAGTTGTAGCCGAGGTGGGCATAGCGCCCCATCACGTGCGGCCCCGGCGGCCCACTGGCAGGCGAGCCGCCGTGGTTGCGTAAGATGCGGCACCGCTCGTCGATGGCTGCATCGCTTGTGATGACCATGCCGCCTTCGCCCGTGGAGATGGCTTTGCGCGGGTGGAAGCTGAAGCACCCGGCCTCACCAAAGGTGCCCACATGCTGCCCATAGATGGCGCTGCCAAAACCACACGCCGCGTCTTCGATCACCACTAGGTTGTGCTTCTGGGCGATGCCGAGCAGGCGCGGCATATCGGCGGGGTAGCCGAAGAGGTGAACAGGCAGGATGGCCTTGGTGCGCGGCGTAATCAGCGCCTCTACCAAATCGGGGTCGATGTTGAACGTGTCGAGCCGGATGTCGCAGAAGACGGGCGTGGCTCCCGCATACAGCACCGCGTTGGCGGTGGACACCCATGTGAACGCGGGCACAATCACCTCATCGCCCGGGCCAATGCCACACGCCTCTAGCGCCAAGTGCAGAGCCGTCGTACACGAGGTGCAGGCCACAGCGTGCAGCACATCGGTGAATTCGGCGAAGCGGGCCTCAAACTCGCGCGTGTATGGGCCTTGCACCACCCAGCCGCTCTCGATAGGCTTGCTCACGGCTTCGGCCTCGGCGGCGTCATACCAGACTTTGGTGATCGGCACGTTCCGATACAGGACATTCCGGCGCAATGCGCCCGGCGCGGAAACTTCGGCTGGCATCAAGGGGCCTCTCAGGTCGAACTACAGGCAAAACGCTCGTGGCCGAGATAGGGCAGATGCTGTGCCAATTTCGAGGGTCGGAAGGTCCAAGGTCGGAAGTCTCAAGTCATCTCAGTTTGAGGACTTGGCGATGCACTGCAGAGAGGTTGGCTCCCCGACCTCGGACTTGCGACCTATTGACCTGTGACTGAATTAGGCGTGCTCGATCTCCAGCATGAGGCCGTCGGCATC
>JBCDJT010000035.1:0-41188 GCA_038747545.1 Bacteroidota bacterium
GCGTCAGCGCAAAGTCGATGCGGACGTCTCCGCCGGCGGACGTCACGCGGAGGGGCATGAGGGCGTCTTCGGCCTGGGTAATGCTCCAATCTTCGATCCAGACGCGGAACGGCTCGGCCTGAGCGCCAGCCAGCCCCGACGCGCCTCGGCTGAAGCGCTCGAAGGCATAGAATTCCTCAGCCTCTACATCGGTGACGGCAAAGTGGGCGAAGTAGAGCTGGCGCGTGGTCCAATCGGTGGTGTCGGCGGCATAGCCATCGGGCGGTGGCGCGATGGCATTGCGGAAGATGGTGAACTGGTAGCCGAAGCGTCGGCCCTCAGCGGTAGCGAGGTTGCCCGTCAGGTACCACCATTCCAGCTTGAAGTCGGGGTGGGCGCCGTGATCATCGGGAAAGACGAACGTACGCGGGCTGATGGCGCGCGCGTAGCCCGTGGTATCGGCAGAGACCGCGTTTTGGATGGCCACCTTGGTCTCCTCAGCCGCATCAGCACGGTCGAGCCCGATGGCTATGGCCACCAGGAGTAGCAAGCTGCTTCCGACGCCAGCGATCCAAGCACGCATGATTCAGAGGTGATCTACTTAGTTGTAGACAAACGAGACAGAATGTGGAGAAACGGAACAGTATCCTATCCGTTCAGCCCCGGCCAGCAACATTCGTGACAATGCGATGGCGCTGTCGTTGCATAGGTGGGTGGTGATACACGTTATTGTGGCTTCCTCCTCCTATCGCCACACTTCACCACATCTGCCCTGTGTGTGCCGTCCTTCGTGCCAGCCTTTGGCTCGTTATAGGCCTGTTCTCTGTGGAACGGGTTGAAGGGCGCCAGTCCCTCCACCAGAACGCCCCGCTCGTGTTGACCAACGGGACGGATGACGTATCGGTACCGCCGCACGTGGTTTTTTCCGCGGGCGCATTCGGTGGACCGCAGGATGCCCTCCGGCAGCGCGCACGTTTTGTGCCGTTCACGGAGGCGGACTTCAGCGCCTTGCCCGACACCGCTTCGCTTTGGTTTGCGCTTTCGCTACAGCGCGCCGCGGACGCTCCAGCGGCATGGGTTTTATCCAGCAAATGGTACCATACGCGTGCCTACCTCTACGAGGGCGACTCCCTCCGGTACATCGGGCAGACCGGGCTGGTATTGCCTCTTGCCGAGCGCCAGGTAGCGAACTACATCACCTTGCCCAACTTCACCCTGGAGCTCCCCCCCAGCCAACCTGTTGAACTCCTCCTAGAGGTGCGGCATGACATACGGTCCTACGGATCTAACGATGACGACTGGGCCAGCACCATGCGCCTCTGCACCGCTAGTCGGTGGCAGGCGCAGTGGGAGCGCCGTGAGCTGATCAGCTTGGTATATCTAGGTGCCATGCTAGCCCTGGGCCTCTACCACTTACTGCTGTTCTTGAGTCTTCGGAACGTGGGGTATCTGTGGTTTGCTGGGGTGGTAACCCTCTGGGGCCTGTGCTGGAGCGACACAGCAGGTGTCGTCTCTTCCATTTTCTACCCCGCGCACCTGCCTTTCCACCTGAGTATATGGTTCCACCTACTCGTGGCAAGCATCGCCATAGTCCACGGCTTTTCGGCTGTGCTGCTCGACCTCAAGCGCACCGCACCTGTATTCCACCGCCTCCTGGTAGGGCTCATATGGATGTACGTGCCCATCGTCATCTTCGCGCTGGCGCAGCAGTGGGATGTTGCCGTGTGGGGCGCTGCTGCCTGGGCGCTGTGCGGGCTGCTCGTGCAGTTGGCTATGAGTATCGCGCTTGCCCTGCGACGTCACCCGTTGGGCAAGGTTTACCTCTCCGCGATAGCATTCGCGCTGCTCGGGGGCTTCGTCTACATCTTCACGTGGCTGGGCTGGCTGCCGCGGAATGACTTTACCGTTCATGCCTTCGTCTTTGGCAGCCTGGGGCAATCGCTGTTTTTTTCGCTGGCGCTCGCTACACGCATCAAGCTCATCAAGGAGGGCCAACAGCAGGCCCTGATGGATGAAGCCCAGGCTCGGCAGCGTCTGGAGTCGCTGCGGGAGCAGGACGCGCTCAAGAGTGAGCTGATAGGGCTTGCCTCGCATGACCTCAAGAACCCGTTGCACAACATCCTGGGGTTCGCGGAGCTGTTGCAGCAGCACATACCGAGCAGCGATGAGACACAGCGCGTACCCCTGTACTCCATCCAGCGCTCTGCTGAGCGGATGCTTGAGATCCTGGATGCGTTACTTCAGACGTCGGCCATTGACCAAGGGCGCCTCACCCTGAACACACAGCTGGTAGACCTGGGGGCGCTCGCTCGCGAAACGCTTGCCGCGCACCGCACGCACGCCGAGGCCAAGCAGCAACGCCTCGACTTCGACTCCACAGGAGGTCAACGCGACTACCACGTCCTCGGCGACCCCGTCTACCTGCGCTCCGTCTTGGACAACCTGACGAGCAACGCGATCAAGTACGCCGATGCTGGGGCGACGACTACGGTCAGCCTGATCCGCATGAATGGAACGGTACACCTCGACGTGAAGGACGAGGGTCCCGGCTTGAGTCAAGAGGATCAACAGCGCCTTTTCCAGCCGTTCCAACGGCTCTCGCCGCGCCCAACGGGGGGCGAGACGTCGACGGGCGTGGGCCTGATGGCCGCAAAGCGATTGGTGGAGTTGCATGGGGGGGAGATCCGGGTACGCTCGATGCTGGGCAAGGGCAGCACGTTTACGGTGATCCTGCCCCACGCGGAGAGCGACCAAGTGCCTGAGCCATCCGCTGCGCCGTCTCCGTAAACGGGCGAAACGTGCAGCCCAGCTGCTCGCGGGCCTTGGCGTTGCGGTAGCGGTACACGCTGGAGGCCTGCCGCGCCGTCTCGCGGGTGATGAGTGGGCGCGTGCGCGTGGCCCAGCCGATGAACTCGGTGACGCGCGCCAGCCGCATCGACCCCACCAGCCCAAGGCGCCGGTTCGGTAGCGACGTGCTGAAGGCATCGGCGAAGGCGTCGAGGATGCGCAGCCATGTCAGGTTTTCGCTGGCCAGGATATACCGTTCACCCGTTTGACCTGCGGCCATCGCACGCAGTAAACCGTCCACAACATCGAGCGCATCGACGACGGCGGTGGCGCCTGCGGGGATGGCAGGGATGCGGCCATCGCGCACGTCCTCGGCAATCTTCTGCGTGTTCTCGCCGGGGCGCGTGAGGCCAAAGATGAGCGACGGGTTGACGAGGACGGCGTCGAGCCCCTGGGCAATGCCGCGCTGCACCTCCAGCTCGGCGTCGTACTTGGAGCGCGCGTAGGCTGAGTTGTGCGGCGAGGGCGTCCACACGTTGGTCTCGTCGGTGAGCTTGTCGGGGTCGCCCGTGCGGCCGAGGGCGGCTACGCTGGACGTGTGGACCACCCGCTGCACGCCGGCTTTCAGCGCGGCATCGACGACGTTGGCTGTGCCGCGCACGTTGACGGCCTGCAGCCTGGCCCGCGCCTTGGCTCCGCCAAACCCGACGTAGCCTGCCGTGTGGTACACCTGCCCGATGCCATCCATGGCAGCGTCCAGATCGGCCAAGCGGGCGATGTCGCCAAGGGCGTGCTCTACGGTATCCTGCACGGCGCCGAGCAGATCGAGCGACGACGAGGGGCGGCGGAAGATGCGGACGCTGTGCCCCTCCTCAACCAAGCGGCGCGTAAGCGCAGAGCCCACCATGCCCGTAGCACCTGTGACGAGGATACGGCTCATGCCCCCTCCGTGGCGGCGACGGCGGCACGCCTGCGGCTGATGTCTATCGCAGCGTAGAGCGCGTGGCGCATGCTGTCGGGCAGCGCCTTGCCCAGGCCTGCCAGGCTGTAGGCCGTGCCGTGGTCGGGCGAGGTTCGGATGATGGGCAAGCCCGCCGTGAAGTTGACACCGCTGTTGAAGGTGAGCGCTTTGAACGGGATGAGGCCCTGATCGTGATACATGGCAAGCACGGCGTCGTACTGGCGATCGCTACGGGTGCCAAAGAAGCCATCGGCGGGGAAGGGACCGAAGACGAGCTTGCCTTCGTCGCGGAGCGCCTGCACCGTGGGGCTGATGATGTCGATCTCTTCGTAGCCGAGCACACCGCCATCCCCGGCGTGCGGGTTGAGGCCCAGCACGGCGATGCGCGGCGCGGCGATGCCGAAGTCGGTGATGAGGCTGGCGTGGATGATGCCAATCTTCTCGCGGATGGCTGCCTCCGTGATGTTCTTCGGCACGTCCCAGATCGGGATGTGGCCTGTGACCAGCCCCACACGCAATCCTTGCGCCACCATCATCATCGTGTGGCCGTCGCTCTTGGTGCGCTCGGCGATGAACTCGGTGTGCCCGGGGTATTGGTACCCTGCCTTGCCGATGGCCTCCTTCGAGATCGGCGCCGTCACCATCGCATCCAGCGTACCGTCGAGGCAGCCATCCACCGCGCACTCTACGGCACGCATGGCATAGCGTCCTCCGTGCTCTGTGATTCGGCCCAGCTCAACGACAGGCGCCGGATCAACATCGGGTTCGAGCACGGCGTAACGTGCCCCTCCGCTGTCGGGCTCCCCTGTCTTCGCTGGGTAAAACGATACATCGACGAGGCCAAGCTGTGCAGCATGATGCGCCCATAGCTTCAGCGGACCAATCAGCACGGGCTCCACGAACTTGCGCAGCCGTGGGTCGGCGAGGGCCTTGAGCACGACCTCGGGACCAATCCCGTTCGGATCGCCCAGTGTGATCCCAATGCGCGGGCGCAGGCGACCAGCAGGGGTAGTGTGTGGGGTGGTGATCATGGCGTGGGCGCGTGGTTGCGTCGGTGCGTGGGCGCGTGATTACGTAGGCGCGTCGGTGCGTGGTTGCGTCGGTGCGTGGGCGCGTGAGTGTTCAGGTGGGGCGCTAGACTGGACAGGAGGGCGAGTATAACCACGTTCCGCCATTCAGGTGTCCGTAGGCGCCGTGTTTTTCGTGCTCGCGCGCTCACGTTTCAACGCACTCACGCACTGACGCAACCACGCCTATTTCAGCAGCTGCACGCCCAGGTCGGGGTAGTCGGTGATAACGCCATCTACGCCCAACGCCTTCAGCGCCTCCATCTCCTCCAGCGTGTTGATGGTCCACGGGATGACCTGCATGCCCAATCCGTGCGCCGCAGTCAACACCTCGGCATTGACGAGTTCGTAGTACGGGCTGTAGATGTCGGGGACGAAGCCGAGGTCGTCTACCTGGGCCTGCACGTCGTTCTCGGGGCCTGCGATGAGCAGCGCGAGGCGTACGTTGGGGTCGAGGGCACGCGCGGCGCGGAGCGTGCGCGGGTCAAACGACTGGATGGTGGCGCGCTCCAGGATGCCTTCGGCTTTGATGACGGCGTGGAGAAGTTCACTGAACGCGGCGGGCTCAGGGTGGAAGATGCCGTCGCCCTCAGGCGTCGACTTCGTCTCAATGTTGTAGAAGATAGGCGGCAGGTTGTACTCCTGCACGTACGCCTCGGCAGTGCGGATCACGTCGCGCAGGAGCGGCTTCTCGGCGGCCATCGGCTGCTGCTGTGGGAAGCGCGGATTGCCGCGCAGGCCGCAGTCGTACGCGCGCGTCTGGTCGTACGTCATCGCGTAGATGTTGTGCGTGCGCTCGTCCTCCTCCGGGATGGGCTCGCCATCCAGCGAGCAGATCGAGGGCGAGAACCACGGCTCGTGCGAGACCAGCACCTCGCCGTCCTGTGTGATGACGGCATCCATCTCCAGCGTCGTCACGCCCAGCTCCAGCGCCTTAATAAAGGCGACGATGGTATTCTCAGGGACGAGCCCGCGCGCGCCGCGGTGGCCCTGTACGTCGAAGCCATCGGGTTGTGCAAAGCGGTCGGAAGTAGCCATGGGGGAAGGCGATTGGGCGTCTGCACAGCCCATGGCGAGCGGCACGAGCAGGCAGGCGAGTAGAGCAAAACGCATTGGGAGCCTCAATCTACGAAGCGGCAGAAACGGATGAGGCGGCCAATGCGGTTTTCCGAGTGCGGATCCCAGCGGCGTGTTATGGCAGCGTTAGGGAAGCCGCTCAGCGTTGTCCGGCGGAGGTGTCGGCGGGCGCGGTGCGGCCTTCGCGGAAGAACTGCTGCTCGCGCAACGCCTTCACGCGCTCCTGGGCGTAGCTCTCAAACTGCGGCAGGGCACCCGGCGTAACCGCCGCCAGAAACTGCTCGTACGTCTCCAGCGCCGTCCGCGGGTCCTCGTAGTAGACGTCGTACAGCGCGGCCAGGTGGAACAGGTTCTCGCGCTTGCTGGGGTTGAGGTTCAACGAGAGGCGGTACACCTGTATGGCGCGGCCATCGTCGTCCATCACGTCGTGCGTGGCGGCGATCTGCGCGTAGAGGTCGGCCAGCAGGTCGCGGCCCAACAGCCGGCTGGCCTTGTCGAGGTAGTGTAGCGCGTCGTCGTGCTTGTCGAGGTTCTTCTTGGCCATGCCCAGGTAGAACGTCTGCATGCCGTCGGTGCTGTCGGTCTCGTGGGCGCGCATGAGGACCGCCTCGCTAGCGGGGTAGTCGCCGTTGAGGTAGTGGCTCACGCCCAGGTTGCGCAGGTTCATGGGCGATGTGTCGCCCAGGACGAGGGCGCTGTCGAAGCTGGCCACGGCGAAGGCGTAGTCCTCCACGTTCATGGCGAGCTCACCGCTGCGGAACCACAGCTGCGGGCTGTTCGGCCGCTCAGCGATGCCCTGCGCGATCACGCGCTGCGCCGACGTGTAGTACTCTAGCCGCGCATACGCGGCGCTCAGCGACAACAAGACGCCCAGGTTTTCGGGGTTGAGCCTACGCGCTTGCTCGTAGTGGTTCAGCGACCGCTCCAGCGAGTCGAGCTGCCCATAGGCACGACCCAGGTTCTGATGGATGGTCGAGTTCTCGCGGTCTTCCACAAGGAGGCGGTCGTAGATGTTGGCTACGCTGCGCCAGTCGTCCCGCTCGGCGTAGAGGCGCGCTAGGCTGCTGGCCGTGCTGACATGTGTGGAGTCCTGTATGTAGGCGCCCTCGTACACGTTGATGGCCTCCAGCGTCTGCCCCAGCGCATCGTAACTGCGCCCCTTGGCGGCCAGCACGCGGCGGTTCATGCGGTCTGCCTGGTCGAGTGCCGCCAGCGCCTGACGGTGCTGCAAGAGCGCCTGATAACTCAACCCTAGCAAGTAGTAGTGATCCGGCGTGGGATTGCCTACAGCAGTGAGCACCCCCACGGCCTGCCGATGTTCGCCCTCGCCAATGAGTGCCCGCGCCTGACGGAGGGCATCTTGTGCGTGAGCAACCGGGATAAGACAAACGCCGAGGACGACCCAGCAGAAGAGCGAGCGCATGCGACTACGAAACGATTCGATCAGGATTTTACGTACAAGATAGTAGAACCTTAGCCCATCCGAAAGTTGCTAGTTACTGGTTCGTAACATCCGAGCGGTCGGATCAGGGCTTCTCCCCACTATCGCACCGCCATCAGGGGGTCGATACGCTCGTTACAATCCCTTAATGGGTGATTCGCCCTTCCGTGTAGTTTTTCGAAAGAGCCATGACGCACTTCTTCCAACGCTTCGCACCTCCTGCCCTGAGTGGTCGCGCCGAAGCCCTCTTCAACGACCTGCAGTTCGAGACCCACAAGCGCACTGACCGCCTTTTCGGCGGGCTCATGCTCGTACAGTGGGCCATCGCCATTATTCTCGCCTACACCGTCTCACCCCAAACGTGGGAAGGCACGTTCAGCAGCACACACATCCATGTGTACGCGGCGGTCTTCCTCGGCGGCGCCATCTCGCTCGTCCCGGCCTTCTTGACCTGGAAGTATCCGGGGCGCACGGTCACCCGCCTGACGATTGCCGTTGCGCAGATGCTCACCTCGGCGCTGCTCATCCACCTGACGGGCGGACGCATCGAGACGCACTTCCACATCTTTGCCTCGCTGGGCATCCTGGCCCTCTACATGGACTGGCGCGTGCTGGTCACTGCGGCTGGCGTAGCCGCCGTTGACCACCTGCTGCGCGCCCTCTTCTGGCCCGAGTCGCTCTTCGGCGTGACGGCGGCGAACACGTGGCGCGTGGTCGAGCACGCGGGCTACGTCGTGTTCGAGACGAGCTTCCTGCTCTACGCAGTGACCAAGATGTTGGCCGACCAGCGGCGCAGTGCCGTTGGCCAAGCGGGTGTTGAGGAGAAAGAAGCCGAGCTCACGCGCACGCTGGCAGCCTTGCAAGAGGAGAAGGCCTCGGTAGACCTTAAGATCGAACAAGCTACGGCCGAGAGTGCCGCCACCCAGGCCTACCTGGAGCAGCGTGTCGATGAACTGCTAGCGGGCATGGAGCGCTTCGCCGCAGGCGACCTCACCGTACGCCTCTCTACGAATAACTGCGCAAACGACGATGACATCAAGCGGCTGTTTGAGGGCTTCAACGGCGTGGCCGAGCAGCTTCAGGGCATGATGCGCCAAGTGGCCGATACGGCCTCACATACAGCAGCGGCGGCCGAGCAGATTGGCGGCGCAGCAGCCCAGCTCTCGCAGTCCGTTGCCACCCAGTCAACGCAGGCCAGCGAAGTCACACTGGCCGTGGATGAGATGGTGCGCACCATCGTGGAGCACGCGCACTCGGCCTCGACGGCAGCCACGGCAGCAGGCGAAAACGGCAGAACCGCCGAAGCCAGCAGCGCTGTCGTGCTCAGCACCGTCGGTAAGATCCGCGACATCGCGACTATCGTGACGGAGGCTACCCGTACGGTTGAACAATTGGGCGCCTCCAGCGAGAAGATTGGGCATGTGGTGCAAGTGATCGATGAGATTGCCAACCAGACCAACCTGCTCGCCCTCAATGCCGCCATCGAAGCCGCCCGCGCTGGGGAGCAAGGCCGCGGCTTCGCCGTCGTGGCCGACGAGGTGCGCAAGCTGGCCGAACGCACGAGTGCCGCCACCCGCGAGATCGCCGACATGGTGGCGGGCATCCAAACCGAGACGACAGCAGCCGTCGCCTCGATGCGGTCGGGCAGCGCCGAGGCCCAGGAAGGCATCCGGCTTGCCGATGAGACCAGCAGCGCCCTGCACCGCATCGCCGACGGCACGCAGCAGACCATAGACCACGTCACGCAGATGGCAGCGGCCTCGGAAGAGCAGTCGGTGACTAGCGAGCGTATCGGGCAGAGCGTAGAGCGCATCGCCGAGGCGGCGCAAACCTCCGCGCACGACGTGGCGCAAGTCGCGCAGGCGTCTGATGCGCTGAACGCGCTCTCCAGCCGCCTGCTCACGCTCACCGACCACTTCACCCTCAGCGCCGAGGAAACCGACAGGCCAGCACTACGCCGTGCTGCGTAACCTGGAGGGCGGGCGCCTTGCCGCGAACGAACCGGCTTATTCTCCCGTCAGCTCCGTAACGAGGCGACTGGCGTTGTAGATATCGTCGAGCGCTTCGAGGATGCCACGGGCATCGACGGAGATGGCGCGAGCGGTGTCGTCGGTGTAGAGGTAGTTGTTGGGCAACAGGATGGATAAATGGCGTGATAACGGGATTCGTCCTTGGAAGGCTGCGTCTATCATGAAGGCGGTTCCTATTCCTTCATCTACCCAACGAGGGCACACGCATGCGCAGAACAACATATCTACCTGCGACTCCTATCCGGCTCACTTGGAGCACGTTTCTAGCCTTTTGGCTGCTCACAACTCTGGCTACTCTCCCTGTATGGGCTCAGTCATCCATTCGGGCCGACCAAGACAGTTGCTACGAAACGCGCGACAACTGCGTGGAGATCATTGACCGAAAATGGCGTAACAACCAATATATGGTTAAGTGGCGCAACAACTGCGAAGGGCGAATCTACGTCAGAAAATGCATCCTGAAGGCGGATGGCGAGTGGAGCTGCGGGGCGACAGGTGTTGCCAAGGGGCGGACGACGTCATGGGATGCCTACAATGCGCACTCTTCTGGAAGGCACCACATTCAGTGGGTGGGCGTCCAGAATTGGACGAAAGATTGGGTATGCACAGGCAAAATCCGTGACTGGCACGACGACCCACCTCGCTACTAAGCCCCCAGTTTCAGCCACCGGCCCCACTGAAAACAGTGCATCGCTAAGTCGTACTGGGTTCAGTGGGGCTGCGGTATCTACTCGCGAGCCGTCAGCTCCGTAACGAGGCGACTGGCATTGTAGATATCGTCGAGTGCTTCGAGGATGCCACGGGCATCGACGGAGATAGCGCGGGCGGTGTCGTCGGTGTAGAGGTAGTTGTTGGGCAGCGACTCGATGTTGCCGTCGAAGAGCAGGCCCACGATCTCCAGCGCCACGTTGACCACGGGCGAGCCCGAGTTGCCGCCCGTCGTGTCGTTGGTCGACGCAAAGTTGAGCGGCGTGGAGCGGTCGAAGGTAGAGGGCGGCGTCTGCCAGCGCTCGGGCAGGTCCCAGTCGGCCCCGTCGTGCGTGGCGGCGCGCTCGTACAAGCCAAAGTACGTGGTGTACGGCGGCGCCTGCGTGCCGTTGTAGGCATAGCCCTTCACCACACCGTCGGCAATGCGCAGGGTGCCGCTCGCATCGCTGGTGATGTCGTCGCCAAAGACCTTGCGCGTCACCGTAGCCAGTTTCGTGTTGAAGTTTTCCTCGCGTGTGGTGAGGTCGCTGTACTGCTGCGAGAGCGCGAGGAAAACGGGCGCGATCGCCTCGATGAAGGCCACGGTGGCGTCGCCGCTGCTGAGGTAGCCATCATCAAGGAGCTTCTGGTACGCCGTCGAGTCGGTGAGCGCCGTGCTGTCAACGAGCGCAGCAGCGACGGCTTCGGGCGTCTGATCGCCAAGCACACGCCGCACGGTGGGGTCGTTGGCGCCAAGGAAGTTGCGCAGGTCATGCAGGCGGATAGCAATCAGGGCTTTCTCCAAATCGGCGGGCCAGTCAGTGATTTCGGCGGCCTCCTTGCGCCGTTCAGCTAGCCACTCGGCAGGGGCCCCACGCACACGACTGAAGTCGTAGATGTAGCCGTACATGGCTCGGGTAACCACGTGGGAGGTGAGCGCGGGCGAGCCCAAGAAGTTGAAGCCGCCCAGCTGCTGGATCAGCGCCGCCTTGGCCGTCTGGATAGCCTTGATGTCATCCAGCAAATCGCTGTAGGTGCCGCGCAGCGTCGAGTCGGCAATGCCGCGCTGCAGCTCGCGCTCCATGGCTGTTCGCCGAGCTAGCAGGTAGGGGTCGTTGAGCCCCGCAAGCTCGCCACGCACCGCTTTGATCTGGTTCTCTACGGCCAGCAAGTTGTTCGTCAGGTCGTCCACGCCCTCTGCCTCGGGGTTGGCTTCGATGTATGCCCGCATTGCTGCTGCGCGGCTGACTAGGGCATTGAGGTCATTAGGCACATCGGTGTCGCGGTCGAACGCTAGCTGTGCCACCGTGCCATAGCGGTCCGTGGAGCCCGGGTTGCCGATGACGAAGACAGCGTCGCCTGCTTCCACACCGTTCGTACTCCAGCGGAAGTAATCGGGCGTCTCGTGCGGCTCGCCGTCGGTGTCGTAGGCGCGGAAGAACGTCACGTCGAGGTTGTAGCGCGGGTAGGTGAAGTTGTCCGCGTCACCGCCGAAGTAGCCTAGTTGGTTCTCAGGCGCCAGGACCAGCCGCACATCGTGGTAGCGTTTGTAGGTGTAGGCGGCGTAGCGGCTGCCATCGTAGAGCGGCACCACTTGCACGAACTGCGTGGTATCGCCCGCGGCCTTCACGGCGCGCGTACGGCGCGTTTCCAACCGCGTGACCTGCGCCTGGCGCGCTTCCGCTTGGTCCTGGTTGCTCTGGTTGGGACGCACCGCGGCGTACACCTCGTCCGTTACGTCCTCGATCTGCACGAGCTGATCCACGAACAAGCCCTCCACCTTGCGTTCGTCGGCGTTGGTCTCGGCGAAGAAGCCCGTTTCCATCAGCATCTCGCCTTCCTTGGTGACGTCGGTGATCTGCTCGCGGGCGCAGTGGTGGTTGGTCATCACCAAGCCGTTGGGTGAGACGAACGACGCCGAGCAGTTGTCGGAGAACTTGAGCGCCGCCTTGCGTGCCTTGTCAAACCACGTGACATTGATGTCGATGTCGTATGTGGCCTCGATGTAGGCCTCGGGCGGGTCGTCGAACGTCCACATCTTGCCGAAGCCATAGGTAGGAACCTGCACGCTGTCGTAACCCGCCGGGAACGGCGTCAGGCGCAGCGGACGCGGCCTAGGGGTGCTCGGCGTTTCCGTCGACTCGATGGTGATCACGTCGCCCCGCTGTGTGGGCTCCACCTCGGCCACCTCACGCGTGGCGCCGCAGCTACTCAGCAGCAGCACGGTCACCACACCGGTCGCTAGCGATTTCAGGGAAGGCATCATCTATCTGTGGGAAGGAGTCTGGTCCAAAAAACACACGGAGGCGGCAGCGCTATTGCATCTGCGCGTCGGCCTCGGCTTCGGTGGCGACGGCATCGCCCGTGAGCAGTTCGAGCACGAGGCGGTCGGCATCGTAAATCTCGTCGAGCGCTTCAAGCATGCCGCGCACATCCACGGCGACGGAGCGGGCCGTCTCGGGCAGGTAGATGTAGTCGCTGCTGAGGCTCTCGATGTTACCGTCGAAGATGAGCCCTACGACTTCGAGGTCGCGGTTGAGCAGCGGCGAGCCCGAGTTGCCGCCGATGATGTCGGCGGTGGTGACGAGGTTAACGCGGGTGGTGTAATCGAACGTAGGCGGCGGGTTGAGCCAACGCTCGGGCAAGTCCCACTCGCTGTCGGGGCCGTAGCTGTGGTAGTGGTCGTAGAGGCCGTAGAAGCTGGTAAGCGGCGGGGCGATGGTGCCGTTGTAGTCGAAGCCCTTCACGATACCGTCGGCGAGGCGGAGCGAGAAGGTAGCGTCGGGCGGGATGAGCGTGCCGTACGCTTCGAACACCGCCTGGCCAAGTTGCTGTGCGACGTTGGTCTCCTGTTCGCTCAGCCCAAAGTAGGCCTGCTGGAAGCCGATGAACACCGGGATGGCCGCCTGCATGAGCACGATGGCGGGGTCGGTGAGCATAAGCGTTCCGCCCTCTAGCGCTTGGCGCGTAGCCGCCGAGTCGCTAAGCACCGAACCGCTGACAATGGCCTGGGCCGCCTCGGCTGGGGTACGTCCGCCGAGGGCCTGCTGCACCACCGGGCTCTCGGCGCCCAGGTATTTCTGCCAGTCCATCAGCCGAGCCGTGAGCAATGCCACGTCCAGCGCCTCCGGCCGGTCGCTGATCTCGAGCAGCGGATCGCGCACGTCCGTCAACGCTTCATCGGGCACGCCGTTGGCTTTCTGGATCAGGAAGAAGGTGGCGTAGAGCGCCCGGCGCAACGTGGCCGAGGTCAGGTCTTCGCTCTCCATCCCGATGAAGGCACCGTACGGCCCAGCCAGCTCGCGCTGCTCCTCTTGGAGGCGCGCCATCTCGTCCCACAGCTCGCCGTACTTGGCCTGTGCCTCGGCATCGCTGGCAATGGCAGCCTTGAACTCGCGCTCGAACGCTCGGCGTCGTGCCATAATCATCGGGTCGTTGAGCGCTTCGAGCTGCCCCGTGTAGGCCTTATCGCCGTTGCGGAGCGAGAAGATGCTGTTGCGCAGGTCGAGTGCTTCGGCTTCTTCAGGATAGGCGTCGTAGAAGCCTTGCAGCGCGGCCACGCGGCTCTGGATGAGGTTGAGCACGTAGCGGTCGCCGATGTCGCGGCGGTATTCCAGCTGCGCCACCGTCTGCTGACGGCTCGTGGAACCGGGGTTGCCCACGACGAAGACCAGTTCGCCGTCGCCCGCGCCGTCGCGGTTCCAGGCGAAGTACTCGTTGGTGGCCAGCGGCTCGCCGTCGTCGTTGTAGACGCGGAAAAAGGTCATGTCGAGCGCGTAGCGCGGGTAGGTGAAGTTGTCCGCATCGCCGCCGTAGTAGCCGAGTTGGAGCTCGGGCGCCATGACGAGCCGCACGTCGTCGTAGCGGCGGAACGTGTAGGCCGAGTAGCGCCCGCCGTTGTAGAGCGCGACGACCTCAGCCGTGAACGCGTCGCCCATCGCCGTCTCGATGCGGGCCGTGATGCTGTCGATGGCTGTGGTGCGGGCGTCGGCACGCTCGGCGTCGGTCTGTGCCGTTTCGAGCGCTGCCAGCACCTCATCCGTCACATCCTCGATGCGGATGAGTTGCTCGGCGTACATGTCAGGTGCGGGACGCTCATCGTTCATCGATTGCGCGTAGAAGCCGTCATCAAGCAAGTTCTCGCCCGGCCGACTCACCGCCGTGATCTGTTCGCGGGCGCAGTGGTGGTTGGTCATCACCAAGCCGCTGGGCGAGACGAACGACGCCGAGCAGTTGGGGATGCGGAGCGCGCCCATCCGCGCCGTGGTAAGCCACTCGTCGTCCAGGGTGAGGCCGTAGGTCTCCTCGAAGTAGTCGAGCGGCGGGAAGTCGAAGGTCCACATTTTGCCGTAGTCGTACTGTCCGGCGCGGACGGTGTCGGCAGGCGATTGGGCGAGGGCCAGCGGCACGAAGGCGAGCACGACCACAAGCAAAGCAGAAAGGCGCGGCATAGACGAAAGCAAGGGCTCCAAAAGCGGAAGGGAGGCACCTACTCCGCCCGCGGCGTACAGGTTCGGTAGGGCATCGGGAAGATCCTCTCACGGAACCTATGCGTGGCCTGCTGTTTAGACGCGTCCCTCTGCGAAAGTGGCGGAATTGGTAGACGCGCTAGATTTAGGATCTAGTATCTTAAACGATGTGGGGGTTCGAGTCCCCCCTTTCGCACCGACAGGCCCTGTGAATCCCCGATTTGCAGGGCTTTTGCGTTTGGGGCGGTATAACCGTAGGCCGCCTCACCTTGTTTTCCGTGCTTATCTGTACATGGGGCCACAATTCTCCTTCGTTCTTGACTGGTCCGTCAGGATCATGCTGCCCGCCTCCATAGCACGGCGGAAGTGGGGCATGCGTTGCGGCAGGGTCGCCTCGGCATCATGGATGCCAGAAGCTGAGACTGTGCTGGATGGTTAAGGCACCTCCACCATAGTCTCGGCTTCCTAGCTCTGTGTGAATCGCACAGCTCATTTCAATTTCATTGATTCGCCACCCACCAGTACCGGATAAAGCGGATGTTGTAGCGCTCCCTACGCTCATCGCATCCCGATTGTATCGCCTCCTGCGACGGCAAGCGGTCCATCACCTGCTCCCAATGCTCCACCAGCGTCTTCCCTCCCAGACTGCTGTGCGGACGCTCTCCGTTGTAGAAATGCTGCCACTGACTCCGCTCTACCTTCCCGCTGAGATGCCGCGAGCACGCGTCGGACGAAGCTTGATCTGCCGCTTGTGCAGCGCCCCGTGAAAGGCCACACTGCAAAACTCACCGCCCCGATCCGTCTGCACGCGCTGTATGGGAAACGGCATCTGCTTGAGCACGTGCTTCTCCAAAAACCGCCGCACTGACTTTGACGAGCGATCCGTAGAGCCCGAGCACGCGATACCGTGTGCAGTCATCAATCGCTGTGAACTAGTAGAGGCCCGAGGCGACCTTCATCGAGTCGATCTGCACCCGCTCGCCCGGCACATTGAGGCTGCAGCGCTTGGGTGGTCGCGATTTGCGCTGGCGTTTGAGCGCGCCCACTTTGGCCCGCTTGAGCACCTTGTAGATGATCGATATAGAGCGCTTGGTGCCTTCGTGACGCATCAGTCCAGCCTGAATGCGCTTGGGGCCGAGGTTCCGCTTCTGGCGCAGATGCAGCATCTTGGCCTTCAACTCGTCATCGACGTTTGAAGGCTGTAGGGTGTGTGGTTTGGATGATCGCGAGGCGAGGCCTGCCTTGCCGTGTTCGGCATAGCGTTTAGCCCATTTGCGCAGGGTAGATCGAGAGATGCCACAGCGTCGGCAGGTGAGGCCCGCGTTGCCAGTGTGCTTGTACATGAGCACCCAGAGGCGAGGGCGGCGACGTTGTAATTCTGTCATAGCGAGAGTTGAGAATTAAGTCCAAGCCAAGCTATGCGATTGAAAGGATGTATGCGATTCTCACATAGGCACTGCAGCTTCCGGCATCAGAATCAGTAACCACTGCTGTAGTTACTTCTGGGTAACGTTTTCATGTACAGGGATTGATATAGGTTTATGGGGTATTTTTCGACTACTTGTTGCTGATATTACTAAGTTTTTGTTGGGTTGAAGGTTTGACAAACTTAACAACAATCGCCCTTCGCTCCTGACACTGATCTCACCCGTACCCTGGTCCACCATAACATTCTTTCCTTCTACTTTTGTTACATCTGCCCCAGATACTGTCAATTTGATTTCGCTTACAGGAGGAGACTGAATCTGTACATTATTATTTCCCTCAAACTTGACATATACTGCCACTTGGCCTGTGCCAGCATTAGCTCTGCTTGGAACGATAGCCGCAGAGGTGACTGTCAATTTGAATCCAGGGTCTTGGGCTTTTGACGATGCAGGAGCCTTTCGATATATCCAAGTGCTGAACGTGCTTGTACTTTGAGGGTCCTCTGCATCCGATGACTCCCAGGAATCCTCCGTAAGCTCCACAGAAAGAGAAATACTTACTTTTTCCCTATCTGTAGGCAACTGCCAAGCAGACAGTGAAGGAAAAGTAATAGTCAGTGTTTGACCAGAATCCGACGCCTTGATCGAATTAGGTTTCAATATGATTTGAGTCGAGGTTTCGTTTTTTGAGACAACCTTCAGAGATGCTGAAATGCGATCGCTTCTCAAGGCTCTACCACCACTGATCACGACAGTCGTGACTTTTCCATCATCATTGAGAAGAATAGTCTGCTTTTCACTCTCGGGTAGATTCGGTTGACTAATCCCAGTATTAGGTAGTTGGAAGCGATTTTTTTTCACCAGACTCTCGGTCATCATGGATGATATGCTAGCCCAGATCTCAGAACTGCGTGCTCGCATGATGTCTACAGGAACGGCTGGAAGCCTAACCCCTAATTCATCATGTTCAACCTCACTGCTTGCCGGATATATGATACCATCATCGTCTACCGTGATCAAACCATTATGCAAGGCTATTTCCTGATGGATATAATCAGACCAAACTTCAAGTTGCTCCCAGAATCCAACTAAGTCATTATCTTGCACGGCAAGGGATAAGGCTTCTCCGAATGCAGCAGCATCATCGTAAATGTTAAAATGCAGATCCTCATACATTCGACTTCGAATGAATGCGTGCTCGATGTATGGGATAAGTACATCTGCGTACCTATCATCGATCATCTGTGGCCCCATGTACGGCGGCACTGAACCATTCAAAGCATCTACTATTTTAGATTTGCTGATTACTTCTATAGTAGGGGCTCTGTCATTGTCATTCATGTAGTCGGTGTATGGTTTCGGTACAAGAAGGACAAGAGTTATGTTGTGTGTTCTAGGGACCATATTATACCTAGAAGCCGGTGATAGCATTGCACCAAGGCGTATCCGTAGGCTGTTCTCTGTGGATTGGCCAACTGTCATCAAACTATTCAGATCACGTCCAAACGCCGCCTGCACTCGTTCCGTGAATTCACGTGCATTTATACCTGCACTAAATGTTGAATTTAACAACCCTAGGCCAAGCACCAGTTGCTGGATCTGACTGGCCGATCTCGATTGCAGCATTCCTTCCAAATTATCGGTAACCAAGAGGGGTAGTACAATAGGGTTCAGAAGGGGTGGTAACGCAGAACTACTAGTTGTGGAATCACTATCTATGATGTCTGGAGGATTATTGGGTCCATCTGATCCAAGAGGGGAATATCGTTCTTGAAAGCTATCGAACTGGTCGAATGGAATACCCGAACTGAACTCGTTGAAAAACGAGACGTCGGCATACAAGTCGTAAGGCTGGTTTCTTGCATACGGCATCATTCCTACCTGAAGACGGATGATGTAGGGATGGTAATCATATCTGAAAGCCGCATCCTCGATGACCCGATTGAGGAGCTTCACTTCTTGGAATAGCGCTAGTGCTGCCATGTGTCTCAGCATAGGATCAATGCTGAGAGACTGACCAACTGAATTAAGCGTAGCTGTACGACCACCTGACGCTGTTGAATCAAACAACGACGGAGGTACTGCAGCACTTTCAGCACTGTTTGTCGTTACGGTACTACTGGTGTCTGTAGAAACAGTCTGACTATTTCTCACTGAAGCAGGACCAAACTGTGCACTAAATCCACTCGCCTGAAGTATTGACTGACTCAAAGTATTCGTTGTGGGTAATACTTGCTCCAACGCTGCCTTTGCTGAGATTGGAAACTGGACTTGTAGATCCTCAACATATGAGTGCCAAGGCGCTACTGATAACACGGTGAAGTGCGTTGTGCCTGCTGAATCTTGCCAAGCTACTCTATTATACTCTCCCAACGCTACTTGCTCAGGCCCACTGCAACCAAAAGCACCTCCAAAAGCCACACAAAATAGTAGGTATGAAATATATTTTTTCATCGCTTATATATTCTTGTTTACAGCTTGTCTTGTTTCTACCGTAAAACTTTCTAGATCTACATGATCTCGGGCACGAGTCAGCTTGGTGACACACACCTTACTCTAGTTAGATACTGTTGCCGAATGATTCCGAGGCCAAAAATTGAGCTGTTTTGGCTATCGTATCTAATCAAGCTCTCCGAGGCTAGCATTCGGGAATGATACTCCCGAACGATCTTAAAGTACAAAGGCCAAATATGGCATACGACGTTTCTACCGGAATGTGTACCCGAAGGAGAACTTGAAGGCGATGTCGGGGAAGCCGAACACGAGGGCTCCGACGTCGAGACGCTCGAAGACGGTGTATTGGCGGCCCAGTGAGAGACTGGTGGGGGTGGGCAGGTCAAGAACGTCACGCAGCGCTTCCCCGTCCTCCAGGCCTTCTACGATGGCTGACCCGAACGATACGCCAGCGCCAATGCGGTAGTGCGGGTTTGTATAGCCCGTGTGTGTGCCAAGCGCTTGCAGCAGCAGCCCATCCACGTCGAGGAACAGCAGACGGAGCGGCACGAGGGCCCACCCTGCTCCTTTGAGCTTGTCGGGGAACTGGAAGTCTAGGCCTACGCGCACACCGTTCGTGAGGTCTTTGCCGACCCGCTTCTCGCCGTTGTAGGTGTAGCCATACGCCAGCGGCCCGGTGTACTGGACGTAGTTAACAGCGAGGGTGTGCTTGCCGAGGCCCACGTCTACCCCCAAGGTAAGCGAGGATGGGTAGGCCAAGCTGACCGTCTGCCCGAGCGTGTCGATGGTGGCACGGGTCAGGTTAGGCTTGGCAATGTCCAGATCCTCAATGTTGAAAAGATCTTGCGCCTCAGGGTCGGCAGGATCGGGGTCCGTTTCTCCGTCTAGGTTGATGAAGGCTGGTACGAAGCTGCGGCTGAACGCGTTAGGGTCAGTAAGTGTAAAATCGGGCACATGGTTGTACACTGCCGAAAGGGCCCAGCGCTTATTCTTACTCTGGAAAAAGACGCCGGCACGGCCTCCCCACTGCACGTCCTCAAAGTTGCCCTGCAAGGTCCAGTACAGCTCGTTCGTCTCATTGCCCGTGAGGTTAGGGTCGCCAGCATCGTTGAAGGCGTATTCGGTGGTCTTGTTGAGGACAACCGACCCTTGGGGCGAGGCGTTGATGTTCAGGGCATTGGTGACGCCATAGCGCGAGGCCGTAACGCCGTACCCGAACGTGCCCGAGCTAAGGGGCACGGTGCCGCCGCCGCCGAAGTCAAGGGATTGCATGTTGAGCTGGAGCTGGGTGCTGAAGCCGATGTTGAAGAGGACATCGATGTCGATGGTTTGGTCGCCTGCGTCCGCTTGTGCGTTGAGCAGCGCCTCAAGGCCCGCCATGCGGAGGTCCAGGGTAGTAGCGATGGGATAGTGTACGCCAATGGAAACGGCGAAGCGGTCGTACACGGGTAGGGCCACGGCGAGCGCAGGAAAGCGCCCTTGCAGACCAGCTGCCAGTCCCTGGACCTGTGTGTACTGTGGCGTGGCCGACGTCGGGAAGTTCAGATCGCTGAGCACCCCATCGGTCTCTGTCTGGATAGTCGACGCTGAAAGCAGGTCGTTGCCCGTCAGGCCGAAGCTCTGCGTGCCGATCCCCAGCTGCGCGTCAATGACAATCTGCTGATGCCGGAGGAGGCCCAGCTCGGCGGGGTTGGTGAAGAGGCTGGCGGCACCGCTTTGGATGCGCGGCGTGATGACCCCGCCAAAGATGCTAGAGCCCAGTCCCCCTCCCGTCAGGTTGAAGCCCATGCGGAGGTCGGCGCTGATGGCACCACCGCGCCAGCGCATCATGGTGAAGTCGTCGCTTTGGGCCTGCACGGGCAGGGCGAGCAGGGCAAAGAGGCTGCAGAGTAGCCAGGTGTGTCGGTTCGTGGGCATGAGAGTCAGAGCTTAAAAGGCGATGGAGAGCGAGACGTGCTGCGTGTTGGCGAGCGACTCGACCAAGTAGGTATAGTCGGCCATGATGCGCGCCGCCTGGACGAAGGGTATATCGAGCCCAAAGCCGACGGCGTATTTCTCATCGGAGAGGCCGTTGACGAACTGCTGCATGCCGCCACGCAGGGCCAGGATGCTGAGGAGTTTCGCCTCCACGCCCACATGCAGCCGGTTGGTGAGCTCGCTGGAGAGGGCGGGGTTATAGTCGGCCGTGACCAGGAACTGCTCGCTCACGCGGTAGGCTGAGCCCACAGCAAGCTCAAGCGGCACAGCCTCGGTGTAGGAGCCCTGCGCCGTATTCGTGGTGTTGGCGACAGCGGACTGCCAATTCACCGGAGCAGCAGCATCGCGGACGGTCACGCCAAGTCGCATCTTTGGCGTCGCTTGATAGAGGAGCCCCACGTCGAAGCCGAACCCGCTGGCTGTACCCGTCACTTGGTTGAGCATCGCTTCAGCAACCTCGCCAGGGTCAAAGATGCTGAGATCGGCATCTCCCATGGCGTTGTTGCCGAACGAGGCCCGGCGGTACTTCGCGTTCACGCCCAGCTTTAGGGCATCGCCGAGGGGCCGGGCGTACCCGGCCAGGACCACCAGCTCTTGGAGCGCTTCGTCTCCCGACGCATGTACCGCGAGCCCCAGGCCGCCAGTGCGCAGCGGTATGGAGGCGGCCATGTGCTGGTACTCGACGAGGCCTAAGTGGTCGATGTACGAGAAGGCAAGCCCGTAGCGCCCGGACTGCGCGAGCCCTGCAGGGTTCCACATGATGGCTTGGGCATCGTCAGCGAGGGCCACGTAGGCATTGCCCAGGGCGGCAGGGCGCGCGCCGAAGCCGATATTGACGAAGGCGCCGGGTAGGCTTGATAGCTCCTGCGCCTGGACAGGGACGAGACAGAGGCCGGTAAGTGCGACGAGACCGGCTGCGTATATGTGTCTCAGGAGAGACGCCAACAGCCCATGAGGCAAGCGGAGAGGAGCAGTGTGCATGAGGGTTCACCAGAGTAAAGTTGCATCGAGGCTGTGCCCGACGTGCTAACGAGAAGCGAGGGGGCTGTGCATCCCACAGGTAGGAACAGACTACTTGACCAGCACGACAGGGACGAGCTTCGTCATCTCCCCCGTGGTGTCTTGCACCTTGATTTGGATGATGTAGCGGCCGTTTCGAGACATGCGGCCGTCATCCGTCAGGCCATCCCAGGTGAGCTCCTTGAGGCTCGATCGGCTCCCGTAGCGGCCCGGGTTCTGCACATCAGCGCGCAGAAGGTTGCGCACCAGCTCGCCCCGCAGGTTATAGATGCGAATGTCTACCGTGGCAGGCGGAGCAGTCGTCGAGAGGTAGTATCCAAGGCGGAGAGGCGACACCTGCGGCGAGAACGGATTCGGCATGACGGCGACCTGGTCGAGCCCGAGCGGGTCGTTTTGCAGAAGCACGGCATACTGACCGAACCGGTGGATGCGCGGCGCGGTGACCTGGGTGGTTGTGGCCTCGGCAGCGAGCGAGAACCACTGCACGGTTTCAAAGTCGTAATACCCGACCCGTAGCCGCTCATCCTGGGCGCCAGCTTGCTCGGGACGCGGCAAC
Source organism: Bacteroidota bacterium (assembly GCA_038747545.1). GTDB lineage: Bacteria > Bacteroidota > Rhodothermia > Rhodothermales > JBCCMF01 > JBCCMF01. Next base: position 21,933 of record JBCDJT010000035.1, read on the forward strand.
CCCACCGTCGCGCCCACCTGCAAGCTGTCGCCTGGCAATGAGCGGTCGGCTTGGTAGGAGAGCTGGTAGACCGGGTCAGCAGCTTGGTACGTGTTGCCATCGGTAGCAGAGGTCCCGTAGCGTCTGGGCTCGGGGATGCGCACCTGCTGGAGCGAGAGCCGCGTGGCAAAGGGCACGGCGTTCTCTTGGAGGGTCAGGCTGAAGCCGTTGCGGTTGGTGAGCTGCCGGGGTGCGCGGCCATCCACCTCGGCGTACACCGACAGGGGCGTGGGTGTGCTAAGGTTCGAGAGCGCATCGGTGGCCACCACCTCAATGTCTCCGAAGAACTGCGGGTCGTTGAGCGTGAGCCGCCCGTCTGGTGACACGGTACCGATGCCATCAGGGCTGACGGCCCACTGCAGGCTAGAGCCCAGGCGGATGCTGCGGTCGGCCTCCGTGAGGGCCGTATACTCAAGCCTCAGGTTCGTCGTCTCGTTGCTGATGCGGGTCTGGGCGGGCCGGACCGAGAGGGCTGCGATAGGTGCATCGACGAAGGTCAGGGCCAGCGCACGCGTGATGGTGGCGCCGCCGAGCTGCGCGGAGATCCGAATGGTGGCTCCTGCGGCCTGCGAGGAGGACACCGTGATGCGCGTGGGGTCGCTGGGGTCGGGCTGTGCCAGCGTGAGGCCCTGCGCTGTTGAGGACCACGTGACCTGCCCGGCGGGACTGCCGCCTGTGAAGTCACTGGCGAGCGATTCTCCGATGCCATCCCGTAGCACCAACTGGAGGGTGTAGGTATCCCCGACGCGCAGAACCCCGCCACTGGACAAGTCGGGCGTTACACGCGCAGTGGTCAAGATGCCTGCGGCTGAGGGTGTGACGGTGCGCTCTACGGAGCGATACGTGAGGCCTGAGCCTGGGTCTTCGACTTCGGTGAAGTAGACGAGGTCTTCGAGGACGAAGAGGCTGGGGATGGCCCCAGTGAACGACGCCCCTACCTGTTCCAGCGGTAGCACGGTGAAGGTGCCTGACGAAGCCGTGCGGTAGTGCAGCGTTGCGGTGGCACCCGTCAAGGGGTAGCCCTCTGTCGCCGTGATAGCCAGCGGCGAGGCGTCCGAGGCACGCACCTCGGTGGGTGGCGCAAACGTGTAGGGCAAGGCAAGCGTCGTCGTAGCGCTAGCAGCATTGTCGGGCAGGGTGACCAGCACGGGGCTCGACGGGCGCATACGCCCCTCCTGCGTGGCCGCCACCCGGTAGGTGCCTCTGGAGAGCCCTTCAGCGGTCTGAAACTCGCCGCCACCTCCGGTTTGGCCCGTGATGGACGCTCCAGCGAGCGGGGCCACCACGACCTGTGCCCCGGGCACCGGCTGCACCCCGTCGGTCACCGTCACCAGCACGCTGCCGCTCGGCAAGACGATGTCAGGCACTGCGATGGTGCGGCCTGCCTGATCAGGTGTGAGGGTGACGGCCTGGCGTAGGCCCGCCAAGCCAGCGTCCTCCAGCCGTAGCTCGTAGACGCTCGTGTCCCCCTGGGCCGTGGCGATGGGCAAGCCACTGAGCACGAAGCGGCCAGCGGCGTCCGTCACAGCGCGCTGCTCAACCTGACCGCTCGCCACAACGGTACGCCCAGCTACCCCAGCGCCTTTGAGGAGCACCTGCCCTTGGATTCGGACGCTGAGCGGCTGCAATGCAAAGTCGACTTCGGTGAGAGGCTGCCCTGCGGCTACGGTGACTTGGGTGGTGTCGGCGCGGTAGCCCGGCAGCGCTGCGATGACGCTGTAGGTAGCAGCTGGGAGGTCTGCCAGGATGTAGCTCCCGGAGGCCTGTATGGTGCGGAAGGTGGCACCCGTTGCGGCGTCTCTCGCCGCGACGGTAGCTCCAGGGAGTACACTCCCTCCATTCTGGCGTATCGTTCCTGCGATGGAGGCACGGCCCTCTACCACGGTGAACGCTACCGTGGCCGTTTGACCCGCGGCCAGGGCCTGCTCGGCCACGCTTGGCGAGACCGAAACGCCTTCAACGGTGGGGCTGATAACATAGACCTTGCCCGCCGTCAGGCTGAACCGCGCCTCACCCGCTTGATTGGTGGTGCCCGTAGTAAAGAAGGTGGTGTCGGTGCTGACCACCGACAGGCCCACGTTGGGAACCGGTGCTCCTTCAGCATCGCGGCTCGTGACGATCAGTTCGCCGCGGTTTGGAGTGGCCGAAAACACGGCTTCGGCGGTTCCGCGTAGGCCCAGCTCAACGCGCTGGGTAGCCGGGCTGAACACGTAGCCCAGCCGAGCCACCCGCACGTCGAAGCTGCCCACCGGCAGGGATTGTACCACATACGACCCGTCCGAGATGGACGTGGCCGTCCCTACCACATCGCCGGTCACCACATCGGCAACTTCGATACGCGCCTGCGGCGTACCCGCAGCACCTTGTACGACGCCCTGATTGATAGGCACGACGAGCTCCACCCCCGCGATCTCCGTCGCGCCAGGCGCTACGGTCACGCCAACCGACACGTTGCCATAGCCCACTGCCCGAATGGCTGTGCTCGCCGTGAACGTGCCGAGTGCGACGTCCGTGAGTTCGAATCGCCCGGCTTGGTCTGAGCGCGTCTCGTACCGGTTGACGCCGTTAGCCATGATAACCCTCACCTGGAACGGCAACGGTTGCCCGGCGGGGTCCAAGACCTGCCCCACGACCCGCGCTTGGTCGGCGGCCAGGGACAGATCAAGCTGTGCGGGCTGCGTGGCCTCTGCCACGACGGGGTTACGCGTCTCGCCATACCCTTCGGCGGTGGCTACCACGTCATAGGCGCCAGGCACCATATTGGTCAGCGTGTAGCTTCCGCTGGTGCTGGTGAACGTGCTGTTGGTCCCTCCAGGCCCCTCTGCCTGCACCAGGACGCCTTGGATGGGCGCTCCTGTGGCTGCGTCCTGAACGGTACCTGTAATGGAGGCTGTACTCTCCGTAAAGTCGGTGATGTCGAGCGTTTGGGTGGGCTGGGCGTCGGTGAGCACCACGCTCAGGTCGTCGCCTCGGTTATGCCCGGCCTTGCTAGCGCTGACGAGGAGGTCACCGAAGGGTAAGCCCGTAATGAGGTAGGCCCCTTCCGCATTGGTTTGCGCCGTTTTCACGGTCCCTGCTCCCGAGGTCACCCGAACAGCGACACCGGGGAGCGGGCGTCCGTCTGCCAGCTGGATACTACCGCGGAGGGTGGCGGTGAAGGCGGGCAGGTTTACCTCGAGCCGTGCATTTTGCCCAGCTGTTATCGTGAAGCCGTCGGCCTCGTAGGCCTCAAACCCGCGCTTTGTCACGGTGACCCGATAGGTTTCCCCAATCATACGTGGCAAGACGAAGCTCCCGTCCGCCTGTGAGTTCACGGTGCCGCCCCCGTTGCGTCCAATTAACTGTACCAAGGCCCCTTCAACGGGCATCCCTGCGCTGGTGACGCGCCCCTGGACCGTCGCCAAGTTCTGACGCACCGACAGGTCGTACCCTGACAGGGTTTGGCCAAACACCACCGCCAACGATTGGGGATTCGCGTCATACCCCGGCTGGATCCCTTCGAGACGGTAGCTCCCCGGGTTCAACCCGAGCAGGTAGCTCCCATCCGATGCTGTACGTGTGCTGTCGAACGGTGTACCGTTTTCGTCATAGGCAATGACGAACGCGTTTCGCACCAGCTGGCCCGCCTGATCCACGAGGCGGCCGGTGACGCTGGCCGGGGCGCGTTGCAGCTGGAAGTTCACCCCACCTGTTTGCGACACCTCCACCGGGACCGCGTTGTTCGACTTGCTGGCGGCATACTTGATGCTCGCTGGCCCGTCTAAGTCGAGAATCTCCGTCGTGATCTCCAGCGTGAAGAAGCCCGCTTTGCGCGCCACGATGTTGTAGGCATATCCGCTGAGCAAGCTTAGGGTGTAGTTGCCTTGCGCGTCAGATATGGCCTGCGCTTCGAGTTCGTCGTCGTTGTCATCGCGCTGGATGAGCGTTGCCGTGATCTCAACATCCTTGAGGAAGGCGTTGCCCTCAAAGATGGTGGTGAGGTCTTCGATCGTCAGGTCTTGGACAGCGTTGGTCCCTGCGGCCAAGGTGAGGCTATCGGCAAGACTAGACCGGTAGAGCACCTTGTCGGCAGCAATGCGCCACGTTCCTGCTGTGACGTTTAATGTGTAGGTGCCGTTGGCGTCAGTTGACGTTTCGAGAGACTGCGCCTTCGAGCCGACCTCGCTCGTCAGCAGCACCTGCGCATCGGCTATGGTTTGCCCATCCTGGTCTTTGACGGTGCCCCCTACCGACGAGGCGCCCGCGTTCATGATGTACTGAAGGCCTTCGATGTTCTGTTCTGTGTTCAGCGTGACGGGAATAAAAGGCTGTTCGGGTGCATGACCTGCAAACGACGCCCATATCCGATAATTGGTGGCCCCGAGTGCTGCGACATCGAACGAGAACGCACCCGCCTGGTTAGTCTTTGCCCGTTGTAGGTTCCACGACCAGTACCCGCTGCCGTTGGCGCGCCGTACGAAACGCTGAAGCACCACGTCGGCGCGGTCTAGCGGCGTGCCGGGCACCTCGACGAACACGTCATCGCCCGAGACGGGGTCGGTCTGGAGTTCTGTGGTAGGCGGCAAGGTGACGGCGCCGCTAACGGTAGAGAAGATGGGCTCTAGCGCAAATACGAGCCCAGTGGTTTTCCCCAGGCTGCCGAGCGTGATGGTTTGGGGTTCGGCCGTGAGGTCGCGGCCAGTCACGGTTTCTGTCACCTCAACAGTGTAGGTCGCGGCCTCTGCGGGCAGGACAAATTGCGCCGAGCCGTTGACGATGGATTCCACGTAGGGACTTCCGGCGTCGGGTGTCACCGTGGCTTGGCCCCGTTCCACACGGAAGCCACCGAACAACAATGTCACGTTGAGTACGTGAGGGCTTCGGTCGACCTGGAGCTGTACGCCCGTGCGCTCCTCACCTGCAGTCAGGGTCGTTGTAAACGGATCCGAGTAGTAGGCTTCGGAGATCACACGTAGTTCTACATCGCCCGTCAGCACGAAGCTGAAGTTACCATCGCTGTCTGTCTTATTACTGATTTCCAGGCGCGGCATGTTTGGCAGATCGGGAGCCTGGTATGCTATGATGCGGACGCCGGGAATAGGCAACCCTTCGGGACTAACCACTTGACCAGACAGCGTTGCAGCTCGGTTTACGAGCTTTAAGCTCACGTTGCGTTCAAGGGTACCACCATCGGGGTTTTGTTGCAGCGGCACTCTGCGCTGTTCTGCCCGCGAGCTGTACCCTGGCGCGGCAGCCAGGAGACGCACATCGCGGCCTGCGTCTACACTCCTGTATCCGAACCGGGCCTCTGGACCCCGTTCTTCGAACCCGAATACGCAGCTGCTCGGGTCACTGGCATCGCACGCAACAACGTACGAATTGGCTATCTCAAGGCCTGTTGTGGCATCCTCAACGCTCACGTTGAACGCTGACCCTGGGCGAGGGAGGAGACACTGTGCATCAATCTGCTCACCTACCTGGACGGTCACCGTTGGGCTGGTGCTGGTGTCGCCTTGAACAAATATCTCCCCCGGCAGATAACCGTTCGCATTACAGGTAAACCGATACGTGCCCGGCGGTACCTCGAACTCATCATCGCCCAGCGTGCCACGCGTCAAGGTGGGCAAGAAGCTGCCTTGGCCGCTCACGATCCGCTGGCCGTCCCTCGGCGTGTTTCCGGCTTCATCGCGTACTGTGAAGCGGATCTTGCCCGTGGGTAGCTCAAAATTAAAATTGCGGCGGTCGCTGGTCAGGCCTTGCTCGCTCTGATCGAAGGCCGACACATCCCAAAAGTAGCGACCGGATGTGAGTTGAAGGGCGTTGTACTCCAGTGAGACCTGCGTCCCCGGGAGCTCTTTAGAATCAACGGGCACCAAGAACTCGCCGGGACCGCATTGGTCGGCCGTGGCTCCCGGGCTGGAGTCGCCCGCGAAGTCCTCACAACGGTACAGGGTCCAGAGGTAGCGCGCGACGGTTCCAACAGGGCCGGGAACGGGCTCCCACTCGAAGGTGACGCTGACGTCAGTGCCGGAGAAGGCGGCGGCCCCCAGTGCCGTGGAGTCGTTGGCCGGAGATACCAGCACCGGCTTGGACAGCAGCGTCTCGCCTTCAAAGACGAAGGTTTGTATGCCTCCGAACACCGTGCTGACCTCGCCACCGCCGGGGTTGTACGTGTTGAAGGCGGCGTAGTAATACGTGCTGTCCGTGATCAGTGGTGGGGAGGAGAAAGCGGGCAGCTCGTCCGCAAAAAACGGCTCGCCATCGGGTACGGCGCCGTACTGGGCCTCGTCATCCAGCGTGTGTATTACCCACGATAAGGTAGCGCCCAGAAAGCTGACCTCGCCCGCTTCATCCTCTTCGAAGGTGAACGGGGTGCTTGATAGCCCGATGATGGTCCCAAGGACCCCAGCGGGGCGCGTGATTTCAAACACGGGTTTGGGATCGGTGATCCTGCCTTGCGGGTCGGTGCGGACGGTTACGGTGGGTGCCTGCGCGCTGGCGACGACGACGATAAACGCGTTGGACACGGCTCCGTCGCTGCCTGCAATACGCATCCGGTAGCGGCCTGTGGCGAGGGCTTCGCTGCCAAGGTCCAGGTCCACCTGGCCTTCGCTGAACGTGGCTGCCCCGAACGTTCCGGTCTCCCCTGCTCCGCTCCACTGGACGGCCGGCTCGTCGAACACACCTGTGTAGGTGACCCGTAGGCGCTCGTCTCCGCTGTTGACCGTTCGGATCTCCGAGCCGACCGTGCCGTCTGGGTTGACTAGGTACGGTCCATCTACTGCTTGTGCGAAAGCCGTAGCTACCGGAAAGAGCAGCAGGACCAGAGACGTAATGAGGCGTGTTTTCATGACGCGAATGCGGAGAGGATGAAGGAGAGGCACGACAGGCTGCCGTGTGCGAGGGTCGCGGCTCCCGTCAGTCGTGGCGCGTGCCCGTCAGCGTGTCGAAAATCCTCCGTGACGCCCTATCGATGCCTCATGTGATGACGTGATTTCGCTGCGCAGCCGTGATTTCGACGCGCGACGGAGGGACATGCGTGCCTGCCTCCGATGCCCCTTCATATGGTCATAGCTGCGTGAGCAATCTGACTCCGCCTCAGCACCCGCCACACCGCGGCACCCATATTCCCGCCGCTCTGCGGAGGCGATAATGCTCCCTCACCTCGGCCGCAGGGTCTTGGTTTGGGCTAACGCCGCTACTCTTGCAGGACTGCAAGCCTGTGCGTGGGACAGCCAGACGACCTGACCGCCGTCTCTGCTGCGCGATCCCGTGGCGTGCCTGAGTTGAAGTGGAAAGGCTGAGGACTGCACAGCGGTCCAATGGACCAGCCGTACCAAGCAGCCTGCCCTGCCTTATGGCTTCGCCATGTACCTCACGTTTGTATAGTTACACGAGGCGTTCGCGGAGCGCCTTTGCGACGGCCTCGATGCCTGAGTGGACGTGCAGCTTCTCGTAGATGTGCTGGATGTGCGTGTTGACGGTATTGGCCGAAATAAAGAGCCTGTTGGCAATCTGCTTCTGCGTATACCCTTCCGTCATCTCTGCAAGGACCTCTTTCTCACGCTTTGAGAGCCCGTAGTCTGGAGCAGCCCCCTGACCATGAAAGAAGGCCAACACCTTCTTCGCCACAGGCGCAGGCATGAGCGTCCCTCCGTTTCGGGCCTCGCGGATGGCAGCGATGATCTGATCTACGCTCGCGTTCTTGAGGAGGTAGCCTGAAGCGCCCGCCCGGAAGGCGGTGAAGATGGTGTCCGTCTCATCACGGATAGTGAGCATGACGATCTGGAGGTCGGGCAGCAGCGCCTTGAACTGCGGGAGGGCATCTAGGCCGCTGCGTCCCGGCAGGTTGATGTCGAGCAGTAGCACATCGGGGCGGGCCCACTGCCGCTGGCGGGCTTGGTAGGCCCGTATCATGTCCAGTGCCTCTTCGCACGACGAGAACGCCTGGGGGCACGCGATGGCGGTAGTGTGATCGAGGAGGTAGACTAGGGTTTCTCGCAGGCGGTCATCGTCCTCTACGATCCATACCGTGGTTTCGGGTGAAGAGGCCATTGGGCGGATCCATGTCAATGATGAGTCTGATGAAGGTACACCAAAGCTAGGTCGCTCTCCGTACGGTAATCACGCGATTTTGGCGCGCAGCGTTACAGAGGTCCCTGCCCCTTCTTCACTAGCCAAGGAGAACGTGCCACCCAGCGCCTGCGCGCGTGCCTGGAGCGTGTGCAGACCGCGACCTCGCGTGATGCTCTCGGGTTGGAAACCAACGCCGTCATCGACGACGGAGAGCGTTAACACGTCTCCAGTGTATGCAATGAGGACATCGATGTGCTCGGCTTCGCCATGGCGTACGGCATTATGGAGCGCCTCCTTGAAGAACAGATAGATGTGGCGCCGCTGCTCCATCCCGAGTGGGACCGATGGTAGGTTGTCTGGCATCGTGAAGGTGTGGCGGCGGCCGAGCAAGAACTGGCTGGCTGTTTGCTCCATGCGGCTGCAGAGGCTACCCAGTACATCGTTCTCACCATCGACTAACCAAACTGTATCCCGTAGATCATCCACGACATGACGGGTCGTCTGCGTCAGATCGCTCAGGTACAGACGTTCGTCGTCTGAGAGCGAGAACGAGCGCTGCGCAATATCGAGCCGCAATGCCACATTGCTTATTTTGCTACCGATGTCGTCGTGCAGGTCGTCGGCAATGCGGTGGCGGGTCTGCTCCAGGCGCCTGAGCTGGGTGATGCGGTATTGGTACGCAAGTACAACCAACCCTATGACCGTGATGGAGAGCAAGCTGTAGAACCAGCCCGACTTCCAGAAGTACGGGCGAATGGTGAAGGTGAGTGCGGTGGACTGTGCCCCCCAGTAACTGTCGGCATTCGTACCCTGCACCTCAAAAGTGTAGGTCCCCTCACCCAGACTGGGATATTCTTTTACCGGGTCTCCGTCCACCATAACCCATGGCTGACCGGGCTGGATACCACCTCGTGCAAAGCGCATCCGATAGCGATTGCGCTCAGGCTGACGCAGGTCTGTGGAGGCAAATTCGATTCGGATGTTATCCTGGTCCGGGCCAAGGGATGGCAGCTGCAACTGGCCGTGTTTGTTGGTATACCATGCCACGCTGTTTTGGTTGACCTGGATGTCCGTGATGCGTGTGGGCAGAGAAGTATCGCTGAAGTAGAGCGTATCAGGATGAAAACGGTTGATGCCCTTTTTACCCCCTACGATGATTTCCCCTGTGGGCGTTTGATGTTGGGCTTGGTAGTAGAAGGCATGGTCTTGCAGGCCGTCTTTGGTGCTGAACGGCAGGATTTCACCACGAGCTACATCGAGCATGGCAAAGCCAGTGTTGCTCGTCATCCACAGGCGATGATGGCGGTCCATGAACAAGGCTCCGATGTCAGGGCCTGGCACCCCCTGTTCTTCTCCATAGAACCTACACGTCTTCGTCACCGGATTGAAGTGTGTCAGGCCGGTTGTGTAGCCGCCCAGCCAGAACCCACCGAGCGGGTCCGCGACAATGGACAGTACATTATCGGGCAAGCAGGACGCGGCATCACCTCCCGAGAATGTAGTTACGGCATCGGTCCGCGTGTCAAGCCGTACTAGCCCTGCGGCTCGCGTTCCCAACCAAAGCACTTCGGGTACAAGCGGATCCTCATACATGAAGTGGATGGAATTGCTGCCGAGGGAAGTGCCAGAAGCCGTGGTGTATCGCGTTGTCACGTGCCGCTCGCGGGTGTCAAACACGAGCAGGCCATGGCCGTTAGTCGCGATCCACAACATCCCTGGCCGCGAGGGCATCTCGTAGAGTTGGAGTACGATAGCCGTTGGATCGTCCACAATGCGAAAGCCTTGCGCCGTCCCGGCCTCCTGGTCAACCAAGAACACTTCAGGGTAACGGCCTCCCATCCAGAGATTGCCAACCTGATCCTCAACCATGTCGATGACATAGTCGAGCAGTTCGGGATCGCGAAACACAGGGCGAAGTTGGTGGTCCCGGTGGTGTATCCGGTAGACTGGCCCTCGTGCTGTACTGATCCACACGTGGTCTGGATCAGACGGGGGGGTGTAGATCGTATACACGCTAGAGGGGTGGGCATCTATGCCGGGCGGAGGCGCGACCAAGATGGGGGTGAAGAGCGGCCTGTCAAGGGTCACCTTACTCACGCCGCCCCGCGTGCCCACCCACAAGATGCCCTGGTCATCCTCTAGCACCGCCTGCACATCGGAGTGTGCTAGCGATGTGGGGTCTTCGGTAGCGTAGGGGTATGCGATGCGCGTGCCCGTGTCCGGATGATAGGCAAAGAGCCCTTGACCCCGGGTACCAATCCACAATACACCTTTCCACCGCTTAGATGGGACTATGGTCGAGATGGTCCGGCCACGTCGCAAACCAAGGTCGACACGGTCTACGGTATGCTTGGCGAGTGACACCTTGGCGATGTAGCCATCGTCTGTACCAACCCAGACATGCGCGCCATCATCCGCGAGTGCAGTGACTGCAACCGCACTGAGCGCGTCGAGGTCGCCAGGGGCGGCGAGATGGAACCGCCAGAACTGTTTGTCGGCATGATAGATGGACAGCCCTCGCGTACTACCCATCCACACCTGCTCGGGCTTCGCGCGGGGAATCAGGAGCGTACGCACGGTGTCGATAGGCGACCGCAAGATCCGTTCGAATTGCCAAGCTCGGTTTTGCACGGGCGGCGCCGCCGCGTAGAGTCCGGAGCTGGCGGTGCCGACCCAGACGACGCTATCCGGCCCTACCGCGAGCGTCTGTACCTGCTGCGGCAGGGCCGGGAAGGCTGGCGTGAGCTGTTGCGTACGGGTATGGTAGCGTGCCACCCCACCGTGCTTCATGCCAATCCACACGGCCTCTGGGTTGGCGTTGTCGCCTACGAGCGACACGATCTCCGGGTCAGGAAGCTGCCGTAAGGGGTGCGCCCCTGACGCAAGGATGCGTGTGCCTTGATAGCCCGACACGCCCGCCGCACTGCCCACCCACAAGAATCCCTCTGGAGCCCGCCAAAGCGCCGTCACGGAGGAGTTGGCGAGGCCTTCGTCAACGCTGTAGCTGTCGAACTGCAGCGTCTGGGGCTGGCCAGATGTGGCTTGCGCAAGCCACATCCAGCACAGTACGGCCAATGATAAGGCTGATCGCGTCATGGATGTACACGACCTATCGGGGCAACAGGGGGGCTAGCGCTGTGATGAGCCGAATCCACCTGGGCCGTAGGCCGTCATTGTAGGCGCCCACTCTTGCGCAGCCCATTACATTGCTGTGCATAGACCCACGTTTCCAAACACGATTTGCTGTGGGAGGGTGATCCAGCCTGTCCTCCACTGACGGTGGCGCTAGGTATTGCTCCACGCGTTGTGCTGAATCGTATATATAATCTGCCGCCTTACAGATTGATGGTACATACCGGCCTCCAATGTGGAAAACGACGGGCTCATCTGGCGCCATCGGCACAACGAACGAACTTTCAGTACTTGCCCGTCCCGGCTCAAAAACGACTTGGAACTGCTGTGTGTTGTTGACGAACGTGTGCCTTTCCCAACTGGGCCACTCCCGAAACATCCCTTTCAAGTTGGCCTCTAAGCGTAGAAAAACATACCTCTCCCCTGCTTCCCTTGTCGGATTCTCTAGATTCGCTATGTAATGGCTAATTCCATTGCCTTTATCCCAATTGCCGAGCACTTGCAGTATGTCGAACACCAGTATCATCGACCGTATAGGAAGTGCAGCCGCATACTCTTCCTCGCTCAACTCTTCAATCTCAATTTTATCGTTGACATGCTCTTCAAGCTCCTTTCGGATTCTAGGGTCACGGGCTGGCAGCGGCCACGGAATGATGAGCGCTGAGTTATCGATCAACAGCATCTCTGCCCCGTACTCCGTGTTGCTCGTCACGGGCATGCGGCGGAACGCAATATCCACCGGAAACGGATTCTCGCTCTGGGATCCCCAGTTCATTGGCTCTTGACACCCTTCATCGTCTTTTACGGTGTTGTAATGACGCGCCTTTTTCAGGATCAGCGGTTCTGGCTTTCCTGGCTCGTAGACGACATCACTAAACCATTCGCTCAGGGCCTCTATATCATTTTTCTTGCCCAAGCCGACTACTTCCTTGAGCACGTCGTCAAACCCAGCAGTGCCTGTGATCAGTGTCTCGATGGCGCCGAAGAAGTACCATCCAATGTCTCTGGATGTAGTGCTGCTCATGGAGGTGATGGGATAGGTTATGGATGAGGGTTGCCAGATGTGCATCTGGATGATAGGATTTTCCAGGCTTGCACGCTAGGATACCTACACATAATTGTATACTGCGAGCAAGTCTGTTCGCCTCGGCAAGGCATTGCTCGGGTTTCTAGACAAAAGCTTGAACGCCATACCCTGAGCCCGCTATGCATTCCTTGATATGCAACCACCGAGGCAGCATACGTGCTGGAGATCTCTATCCGGCACTTGAATGCGTTGTCTCAGACCGGAAGCGCTAGGTCACGCACTTCACGCATCCACCTAGGCATACGCGTGGTGGCGGCATGATAGTTTGTCACTGGCATACACCCCAGTGCGTTCGTTGCTAGACACTGCATGATTATCACCAAGCTCTCATCCGTAGCACTTGGTTGAATAGCCAGCAGCTTGTGCCTGAGTCCAGCAGGAATGGGAGCTATGGATTCTTTCACGCGGTGTGCATACATATACGTGTTATAAGCTTCCAAGCACGACGACTTTTGGTAGTCACGCCCGATGCGAAGTACTACGGGATCCGTGGGCTGGTTGGGAATCACAATTTCTGTTTCAACACTCGACATCCCATCCACATACTCAACCTTGAAGGTTGCCGGATCTGCGATTGACGCATGAACGGCCCATGGGAGCCATTCCCTGAACTCGGCAATGAGGTTCTCTTCGAAGTACCGAAAAACGTCTGTGGTGGTGGTACCAGGCACTGGATTTGCCATACTGGCGAGGTATTCCCCTGCACCGTTGCGCGAACCGTTGTTACCCATGATCTGAAGGATGTCTGTGACCATAAGGAGAGAGCGTAGGGGAAGCGCGTCCTTGTACTCCTGTAGCGTAAGTGCAGGTACCTGGACTTCTGGGGTGACGTATGTGGCAAGGTCTGCCTGCTGACTGCTAGTCCGTGCTGGTAATGGCCATGGAATGACTAGCGTATCACGGTTCATAAGTAACAGCTCGTGCCCGTATTCTACCATTGCGTTCACAGGCAGCGAGCGAAACGCCACATTGAGCGGAAATGGGGTGTTATTCCACCGGAGATCTGCTGCACACGGTTTACTTCCACTTCCTTGTTTGTTAGATGTAGCACGCATCCTCTGGAGAAACACGGATTCGGGCTGGGTAGGATCGTACGTGTAGTCGCCAAATAATTCTTGCAGCCTATCTGTGCTTTTACTTTTGCCCAAGGCTATCGCCTCGTTGAGGAACGAGTCAAACCCACTTGTTGCGGACACGAGCGTTTCGATGACAGAAAAGAAATACCAGCGAATAGCTTTTGAGTTAGTGCTCATTTGGATACTCGGTTTTTGCCCATGGATGAAGGTGATGCGGCCTAATACTAGGCTGCTTCTAGATAATAAGGCCGCTGTACCTCACCCGCTATCCCGTAATGCCATGACTCTTCGGGGATCTTGCACGACATATCTCAGCGGAGCTGCTTAACCGACCCACTCAACTACATGCCATGGCTGGAGTTACCCCACTGCAGCGGACACTTATCGCTTGAAGGCGGGCCGGCTACGGGCCACTGTCTCCGCCAGTCTCAGCGGCCTCCGAGCGCGCTTCTTGCGCCTGCTGCATTTCCTTCAGCATCTGCACGGTGGCACGGTATACCTTTTCGTCTTGGGCCGACCACCCGGCCGGCCGACCCATCCCCGCCTCGGTCATTGTGCGCTCAACGGTGTGTGCCAGTACGCCAGCTGCGGCCACCAGCATAGCGCCGAGCAAGCCCTGCTTCAGCTTGCGGTACAGGTCGTTACGGGTGTGGCTCGGCATCGGCGGTGGTGGGGCTTTGTCTTTACCCGTTTCGGAGGGCAGCCAGCATCTCGTCCTTGGCTTGCAGCAGCACGGCGATGGCGGCCTCGTCATCGTCGGGCAAGGGCTGGGTGACGACGGCTTCTTTGATGGCACCTACAGCGCGGCGTTCGGCGCGTTCGAGTTGGCGCAGCACGGTGTCGAACAGGCGACCTCGGCGTAGCGCGTCGTCTTTGATGCGCATCATCATGGCGTAGGCCGCGTCGTGCTCGTTTGGGATCTCGCCGTCGAGGATGGCTTCGCGGATGGTTTCCTTGATGATGCCAATCGCCAAGCCCTCGCCGATGCCGAGTACCTCCATGATCTCGTGCCCATCTACGGGCGGCTGGAAGTTGCGCAGTTGGTCTTTCTCTTCGACCTCGATCAGCTTGTCGTCTACATGGTCGAACGCACGCAGGTAGCGCGCCACGCGGCGGGGGTTCTTCGAGGTGATGTCGGCGCGGACGAGCGTCATCAGGTCGTCGATGTCATCACCCGCATCAAAGAGGAGGCGGCGGACGGCGGAGTCGGTGACGGCGTCATCGACGAGCGCGACGGGGCGGTGGTGCAGGCGGACGAGCTTCTGGACGTACTGCATGCGCTCGTCGCTGGGCAGCTTGAGGTGCTTGAACACCTTTGGGATCATGCGTGCGCCCACCTCCTCGTGACCATGAAACGTCCAGCCGTGCCCTTCGGCGAACCGCTTCGTGCGCGGCTTACCGATGTCATGCAAGAGCGCGGCCCAGCGCAGCCAATACGTGTCTTCAGGCGAGCGCTCGGGCGTGGCCGCCACGAGGTTATCGAGCACCTGGAGCGAGTGGTAGAAGTTGTCCTTGTGTCCCTGCCCGTCGATGGTCTCTACGCCCTTCAGGTCGGTGAGCACACGGAAGCAGTGGCGCAGGATGCCCGTGCTGAACAGGATCTTGTAGCCCGTAGACGGCACGGCGGCGCGCATGATCTTGCCGAGTTCGTCGGTGATGCGCTCTTGGCTGAGGATGGTGACGCGCTTGGCCTGCGCACGCATGGCGGCAAACGTATCGGGGTGGATGCGGAAGCCGAGTTGCGTGGCGAACCGCGCCGCCCGAATCATGCGCAGCGGGTCGTCATCGAACGTCTGCGCCGGGTCTAGCGGCGTGCGCAGCGTCCCGGAGGCGAGATCGGCGCGGCCGTCGAACGGGTCTACCACCTCGCCGAAGCGATCCGGCGCGATGTGAATCGCCATCGCGTTGATGGTGAAGTCGCGGCGGTGCTGGTCGTCGGCGAGCGTGCCCGTGGCGACTTTCGGCTTGCGCGAGTCGCGCTGGTAGCTCTCCTTGCGCGCCGCCACAAACTCCAGCACGAGCGCATCCTCGTCATCGGGCGCGGGCAAGCGTACTGCTGCCGTCCCGAAGGTGGGATAGACATGCGCCGTGCGTCCGCCGAACGCCTTCGCCACCGCCTTGGCCAGCCGGATGCCTGAGTCCTTTCCGACCGTCACGAAGTCGATGTCCGACGTGGGCCGCCCGAGCATCAGGTCGCGCACCAGCCCGCCGACGGCATACGCCTCGATGCCCTGCCGCACCGCCACCTCGCCCACGCGACGCAGCACGTCGGCGAAGGGCTGGGCCTCGATTTCTGGGGTTAGGTTTTTGAACACGGCAGGAGGAAGTTCACGCGGGCGAAGGGCGCCCCAAACGCGTCGCTGCGGGCCGTGTTCGGAGGGTGCGGTCAGACCAGGTCAAGCAACATGTATCGGATCACGCTCGCGTGCCACCCCTCGTGGTAGAGATTGAACCCGATGGCGGTGTCGAGGTCAGCCAAGTGTACGCCTGTTGAGGTGGTATACACGCGGTACTCCTGAAACCGCCCGGCTTCGTAGTCGGCGTGAAGCTGCTCTGGACCTGCAGCCAGCGCAGCGCGCACGGTGTCGATGTCCGGTTGCTCGTCCCAGTCGGTAGGGGAGGTGCCACGGCGAAACGCGGCGATGAACGCTTTCGAGACGTGCGGCTCGATGCCTGAAAACACGTAGTGCAGGATCTGCTGCGTGGCTACCATGTGCCCGGCGTTCCACAGGATGTTGTTGCGGCGGCCCTCGGGGATGTGCAGCCACTGCGCCTCGGTCAGATCCGCCGTGAGCCGGGCAGCGACTTGACGGGTCTGACCGAAGGCGTAGATACTCGGATTCATATGGCTCTCATGCTGGCTCTGAGAAGTGACTATGCGCCCCAGGGGTTGTCATCCCGAGCGAAGCCGAGGGATCTCCCACTCCAAGGTTTTGCACAACGAGCAAGGGGGAGATCCCTCGACGCCGGCCTATGGCCTCTGCTCGGGATGACACGATTGCGTGCGGTGCTGCACTATTAATTGTCAGAGCGGGTGTCAGTTCGCGCCGATGGGCGGAGCGCTCGTGGCGGCGAGGCCCGTCTCCAGCGTCGGCATGGTGCTTTGGATGAACTGGTTCAGCTCGGTCTGCATTGCGGCCAGCTCGGTCTTGGCCAGCTCCACCTGCTCGCGGTGCATGGCTGTCGGGCCGTAGGTGGTGCCAAGGCCGCGGAAGCCCATGAACATGCGGGTACGGGCCGTCGGGGCGTTGCGTTCGCCGGGGCCGCGCTTCGAGGCGTAGCCGCCCACGCGCTGGTTCATCGCTAGCAGCGCCTCGCGGGCTTCGTGTAGCTGTGCCGCAAGTGCCGCGTCGGGATTCGTGGCGCGGGCGTGGGCCGTCTGCATGGCTTCTATCAGGTCCATCTGCTCGTCCATCGTGGTGCTGAACTGCGTGAACTCGACCTGCAGCGCTTCCATCTCCTCGCGGAATGCCGCGATCATAGCGGGCGAAGCACCGTCCAGCGCAGGGTCCTCGTAAAGCGGGACTACATCGAACGACATCGGCCCAGCCAGCTCGGTCATGACACCATCGGCGGTGCGGACGAGCGTGGCGGTGTAGGTGCCGGGCACGGCGAGGAAGCCGTTGTTGCCGGAGCGCTCACCGGGCTCGATCAGCCCTTGCGATGCGTGCCGCAGGTTCCACGCCACGCGGTGCATCCCCGCCGACGTGCCGCCCTTCACGCGATTGACCACGTTGCCCTGGCTGTCGCTCACCACGACCTCCACCTGATCAGCCACTTCGTTCATCTCGGCATCCAGCGCGTCCCAGCCGGGGAACGGGATGTCTTGGCCATCGGCCACGGCGCGCTCGGCCTTCTTGCGCTCGCCCTTGAGCGTCGTCGAGCCGTCGCGGAGGTAGTAGGTGAAGATGGCGCCGAACGGCGGGTTGTCGGCGGCGAAGTAGTCGGTGCCCATCGAGCCGCCGTGGACGTCGCGGGGCGAGTAGAGGTGCGCGTCCTTGGCCTGGAACAGGTGCCCCTCTTCGGCCAGCATGTCGGTGCTGACAGTGCGGAGCGGGCTGTAGTCGTCGAGGATGTAGAAGCCGCGCCCGAAGGAGGCGGCCACGAGGTCGTTCTCGCGGCGCTGGATGGTGATGTCGCGGAAGGAGATCGTCGGCGCGCCGCCTTTCAGCATGACCCACTCGCTACCGCCATCGACAGTGAAGTAGATGCCGAACTCGGTGGCCGCGAACAGTAGCTCGGGGTTGACGTGGTCCTGCACGAGGCGCCACACCAGCGTCCGGTCTGGGATGTTGCTGGCAATCGACGTCCACGAGCGCCCGCGGTCGGTGCTCTTGATGAGGTATGGGTTGAGGTCGCCGTATTTGTGATTGTCGAGCGCGGCATAGACGACGTCGGCGTCGTGGAGGTCGGCGTAGAGGTTGTTGACGAACGCCGTAGCCGGGATGCCGCGGATGCTGCCTACCTCAAGGCGGCGCCAGTTCGCGCCGTCGTCCTCGCTCACCTGGATGATGCCGTCGTCGGTGCCGGCGTAGACGAGGCTGGCGTCGAGCGGCGAGACGGCCAGCGACGTGATGGTGTTGTAGACCGACATCGCGTTGAGGTCCCACGCGTTGTCCCAGCTCTGCACGCGGCCCATGATCGGCAGCTCGAAGCGCTCTTGGTCGCGTGTCAGGTCGCCCGAGATGGGCGTCCAGCTGTCGCCGCGGTTGGTGGACTTCCACACGCGCTGCGAGGCGAAGTAGAGCGTGGCGGGGTCGTGCGGGCTCACCACGATGGGGGCGTCCCAGTTGAAGCGCTCGCGCGGCTCGCCGGTCTGGTTCTGCGGCTGGATCGCCACCTGCTCGCCCGTGATGCGGTCGATGCGGTGCAGGCCGCCCTGCTGCGTCTCGGCGTAGACGATGTTCGGGTTGCCGGGCTCGGTGGCGGTCTGGTGACCGTCGGCGCCAAGGATCTTGAACCAGTCGGCGTTGCGGATGCCGTGGCGGTTGTCGGTGCGCGAGGGGCCGCCGTGCGAGCCGTTGTCCTGCGTGCCGCCGTACACGTTGTAGAACGGCTCGGCGTCGTCCACGGCCACCTTGTAGTACTGCGTCAGCGGCAGGTTGTCGATGAACTTCCACGTGGCGGCGTTATCGAAGCTCTCGTAGATGCCGCCGTCGGTGCCCATCAGGATGTAGTTCGGGTCGTCCGGGCGGAAGGCGATGGCGTGGTTATCCGAGTGCTTGTCGCTCTCGTTGAGGCGGCGGAATGTCTTCCCAAAGTCGTCCGAGGTCTGCACGCGCACGTCCATCAGGTAGAGGCGCCCCTCGGCGTGCGGCGAGGTGTACAGCTCCTGGTAGTAGTGCGGCCCCGTCGCGCCCGAGACGGCATCCGACTGCTTCGTCCACGACATCCCGCGATCCGCCGACATGTAGATGCCGCCCGTCCGCCGGTCTAGCTCGATGGCGGCGAAGATATGATCGGGGTTGTGATACGAGATGGCGAGACCAATCTTGCCCATGTTGGACCCAGGCAGGCCCCGCGAGAGCTTGGTCCACGTCATGCCGCCGTCGGTACTCTTGTGCAAGCCCGAGCCGGGGCCGCCGCCCATGTACGAGGCTACGTTGCGGTGGCGCTGCCATGTGGCGGCGTAGAGGACATCGGGGTCGCGGCTGTCGATGACGACGTCCGTCACGCCCACCCACTCGTCGTCGCCGAGCGTCTTGGTCCACGTCTCGCCGCCGTCAGTGGTCATGTAGAGGCCGCGCTCGCCGCCCGGCGCCCACAGCGGCCCTTGCGCCGCCACCCACAGCGTGTTCGAGTCCTCGGGGTGGACGATGATCTTGGAGATGTGGTTGGAGGCCTTCAGCCCCATATTGGTCCACGAC
>JBCDJT010000036.1:0-41052 GCA_038747545.1 Bacteroidota bacterium
AACGATCAACTACCGGTCGTTCAAGCCAGAGAAAGACGGGCTGTTTTGTGAGAAGATTTTCGGTCCGGTGAAGGACTGGGAGTGCCATTGCGGCAAATACAAGCGTATTCGGTACAAAGGCATCATCTGCGACCGCTGTGGGGTCGAGGTGACGCAGAAGAAGGTGCGCCGGGAGCGCATGGGCCACATCACGTTGAGCGTGCCCGTGGTCCACATCTGGTACTTTAAGACGCTGCCGAACAAGATTGGTCACCTGCTCGGCCTCAAGTCGAAGCACCTGGAGAAGGTGATTTACTACGAGAGCTACGTCGTTATCCAACCGGGTGCCGCGTCGCAGTTCGGCGTGGAAGAGAAGCAGCTGCTCTCCGAGGACGAGTACTTCGACATCCTCTACCAGATCGACGAGGACAACCACCGCCTCGACGATGACGACCCGAACAAGTTCATCGCCATGATCGGTGGCGAAGCGGTCGAGAAGATGCTGAGCACGCTGGCGCTGGACGAGATGACGCAGGAGCTGCGTTTCCAGATCCGCACCGAGACCAGCCAGCAGCGTAAGGGCGAGGCGCTCAAGCGCTTGGCCGTGGTCGAGGCATTCCGCGAGGCGCGCAAGACGATGGAGAACCGCCCCGAGTGGATGGTGATGCGCGTGATTCCGGTGATTCCACCGGAGCTGCGCCCGCTTGTCCCGCTCGAAGGCGGCCGGTTCGCTACGTCCGACCTGAACGACCTGTACCGCCGTGTCATTATCCGCAACAACCGCCTGAAGCGCCTGATCGACATCAAGGCGCCCGAGGTGATCCTGCGCAACGAGAAGCGCATGTTGCAGGAGGCCGTGGACAGCCTGTTCGACAACAGCCGCAAGGCCAACGCCGTCCGCTCGGACAGCAACCGCGCGCTCAAGTCGCTCAGCGATATGCTGAAAGGCAAGCAGGGCCGCTTCCGCCAGAACCTGCTCGGTAAGCGCGTCGACTACTCGGGCCGTTCGGTGATCGTGGTCGGTCCCGAACTGGAGCTGCACCAGTGCGGCATCCCGAAAGAGATGGCCGTGGAGTTGTTCAAGCCGTTCGTGATCCGCAAGCTCATCGAGCGCGGCATCGTGAAGACGGTCAAGAGCGCCAAGAAGGTCGTCGACCGTCGCACCGCCGACGTGTGGGACATCCTGGAGAAGGTCATCTCGGGCCGTCCGGTGATGCTCAACCGCGCGCCGACGCTACACCGACTTGGAATCCAGGCGTTCCAGCCTGTGCTGATCGAGGGTAAGGCCATCCGCCTGCACCCACTCGTCTGTACGGCCTTCAACGCCGACTTCGACGGTGACCAGATGGCCGTCCACGTGCCGCTGAGCCACGACGCGTGCTTGGAGGCGATGGTGCTCATGCTCTCCAGCCACAACATCCTGAGCCCGGCTCACGGCGGTCCCATCGCGGTGCCGACGCAGGACATGGTCCTCGGGCTCTACTACACGACCAAGGCCCGCAACGGCGTCCAGGGCGAAGGCATGCGCTTCGCCAGCGCCGACGAGGTGCGTCAGGCGCACGACCAGCGCAAGATCCACCTGCACGCCAAGATCAAGCTGCGTCTCTCGGACGGCAGTATTATCGACACGACGGCAGGGCGTGCGCTCTTCAATCAGATCGTGCCCGACGAAGTGGGGTACATCAACGAGGTGCTGACCAAGAAGAACCTGCGCGGTATCATCACGCGGATTCTGCGGGCAGCGGGCCACGCCAAGACGGCGCGCTTCCTCGACAACATGAAGAACCTCGGGTTTGGCGGTGCGACGGAAGCGGGACTCAGCTTCTCGCTGGCCGACATCGTGGTGCCCAACGCCAAGGAAGAGCTCATCACCGAGGCGCAGCAGGAGGTAGAGGCCATCCGTGGCAACTACGCTATGGGCTTCATCACAGAAAACGAGCGCTACAACCAGGTCATCGACGTCTGGACCAAGACCAACAACAAGGTCTCGGAGGTGCTGTTCAACGCGCTGAAGGACGATAACGACGGCTTCAACGCCATCTACATGATGGCCGACTCCGGCGCTCGTGGCTCCAAAGAGCAGATTCGTCAGCTGGGCGGGATGCGTGGTCTGATGGCCAAGCCGCAGAAGAACCTCGGCGGCGGCAGCTCGGGCGAGATTATCGAAAACCCGATCATCTCGAACTTCAAGGAAGGCCTGACCGTCCTTGAGTACTTCATCTCAACGCACGGTGCGCGTAAAGGTCTGGCCGACACGGCCCTCAAGACCGCTGACGCTGGGTACCTGACGCGTCGCCTCGTAGATGTGGCACAAGACGTGACGGTCACGCAGTACGACTGCGGCACGCTGCGTGGCATCGAAATGATGGCGTTGAAAGACAACGAGGACGTGGTAGAGCCGCTGGCCGACCGTATTCTTGGTCGCGTCTCGGTGCACGATGTGCTCGACCCGCTCTCGGGTGAAGTACTCATCGCCGCCAACGAGATGATCGACGAAGCGACGGCCAGCGCCATCGCCGAGACGGCCATCGAGATGGTGGAGATCCGCTCGCCGCTGATGTGCGAAAGCCGCCAGGGGGTGTGCGCGCTGTGCTACGGCCGCAACCTCGCCACGGGCCGCTTGGTCGAGATCGGCGAAGCCGTGGGCGTCGTGGCCGCGCAGTCGATTGGCGAGCCGGGCACGCAGCTTACGCTCCGCACGTTCCACATCGGTGGTGCTGCCAGCCGTATCTCGGCCGAAAGCACGATCCAGACGAAGTTCGCCGGCAAGGTGGTCTTCGAGAACGTCCGCAGCGTCAACTACGACGACGGCGAAGAGCCGAAGGACATCGTGTTGTCGCGCCAGGGCGAGATCAAGATCGTCGACCCGAACGGCACGCAGCTCATCAGCTACGTGGTACCCTACGGCGCCGAGCTGATGGTGAATGACGGCGACAACGTGGACAAGGGCGCTGTGATGGTGGCCTGGGACCCGTACAATTCGGTCATCCTGGCTGAGTCGAGCGGGACGATCGCGTTCCAAGACCTCATCGACGGCACGACGTACCGCGAAGAGGCCGACGAGCAGACGGGCTATCGCGAGAAGGTGATCGTGGAAAGCCGCGAGCGCAACGTGACGCCTGCCATTGTGATTGTGACCGAAGACGGCAAGTCGCGCGAGTACCCGCTACCCGTGCGTGCGCGCATCCAGGTGGGTGAGAGCGACACGGTGCAAGCCGGCCAGATCCTCGTCAAGATCCCGCGCCAGTCGGCCAAGACCCGCGACATCACGGGTGGTCTGCCGCGCGTGACCGAGCTGTTCGAAGCCCGCACGCCGTCCGACAAGGCCGTGGTGTCAGAGATCGACGGCGAAGTCAGCTACGGCGGTCGTAAGCGTGGCTCGCAGGAGGTGATCGTGACCAGCCGCGACGGCTCGGTGTCGAAGACATACCTCGTCTCGCTGCAGAAGCACTTGCTGGTACACGAGCGCGACTACGTGAAGGCCGGCGACCAGCTCTCCGACGGGCAGGTGGCGCCGCACGACATCCTGGCCATCAAAGGCCCGCGTGCCGTGCAAGAGTACCTCACTAACGAGATCCAGGAAGTCTACCGCCTCCAGGGTGTGGGCATCAACGACAAGCACATCGAAGTGATTGTGCGCCAGATGATGCAGAAGGTTCTCGTGGTCGATCCAGGCGACACGTCGCTCTTGGAAAGCAGCCGCGTGGACCGCTTCGTGCTCGAAGAGCTCAATGATGACCTGTACGACAAGTTCATCGTGACCGACCCGGGCGACTCCATGATGGCGATTGGGTCCGTGGTGGACCGCCGCCGTCTGCGCGAGATCAACTCGGAGATGAAGCGCAACGACATGAAGCAGGTGCAGGTGCGCGAGACGCAGCCCGCCGTGGCCGAGCCGATCCTGCTCGGTATCACGCAGGCGTCGCTCTCCACCGACTCGTTCGTGTCTGCCGCCTCGTTCCAGGAGACGACGAAGGTACTGACGAATGCCGCCATCCAGGCCAAGAGCGACCCGCTCTACGGCCTCAAGGAGAACGTCATCGTCGGCCACCTCATCCCGGCTGGTACCGGCCAGCGCCGCTTCCGCGACATCGTCGTGGGTTCGAAGACCGAACTGGCCAAGCTGCGCGCCGAGATCGGCGGCGACGGCGAAGGTCCGCTCGTGGGCGTCTAAGCCAACCGCAACATGCGTAACTTACAGCCCCGGTGTCGTCCGCGATGCCGGGGCTTTTTCGTAGGATGACATGTCGTATCCGTAGCTGCATGCCAAGCGCGAACGATCAGGTTACTCATCGAGAATTCCCTTGGATCGAGAGGTGCAGTTCAGGGTAGGAAAGAATAGCATCGACTCAAACGCTAGAAATATGGTCGTGATTGAAGAAATTGCCCGCCGCGTACAAAAGCTGCCGGGACCGATGCGGTCAGAGGTACTACACTATGTAGATTACCTGCTGGCACGCGCAGAGCGTGAGGAAAACCGCGAGCAGGATCAATCATGGTCCGACCTATCGCTTCAGTCAGCGATGCGCGGGCTCGAAGACGAAGGTGGACCAGACTATTCCGAAACTGATCTGCACGAGCGCTTCTCATGAGGCGGCCTGGCCAGATTGCGCTTCTGCGTTTTCCGCAGTCTGATCTTGGGTTGGGTAAGCTGCGTCCCGTCGTGCTCCTATGTAGAGCACCCGGCCCATTCGACGATTGGCTCGTTTGCATGGTCTCGTCGCAGCTGCGGCAAGCGGTGACCGGATTCGATGAGGTCATCCGAGAGTCCGATGAGGACTTTGCACAATCTGGATTGAAGACGACAAGCGTTTTCCGAATCAGCCGCCTTGCCATCGTTGAGGCCTCTGTGCTTTTGGGCGCAATTGGTGAAGTGAGCCCAACGCGCCTGCGTCAGATACGCGCGAGAGTAGCACGTTGGGTTGAAGGTCCTCAACAGGCCGCCAACGAACCGGTGCCATAATAACCCGTCGGCATATGCCGCAAGCACTTCACGCGGAAGGCGCGGCAGCTTTGGCAGGCGAGAGGTTGCGCAGGGTGCGGACCACGTAGAAACCTGTCACGGCGACGAGCACGAGGTCGATAGCAGTGGCGCCGTAGTACACGCCGCCGATGCCGATAACGAGCGGAAGCAGCAGCATCACAGGGATGTAGAACACGACCTGACGAGCGAGACCTACGATGCTGGCGAAAGCAGGGCGACCAATGGCGGGGAAAAACGTGATCGCCATGAAGACGAGCGGCAGGCCGGGGAGAACAAGCATAAACACGCGCAGGTGCAGCAGGTCGTCGGCGGACAGCGGGAGTTCCGGTAGGGCGAGGCGGAAGGTAAGCTCGGGAAACGCCGTGATGAACAGCCAGAACGGCGCGATGAGGATAAGTCCGGCGCGCGTGAACACCCAGAATGCCTCCCGCACGCGCTTGATCTGCCCCGCGCCGTAGTTGATGCCCACGACGGGCTGCAGAGCGCGCATCAGGCCGAACAGCGGCGTCATCAGGAAGAGCTGGATGCGGCTTGCGGCGGCGTAGACGGCAAGGTCACGCTCGCCGAAGTCGGCGACGACGTTGAAGACCACGAACGCTTGCACCACGCCCATCACGGCTACGATAAGTCCGGGCAAGCCCGTCGTCAGGATCTTGCGCGTGAGGGCTGGGGCCCAGCCTAGGCTGAACGGCGCTGCTGCAAAGGTGCTGTGGCCCTTAGCGAAGTAGCGTAGTCCGACGATGCTGTAGGTAAGCATACCCGCGTTTGAGGCCCACGCGGCGCCATCCACGCCCATACCGCCGTAGACAATCAGCACGGGCGTCAGGATGAGGTTGAGGAGGAGGCCGACGCTCATCAGCGCTGCGGCAGTCTTCATCTTGCCCTCGCCACGCACCACGAAGTTGAGCGCCAGCCCGTGGATCCAAAACACGGCGCCGATCGACGTGATCTGGAAGTACAGCACGGCGTCGTCGAGGATCGCGCCCGTGGCGCCCATCGACGCCAACAGGGGGCGGGCAAAGAGCAGGCCGAGCGAGGTGCAGGCCGCGCCAAACACCAGTGACCACGTGTTAACCTGAGCGATGAGCGCTTCCTGGGTATCGCGGTCTTCTTCGCCGATCGCAATGCTCAGCACGGCCGCTCCGCCCGTACCAATCAGCGCGCCGAAGCTCAGCGTCAGCGTAGAGAGAGGGTAGGCGATAGAGACAGCCGCCAGCGCCGAGGCGTCCAGCAGCTGCCCCACGAAGACCACGTCCATGAACGCGTTGAGTCCATACAGCACCATGGCCAGGATGGCTGGCCACGACAGCTGCCACATCACCGTCGTGAGGGGAGCGTTGAGGATGAAAGGACGAGGTTGAGCCATGGGTGCCAGCCACGTAGAAGCCAGATACAACGATGCCCGAGCACAGCAGACGGCCATACTCGGGCATCGAGAGGAGAAGCGGTGGAGCTTACTGGACCGTCATGATGCCCCGCATCAGGGTCGAGTGCCCTGGGTAGGTGCAGATGTACATGTAGCTGCCGGGCTCCGTAGGCGCAGTGAAGGTCACGGTCTTCGTTTCGCCAGGGCCGGCCATGGCCGTGTACGCAAGGATGGCATCATCCTCGGGGATGTAGTCGGAGTCGGCAGCCATCATGCCTGCAGTGCCCACCCGATCAGCCACAGCGGCATCGTCGGTGTTGAGGATGATCACGTTGTGCCGCATCACCTCCATCGTCGCCAGGTTCTCAAACGTCAGGTTGACGGTTTGGCCAGCAGAGACGGTGAAAGCCGTTTGCTCATAGGCAATCGTGTTGCCCACAGGTTGAATGAGTACGTCGGCAGCGCCGCCGCCACTGCAGCCAGTCAAGACTAGGAGGGCAAGAGCAACGCACACAGAAGGAATTCGCATGGGATTGAGCCGTTGATGGTAGAGAAAAGGCAATAGACAAGTACTGTTATAACGATAAGTCAAAGCGATGCTAAGCACTGTTGCAACTCAGCAAAACTTGCTAGGATTGTGGGTGAAGGGGGGATAAAGTGCCCCAGTCGGCACATGGAACTGGTTTCCTGGAGCCGCCCTGCCAAGCCGGGTGCATACATTAATGTTGGCGGATAGCTACATGAACAGAGCGCTTGGCCAGCAGAACGGGGCATCGCACAGAAGAAGCATGACGCACTCAGTGCGAGGCGGTAGCCTCACCTGGTCGTGGTTCACCCTTGAGCATCGTCCGCACATGTGCCAAAATGGCAAGACGTTTGGGCTCTGAGATCCCCGGAAACCCTCCGCTCTCGAGCGCCTGGATGATGCGCTGGTAGTGCCGCTTGGCATCGGGCCAACTCATCGAGTGGGTATCAAAGTGCAGAGGGTCCATCAATAGAGTGTGGCAAGAAGTCACGCCATGGTGAGCGATACACAGGAAGGTAGAACAAATCTAAATAGTAAGGGCGCAGAACCGCTACGAACACTGCGTTAAGAAACAAGCCCTGCTGAGTGACCTGTCGAGATTTGAGCGGGTGGGCGAACGAAAGCCCCCGACTCTCGTAAGTGGGGACCTAGACTTGATCTAAACAAACCAAGCTAAGTATGCGACAGCTTATCCTATGTGTGATCCTGGTGTGGATGGGAGGCATCGTACCTGCCCATGCACAGGCCGTCGAGGGCTCCGACGGCGTTGTTGTAGAGGTGGATAACGCGACCCGAGTGGTTGCACTCGGCGCAAGCATAACGGAGACCGTGTATGCACTTGGTGCAGGCTCGCAGGTGGTTGGCGTGGACCTCTCCAGCAGCTATCCTCCCGAAGTTAGTGAGGTTGAACAACTTGGGTACTTCCGGCGCCTTTCTGCTGAAGGCGTCATCTCGCTTACGCCCACGTTGGTATTGGCATCTGAGGGTACAGGCCCCCCCGCGGTCATCGACCAGATTCGATCAGCTGGCGTGCCCATGCTGATGGTCCCCTCGGATCCTTCCGTCGAGGGCACTAAAGCGAAGATCCGACTCGTCGCCGAAGCCCTGCAACTGGAAGACAAGGCTGAAGAGCTCATTGCAGACATGGAAGCCGATATGGCCACCGCCGGGCAATGGCTTGACGGGACCGCCGAAAAGCCTCGTGTGCTGTTCATCTACGCGCGCGGCGCGGGCACAGCCAACGTGGCTGGCATCGAAACGTCTGCAGATACCATGATTCGACTGGCTGGCGGCGAGAACGCCATCCAGGACTTCACAGGGTTCAGGCCGCTCACGCCCGAAGCGGTGGTCCAAGTGGCACCCGACGTTATTTTGATGATGGAGCGCGGCTTAGAGAGCATCGGCGGTGTTGATGGCTTGATGGAGCTGCCTGGGATAGCACTCACCCCAGCAGGCCGCAACCGCTCGGTGGTCGCCATCGATGATATCCTGCTGCTCGGCTTTGGGCCACGTCTTGGTCAGGCCGTGCTTGAACTAGCTCGTGGTCTGCACCCAGAACACAAGACCAGTAAGCTCTAACGGTCTCTTCCTATGCATGCCGATAGCCCACTCAAAAAGGTATTTGCTACCGCGAATGGGGTGGTCTACAAGTGCTCGTGCTGTGACTCGTTTCAGGTCTCGCTGGGCAACGCGTTGCTGGCCACCCATGCCGACGGCATAAAGCGTCTGCTGGCTGTCATTGATGGCATGGGTGCGTCTGGCGATGCTGGGCGTTCGGACCGCAGGTACACGTTCAGACCAGATGATCGTCCCTACGCATACGCGTTCAACTATGATGAACTGCAGGAACTGAAGCAGCTTCTGGAAGGCGCGCAGGCCATGCAGGCGCTGAAAGCCATGGTTGAGGCCACAACAGGAGTGCCCAACACAATCTGTTGACGTGCCAGAAGGTAGCAAGCCACCTCAACGCCCACCCTCAGCGCGGCGCTTGGCCCGTCCCGAGATAAGACGACGTGCCTCAGTGGCTGTGCCGGGCGAACGCAACCGCAAGAAGCGAGGTGCCCGTCCCCAGTGGGTGCGTTCCTTCTTCTACCGCCTGCATCGGTACGCGGGGTTGGCAGCAGGCCTGGTGTTCTTCATCACAGCGGTGACTGGTGCCATGCTGGTGTTCGAGGACGAGATCCGCCGGGCCACGCACCCACATCGGTACATTGTAGATGTCGAGGGTGAGACACGGCCTATCGAAGCCAACCTCGCGGCAGCGCTTGCGGCCGTGCCAGAAGGCCAGTCGTCGTCGCTGACGCTGTACGCCGACCCTGCTCGCCCGTATCAGTTCGGGGTGCGCGATTCCAGCAACACGTTCTACTACGTCTACACCAACCCCTACACGGCAGCAGTCATTGAGGTGGCTAACCCACTCCACTCGGTGTTTAGCATCGCCATCCGGCTGCATCGGTTTTTGCTGGCTGGACAAACGGGCAAGCTGATTGTGGGCGTCTCCACCGTGCTTGTGCTGTCGCTGATGCTCAGTGGCCTATACCTGTGGTGGCCGCGCACGAAAGCGGTCTTCTCCAAGCGGACGCGGGTCAAGTGGGCAGGGACCAACTGGAAGCGCCGCGCCTACGATCTGCACGCGGTGCTGGGGTTCTACACCATGTGGATCCTCATCATCACGGCAGCTACGGGGCTGGTGTGGTCGTTCGATGTGGTGGAGGACGCCGTGTACTGGCTGGGCGGTGGCGAGCGGTCTGCCCCACGGCCAACGTCGGCAGTGGTAGACGGGATGCCTGTGGTTGGCTTCAACGCAGCGGTTGCAGGCATCAAAGCCGAAATCCCCCACTTCACCCAGATACGAATGACCATCTCATCACGCCCGGACGGTGTGGTGCAAGGGCTGGTCCGCACGGCGACCTCGCCGCACCAGAGCGCGTACGACCGGGTATACCTCGACAAGTACACGGGCGCCCACCTGCGCACCGATCTTCACGCCGACGCGCCAGGTGGTACCAAGGCCCGTCGGCTGATCTACCCGATTCATGTTGGCAGTATCTTTGGGCTCCCGTCGAAGATCGTCGTCTTCCTGGTCTGCATGGTGGCAGCGACGTTCCCGGTCACGGGCGTGTACCTATGGTTCATCCGCTGGCGGAAACGCCGCAGCGCGAAGCAGAAGAGGTGTAGCACGGAGCGAAAGGCTGCACAGAGAAAAGCTGTCGCCTGAATAACCAAAAAAGATGTACGTCCATGCAGCATCGCTGGCTGGCAGCCCGCATGCCTGCGACTGACGGAGTGCTGCAGGCAACTGCTCGGTTTCACGGAATTTTGCTACCTGTAATCCACAGGTAACCATACGTCGGAGATTTTGTGGATTGATAGGAAAGGGAAAGAGTGCTCAATAATTTGGATTGTGTCTAGATAAGACTGGCCTTGTGTGATATACACAGCAGGCTGTTTTCCCTCATAATGACCGATCTACATATGATCCTCCGATACCTCTCACGGCTAGCCCTCATGCTAGCTGTTGCCTATATCGCTCTCCCCATCTCACCCGTTTTCGCCCAGTCGGGATCCATTGTTGGCCAAGTGACCGCTGCCGACGGAACGGCACTCCCAGGTGTAAACATCCGCATCGAGAACACTACGCTGGGTGCCGCCGCCGACTTAAACGGGGAGTTCACCATCGAAAATGTATCAGCGGGCGAGCAGACGCTCGTGGCCACGCTGGTCGGCTTCCGCCGCGCTGAGATGACAGTCAATGTGCCGTCGGGCGGTGAAGTCCGCGCAGACTTCAGGCTCACCGAAGACGTGCTGCGCCTCAGCGAAGTCGCGGTCACGGCCAGCCGCCGCCAGGAAGATCTCGGCCAAGTGCCGCGTGCTGTTGGCGTTATTCAGGCAGAGACCATCGAGTCCTATACCATCCAAACCTCTGACCTCTCGGCGACGCTGGGCAAGTTCGTGCCCAACTTCACGCCCCCCTCAGTAGGCAACAACGTCTTTCTCGCCACGCTGCGTGGCCGCACGCCGCTGTTCTTGCTAGATGGCGTGGCGTTGCAGACAAACGAAGGATTGCGCGGTGCCGTGTTGGGTAACATCGACCCGTCCATCCTTGAGCGTGTGGAAGTGCTCTACGGCGCCTCGACGGCGTATGGCGGTGGTGCTCCGGGTGGCGTGATCCAGTTCTTCACCAAAGAGGCCAGCGAAAAGCCCCTCGATGTAGACCTCAACTTGTTCTCCCGTACCTACATGGTCAACAGCGCGTTCTTTGATGGCGACGCCGTTGACCTCCGCACCTCGGCAACCGTCTCCGGTACGCAGGGCAAGTTCAAGTATCTGGTCAACGGTGCGTTTGAAACCACCAACGGCATGTTTCGGCCTGATGGCGAGCGCATCGCACCCATTGGCACCACGGACTATGACGACTACGCTGTGTTCACCAAGCTCTCGTACGATCTGACCTCGACGCAGCAGGTGCGCCTCACGTTCAACCACAGCTACCGCGAGCCCAACAACTCCAGCTTCGGCGTGGGTATCGATCCAGACGATGCGACGGCAGATCCCGACGGCTCGGCGGGGACGGCTATCCCTGTTGATAATCCGTTCATCTACGACCAGCCCATCAGCCAGCGCTACACGTCGTTCAACGCGCAGTACGCGCACAACGACCTAGGCGGTGGGGCCTTGCGTGTACAAGGGTACTACTTCGACCTGAACTTCCAGCAGGGCGGCTCCGACATCCGCAACCTGCTCGCCCGCAATGGCGGTCCCTTCCCCGACACGTGGCCTGGAATCTGGCAGACCAGCACGGCCGCAACACAGATTGGCGGGCGCCTCGAATACATCCGGCCAATCAACAATGAGCTGCTGATCACGGCTGGGGGCGATATCCAGCAGGCAGAAGACTCCACACCGGTAACCATCTCTTCAGACGAGCCGTTCGACAGAGAAAACCGCTTTGATGCCTCGCTTGGTGTACAGGATCAAGGGGCACCCACCGAGGTGCTGAGCGGTGGTGTATTCCTGCAAGCCGATTATGATGCGCTCCCGAATCTGCGCCTCTCGGGCGGCCTCCGTTACGACTACAACGAGTACACGATTCTGCCCTTCATTCCTACCTTCACCCGCGTTGAGCCTTCGGTAACGCGTCCGGGCGGATCGGGCTCAAATTCGGGGCTCTCGGTCAACCTTGGGGTGGCCTACGAAGTGATTCCGCGTACTACGCTCTATGCGAACTTCGCCCAGGGCTTCTCGCTACCGGCGCTGGCCTTCCTTGTGACCAACGTGGCTCCAGACGTCAATATCTCGGACGGCGAGCTCGTCTCTCCACAGATCGTGAACAGCATTGATGTGGGCGTACGCGGCCAGCTTGGCGACAACCTCGCGTATGGCCTAGCCGGCTTCTATGCCTTCTCGGAAGATGCGTCGCAGATTCAGTTTGATGCGGCCACCGGTTTCGGCACGCGTGTGCAAGCACCTCAGCGAAACTACGGCGCAGAAGCTAACGTGGAAGTGGCCCCGGCTGAAGGCGTCCGCATTGGCGTAGACGTAGCATGGACCGAGACGGACGTGGATCCGCAGGACGACGGTACGTTCCAGCCGGCCTCCACGATTGAAGCGGTTCCCTTGACGACCACACTACGCGCCTCCTATGCACCGCCTAGCATTGCCGGCCTTTCCTTCCAGGCTGAGGTATACTCGCTGTCGAATCGCTACCGCGCGTTCACGTTCTTGGTCGACTCGGATGAAAACGGCGAGTTCGAATTGGACAACGAAGGCGATCCCATCCGTGCCGATGGCTATATCCTGCGTGGGTACAAGACGATTGACCTTGGCTTGAACTACGACTTCCCGGCATCGTTAGTGGGTGACCTGGATACGCGCCTTACGCTGCTGATCAGCAACCTGCTCAACGAGACGTACATTCCAGCCATCTCGCAGCGCCAGGTGGGCGCCATCTTTGCGGACCGCCGCCGCAACGGGCCGGGCCGTGCGCTGAGCATCAACCTGCAGTTTAACTTCTAGTACGCGCAGTGCAGCCTGAACGGCCTCCCACCATAACGCCCGATACCTCACCGCCGCCGCCTCGTACGAAGCGGCGGCGGTGGGGGTTGAGCCCACGCGCCCAACGACTCATGTGGGACGCCCACTCCGCAACGGGCGTGGGCATGGGCCTTGTGCTGTTCATCATCTTCTTCGCTGGGTCGTTCTCGCTTTACCGCGTCGCGCTTGACGTATGGGCCGACCCGGCGCTGCGCGGCACGCCACAGTACTCCACCGATGATCTCGTGGGACCGCTCTTCGCTGAGCAGCCGCCCGCGGTGGGCTCTGACGTTCGGATCTTTCCGGCATACGGCGAGCGCCGCGCCGCCTTCCTGATTTACACGCCGGAAGGGGCGGAGCGGCGCGCGATCAAGCAGATCAGTTCCACCACGGGCGAGGAACTGGCTCCAGGCGGACGCAGCCGGATGAGCCTGACACTCTTCCAGCTGCACTTCCTGCTTCAGCTGCGCTACATCCTGCCGGGGCCGACGCTGATCGGCATTGCTGTGGCGGGGGTGTTTGCCGTCTTCATGCTGTTCGCGGTCATTAGCGGCCTGCTGATTCACCTGAAGAAGCTACCCAAGGACTGGCACACGGTGCGCCTGAAGGAGCGTCGGGTACGTACGCTGGTGGCAGATGTGCATACGGTGCTGGGCCTCGTCGGCCTGCCGTTTGCCATCGGGTACGCGATCACGGGGGCCATCCTCGCTGTGATGATCATGCTCGCGCCGCAGATCGACGAGCATCTCTTCGGCGGGGATGCGGAGGTGAGCGAACTGGCCCAGTACGGCGTCATCGCGCCCGAAGCCGATTCCACGGGCCAAGCCGCCTCGATGCTACTGCCCGATGCCGTGCAGGCGGGGCTGCCCGAGAGCTGGGCGGGCGTCTACCTCACACGGTTCCAGTACAAGAACTGGGGCGATGCAGGCGGGACCGTCACGGTGTACGGCGCCGTGAACGAGACCGTCACGACAAAAGGCAAGGCCACGTTGCGCGCTGCCACCGGCGAGATGCTGGTGCATAACCCGCCTGCCACGCCCACTGCCCTGGGCGCCACGTACCAAGCGGTGCATCAGCTGCACTACTCTGACGTGGGCGGCTGGCCGATGGACGCGCTGCTCTTCTTCCTCAGCGTCGCTACCAGCGTGGTCATTCTCACCGGGAATGTGCTCTGGATCGTGGTGCGGCGTCCTAAGGACAAGCGGGCAACGCCGTTGCTGCACCGCATCCTCGGTAGACTGACCATCGGGGTGGGCTGCGGGCTCGTGGCCGCTGTGCCTGTCATCTTCATCCTCGCCCAACTGCTGCCCGACGACATGGCTAGCCGCAAGGTCTGGGAGGAAAGCGGCTTCTTCATCGCTTGGGGTATTTTCATCATTGCGGCCTTCTTCGGGCGCTCGGCGAGGCGCGCCGTACGGTGGCAGTTGGGCCTCGCGGCGGTGCTGTGTGCCGCGGCCGTGTTGGCGAACGGCTTCGTGACGGGGACCTGGCTCTGGACGGCGGTAGCGCAGGACTTCTGGATTGTGTTCTGGATTGATCTCGGCCTGCTGATGGCGGCGACAATCTTGGCGGTGTGTGTGGTCCAACTTCGCAAGCGCGAGGAGCAGCTACCACCCACGCGTGTGCAAACCACAGCGCCTAAACGCCCGCTGCGCAACGTGCGTATCCGAACGGGCGCGGTCGCTCAATAGCACTGGGCACGGATGCTCCATGCAGACGCCGACTCGCAGTCCAGGCCATCGATGGTCGTGAGGGGAACGTTGGGCTACGGCATGGATGTAGCGCGCTTCGCCGAAGCGACACAGGCCATACCGTTTGCTGTGTTGCATCGCGCCTTTCTCGTGTTCATCCCGCCGCCCCCGTCCCGCATCCTTGATGTAGGTGCGGGCATCGGGCGGGATGCCAGTGTCTTGGCAGCGATGGGGCACACCGTGGTAGCCGTGGAGCCTACGCCAGCGTTTCTCGCCACAGCCCGCAGGCTATACGATGCTCCGGGTATCCAGTGGGTACACGATGCCTTACCCGAGCTGGCAAGCTTGAGGCACGATGGTGAGTGGTTCGACTTCGTGCTGGCATCGGCGATGTGGCACCACTTGGATGGAGGAGAGCAGGAGGCGAGCTTGGCACGTATCGCCACGATGCTGAGGCCCGGCGGGGTCGTGGCGCTTTCGCTGCGTCATGGCCCTGCTGGCGTAGGCACGCACGTCTTTCCCACCGATGGTCAGGCTACAATCCGCACAGCCAAGCGATTCGGGCTTCGGCCGGTGCTGCAGGTACCGCCACAGCCCAGCTTGCTGCCGAATAAACCCGATGTGACGTGGACCCGGCTGGTTTTTGAAAAGCGGGCCTGAGGACAACAGCAACGCTCAGATCCGAACGCCTGCCGTGAGGTAGAGGCTGCGTCCCTCAGCAGGAATGATACCTGGGCCGGGGTAGCCCGTGGCGCGTCGCGTGAAGTACCGCTCATCGGTGAGGTTATTGACCCCCGTTTCGATCCGGTAGCGGCTGAACCGGTAGGTCAGCGAGACATCCATCACGGTGTATGCAGGGATAACGCCTTCGATGGCCGTCGGCGTGCGGATGGCGTTGGAGGCGTCCGAGAACTGCTCGCTCACCCACGAGAGCTGCCAGGCCCCGGTGAAGCCGCCCATGCCCACAGTGGCACCCGTCCGCAGGTTGACCTCGGGCACGAGCTCTACGTCGTTGCCCGCGATGCCAGGCTCGCCAGAGCTAGCATAGGTCGCGCCGATCCACGCCACGTTCCCGTAGACCGAGAACCGGAGAGGGCTCTGCGGACGCAGCCAGCGGAGCAGATCCACCTCGGCAAAGGACTCCACCCCGCGAATCTCGGCGTCGGCGATGTTGGTGCGGAAACGGATGACGCGGTCTACGAGGTTGTTGAATACCGGGTTGGGCTCGCGCCGCAGCACGGTGCCGATGCGGTCGTCGTAGGACAGGAAGAACAGGCTGAGGTCGTAGTTCAGCAAGCCCGAGACTACGCCGCGCGCCCCAAGGTCGGCGTTGAAGCCGCGTTCGTCTTGGATGTCGGGGTCCACGCGGAGGTTGCCCACGTTCACGCGGATATCGTTGAAGTTGATGGCGCGGTAGTTCTGCGAGATGTTGGCATAGACCTCAAGCGCAGGGCTCTGCTTGTAGCTCGCGCCGATGCCAAAGAACACGAAGGAGCGCGCTTGGCTGCGCTGCTCGTCGGTGCGCTCGTCGAAGATGATGTTGTTCGCCAGGTCCCGCGTGATGGTGCGGTAGTACCCGTCGGTGGCGGTGCGGATGTACTCGAAGCGCGCGCCGGGCGTCACGCTGAGGCGCGGCGTGAGGTTGAAGATGTTCTCTGCAAAGACGGAGACGTTACGGCTAGGCAAGTCGAAGTCGGAGCCTTCCAGGTTGGTAGGGTTGAGGTAGTCGAAATCAGCGTCGCTGCCGTCGGTGCCGTCGCCCTGGCGGCGGTGGGTGAAGCCGCTGTAATAGCGCGTGCCCACGAGGAGGATGGAGAGCTGGTCGCGCAGCGGGTAGCGGTGGATGAGGCGCGTCTCGTTGCCCCAGTTGGCAAAGTCGTCGCGCAGCAGGTCGCGGTTGAGCCCGAAGTCGATGCGGTCGATGCGGCCGAGGTTGCCGACGGCGTCGCGCCCCGCCAGCAGGCCAAAGAAGCGCGTGTTGAGCGCCGTGCGCGGCGTGAACGTGTAGTCTGCCGTCAGCGCGAAGAGGTTCCAGTCCACGCGGAACCAGTTGCGCTCGCGGTTGGACTGGCGCGGGTCGGTATCGAACTGGACATCGGTGAGTCCGCCGGGCTGCTGGGCGAGGTACCGCATCACCGTGGCCTCGGGGCGCACGGTCAGGCGTTCGTTGACCCGGTGGCGCACGGCCACGTAGCCCGTGTGCTGGTAGAGCCCGGCGTTGGGCCGCCACCCGTCGGTGCGCTTGTACTGGTAGAAGCCGTAGTACTGCGAGCGCCCCACGGTGCCGCCCACGCTGTTGAACGAGTTGAACAGCCCAAACGAGCCGCCTGACTGTACCGCATTCACCACGATGGGGCGCGCCTCGTCGCCTTCGCGGAAGACAAAGTTGAGCAGCCCGCCGAACTGCGTGCCGTACTGCAGCGATGCGGCGCCGCGCACCACCTCGATCCGCTGGAGCGCTTGCGTGGGCGGGGTGTAGTAGCTCTCGGGGTACCCCAGCGCATCCGCGGCGATGTCGTAGCCGTTCTGGCGCGTGTTGAAGTTGGAGCTGCGGTTAGGGCTGAGCCCGCGCCCCCCGATGCCGAGCTGGACGCCCGCGCCGTCGCTCTCCCAGATGTTGAGCCCCGCCACCTTAGCGTACACCTGACGGCTGTTGTTCGTCGCCAAATTAGCGGAGAGCTCGTCAATCAGCACGACTTCGCTCTTCTTGGCATCGTAGAGCGCTGCGCCAGACACGGAGGCGAGCCGTGCGATACCAAACGTCTCAGCCTGCGCTTCCGCAACGGTGATCTCGTCCAGGGCCGCCTCCAGCGGGGCGAGCTCGAAGTCGAGCGTCACATCAACACCAGCGAGTATGACCTCGCGCGAGACACGCTGCCGCCCGGTGAGGAACGCGGTGACGGTGTAGGTGCCCGCAGGCAGATCAGCCAAGACATAGCGCCCCGCTGGGCCTGTGAGGGCAGTGGCGACGGCATCGGCGACGAGCGTGTTGGCGTCAGCTGTTGTCAGGGCACCTTCGGTCGCAAACACGGCGGCGCCCACAAGCGGCACCCCTTGCTCATCAACGACTTGACCCCTCACCTGATAGGCCTGCCCGTAGGCGGGCGTGCCGAAGCCTGCTAGCAGCAAGCCGAGAAAGAATAAGGCGAGAGGCATGGTCACGGCGCTCCGACCAAGCGTCTGCCCGTGTCGTCGTTGAAGGGGAGAATCCATGTTTTGCGTGCGAAGCCAGGCTCTACCTCGGTCAGGTCAACAGTGGCATCCAGGTAGGCTTGGCTGCGCCGACCGTTGAGCGTGACGTATGACTCCGCCGTGATAACGGGGTCAGCGATGCCCTGGGCTTGGTAGTAGTCTTCGAGGTAATGCGCAAACTGCAAGATGAGGTCGGGCTGGGTCGCCATCTGCTTCTCCTGATAGGGCGTCAGGTGCTCGTAGTTTGCGGCTTGCCACGAGCGGTTGGTGGCAGGATCATGGACATGGAAGACGATAAAGCCCGCCTTCTCCATCAGCATGACGCGCCACGAAAAACGATAGCCCTGCTCCGTCCAAAACAGCGAGTCGGGGTAGAGGCTGAAGCGCAGCGGCAGGAGGAGCTGCAGCGTGAAGTGGGCCACCATCAGCCCCGCCAGCAGGCGGCCTGTCCACGACGACGGACGCCATACACCAGCCGAGATGCTCCCCGAAGTGGAAGAGGGGCGAAGGCGCCTGAGCGCGCCTAGCACCCGCTCGTGGAACGCAGGCGAGAAGTAGATCAGCGTGCTCCCGATCATGATGTACGGAAACATCCCGATGGGAAAGAGCACGGCTGTAGCCACGTGGAAGATGACAACCGCTACATAGGCCAGCACACGGGTGGGCGCGTACAGCAAGAAGAACACGATGAACAGGTCGTACAGGGCACCAGCCCAACTGAAAAGGTACGCTGTTGCAGGTTCGGCCATGAGCGGGCCGATGATGGGGAGGTGCGTCTTGGCAGGCAGCCACAGGCGCAGCGGCATCGCCTCGAACAGCCAGTCGGCGTTCAGCTTGGCCAGCCCAGCGAACACGTAGACCAGCGCGAGCTGAAGCTTGAAGATGTCAACCGTCCAGCGGGGCACTTCGGCGACCCGCAGCTGAGGCGTGCGCAGCACATCCAGCGAGAACTGGCGATGTGCAGGCACCCAGATCAGCAGAAAGCCGACGATGCTGACGAAGTAGTAGTGGTTGAGGTAGTTGGTGACGTCGATGAGTTCGACGTAGGTGAACGTCAAGAAGAAGAGCACCGCCGAAGCGCGGTAGTACAGGCCCAGCATCACCCCAACCGCTGCGAGGCCCATCACAGCAAAGAGGGCGTACATGCCTACGGCTCCGAGCGGTTGTACCCACCCGAAGCCGTAGTATGTAAAGTGGAAGGTCGGCTCGATGTACTGCTGGGCAATCCAGCCGTTCACAGCGAACCGGACGATGCTGGCCGCCATCAACGCGCCAAACACTACGCGAAAGACGGCTAGTGGCGCAACCGACGTAGAGGCGGTGAGGGTGGCCCGAAGGCGCGCAACGCGTGCTGAATCAGTCGCCATCGACGTCTTGGTACGTGATGCTCACGCCCAGCACAGAGGTCATGTCCGTTTTGAAAAGCACGACGAACTGCTGCATGGCGGTGAAGACGGAGACGGCGCGGTCCCTGTCGGCTTCGATGTCTGCAGAGAGCGGGTCGCTCACGGTATTGGTCGCGTCCTTGATGTTCATCAGTGTCGTCTTGATGTCATCGGTCAGGTCGTTGGCTTCGAGCGCGATGAGCTGGTCATCCAGCCCAAT
Source organism: Bacteroidota bacterium (assembly GCA_038747545.1). Taxonomy (GTDB): domain Bacteria; phylum Bacteroidota; class Rhodothermia; order Rhodothermales; family JBCCMF01; genus JBCCMF01. The sequence continues at coordinate 19,377 of JBCDJT010000036.1, forward strand.
ACCATCGGTGCCGTCCAAGCCGATCCCCAGAAACAGACGTTCTACAGCTTCAAGGTTGGCGCGGGCCAATTCTGCCGAGTAACCGCCGTACAATGCCTCGGTGGCTGTGGGGCGCGGGATGCCTGCACTGCGCACACCTGCGGGGATACCGATCTTTCCATCACGAAGGAAACGCTCGTAGTGGAGGCTCATCGCGTTGATGATCATACCTAGCGCGCTGCCCACATCGGTGCCCGCTCGGTCGGAGTCTAGGAAGGTCCCGATGTAGTTGCCGCCGGTTTCTTGCCACTGTTGGACTACGCTGTCCACATTGTCCTTTATGAAGTCAACGTTGTCCTGGAGGTAGGCGCGGCGGCCCTCGGCATCCGCATCTGTAGCGTACAAGGCCACCAGATCGGCCATGGTGGTGCTGTGTAGGAGATAGCCCAACGTGGGGAGTCCGCCAGCGGCGCCGTCGGCAATGCTGCCCAAGGAATAGTTGCCTGTGCTGACGTTGGCCTCCACGCGGTCGTCATCGACGGGGTAGGCGTTGAGTGCCGCGCGCAGCGTGACGGACTCCGCAGGGCCGAACTGGAAGAGGTTGGCGTCCTGCCAAGCCATACGGGTGGCCTTGAGCGCGTCTTGCGCCGTCGCCAATGTGCCCATGTTTGGGGTGGCTACAAACGCATCGGTGGCTTGCTCCAGTGCGGCAATGCTCGCCTGTAGGCTGACGTAGGCGGGCACCACGATGTTGTTGCCGATGTTGGCTAGCATCGCCATGCGGTCGAACTCAGGCTCCTCGGGGGGCTCCGGCTCGGGATCTACCCCTGCGCTGTCACAGTAGACGAGCACCAAGGGGACCAGCAGGAGGAGAAGCAAGCGGCACGTGCGGAAGGAAAAGCGCATGGGAGTACCTGGAGTATGGCACAGAGCCCCACCGGCGGGTGTGCCGGTGGAGCTTGTGCAAATGAGCGTTTACGATAGGGAGTGGCCTACAAGTCGTCCTGGACCGGGGCCATCACAGGATACGCTGCTACCAGCGTCGCTTTCGCGGCGTTGAGGCCTGCGGGCGTAACGTTCCAGAAATTGCCATCGGCGCCGAAGTCCGTTTCCATGATCTGCTCGATCTGGTCCAGCGTGAGGGCGCGGCCGGGGTTGTAGCGGATGGCGTTCACGAAGGCCCATGCCTCAGAGAGGACGTGGAAGGCTTCACCGATCTCGCCAGCGTCAAGCGCAGCGAGCGTGTCGTTGATGTAGTGTACAGCGGTGGCAGCCGTGACGAGCTCGTGGTACTCGTAGAGCAGCGCGCGCTGCGCGTCCTTCGTGTCGAGGTCGTTGTTCACGATAGCAGCGCGCCCTTCGAGGTAGGCGTTCATCAGCAGCGCGTTGGTGCCGAGGTTGCCGTTACCGTCCACGTTGTCCACGGTGGTCGAGTAGTTGCTCCAGAAGCGGTCTTCGCTACGACGCTCGGCGGGCCACGGCGACGTGAAGTCGATCGGCGGGTTGAAGTACCCGAAGGCTTCATCCCAGTGGTGCTCCATCGCGGTGTAATTCTTCCCTTCCGAGAGGGCCGTGTTCTCCACGTCGTTGCCGATGCGGCCATCGGCGAGGTAGACGTTGAAGATCTGGTTGTAGAACACCGCGCCCATCAGGCCTTTCTCGATGATCTGCGTGAACTCGCGGCCGTTCTCATCAACCAAGATCGTGGACCCGCTTGCGCGCTCAATGAGGCCCGCGCGACCGTTCTCAGCCACAACACCGTTCGCACCGGCTTCGCTGGCAAGCGCTGCTTGGACGAATTGATCTTCGTAAAACTCAACATCGGGCTCGAACGTCTTGTTGCTCAGACGGCGGTCCGACGTGAAGGAGAAGTTGCCTGCGCCGTTGTCACCCGTGTTCTCGAACATGTCCATGAGGACCTGGGCTGAGATGGCTGCGCCGCCATCGGCGGTTTTCAGGTAGTTTTTGATCACTTCGAGGTGGTCCAGGCGATCGTTCTGCCCGTCGTAGGAGACGGTGCTCTGGCCATCGCGCGTGAACACGTAAGTGGAGGGCGTGTCAATGACTTTGGAGGTGGTAACGGTCGCCGTGGTCATGGATGTGCCGCCTTCTTCGTCGGTGAGCGTGAAGGCAAGCGCGTATTGGGTGCCTAAGATGGCGTCGCCGGGGACGTCAAAGGCGTAGGTAACGGTTTGCTCCTCGCTGCCAGCCTGCACCTGCACGGCCTCGGCGGCGGCGCCGTCCACCGAAACGCTGAGCGATTGAATGCCCGCATCGGCTTCGAGGTTGAGGGGGATGTCTACAGTGGTCCCGCGTGGACCTTCGGCCTCGATGTCCGTGGTGAGGATGCCGGGCGGGTCGAAGTCTGTGCTGTCACATCCTGTTACAAGGATAAGCAAAGCTAGCGTCAACAGCGGTAGTACGCGTGTGTATGTCATAGTGGGTTTGAGAGATGGACCTTAGATGGGGTTAGAAGCGGCCAGCGCGCTGGGTTGCGCGGGGGGAGAGGGCCGAGGGCAGCGAAGATATTGCTGTGTAGACTTGATCCAAATAGAGGACTGTCGTTTCACATCAATTCTACGCCCTCTGTGCAGAAGATTCAGGCAGATTTGTCAGGCCCGTAACGTGGCATCCCACCTGGGCTTGTAGGCAAGGCCAAGCCCTGCAAACTGGCCGAGGTTACTGGCTAAAATGAGGATGAGGGAGAATCCACGGACGCGTGGAGAGCGAGCGCGGCACTTGTGTCAGATCTACTGTTGGATCTATGAGCGGTTGGCTGCTGCGTCCGTTGAGGCTCACGTACACTTCGGCACGCACTTCTACATCATCATACCCAGATGCGATAAACTGGTCTTCCACATGCTGAGCGTATTGCCAGATGAAGTCAGGCTGGACGGACATCTGCTGCTCTTGGGCAGGCGTGAGGTCGCTGGGCGGAATCACCCACGTGTGCCCGCTGGGCGGATGGGCGACATGGAAGGCCGCGTGGCCAGTCTTCTCGGTCACCATCACGTGCCATGAAAAGCGCATGCCCTCTTCCGTCCACAAGCGATTGCCGGGATACAGCCAGTGCCGGAGCGGGAAGAGCAACTGGAAGGCAAGCAGGACCGTCACGACGAGCGGCGCCATCCGCGGCAAGCCTATTGGGCTAGGCGCTACCTCCATCCGAGCACTGGCGGTCGGTTTGACAAAGCGGCGCCCCAGTGCGCGAAACTCGTCGGCCTCGAAGAACACGAGTGCCACGAGCATCATCATCCACGGAAAGATGCCAATGTTGAAGAGCACGAAGGTGGCGGCATGGAACAGCACCGCGAGCGCGTACGCCACCTTGCGCGTGGGGCGGTACGCCAAGAGGAAGGCGATGCTCAGGTCAAAAGCCGCCCCCGCCCAACTCATGGCCCACGGCATCCAGTCCAGGTCGAGCAGTGGGCCTATGACTGGCAGGCCACCGCGCGCTGCCAGCCAGATGCGGAGGGGCATGGCCTCTACCAGCCAGTCGGCGTGGAGCTTGGCAATGCCTGCAAAGGTGTACACCAGCCCCACCTGAACGCGGAGCGCTACGATGGACCAGCGTGGTACCGAACGGGTGGAGCGCCCACGCACCAGATCAGCATCAAGGGGCAGCACCAAGAGCAAGAGGCAAAGTGCGCTGACCAGGTAGTAGTGGTTGAGGTAGAGCGCCGCATCGAGCAGCTCTACGTAGCTGAAGCACAGGAAGAAGCCCAGCACCATCCAGCGGTACGCTTTCCCCACAGCGATACCTACGGCGAAGACCATAGCACCTACGACCAGCGCGTAGATGATTAACGGCGGCGGCTCGGGCACCCAGCCAAAGCCGAAGTAGGTGAAGCGAAACGGGGGCAGCACATACAGTGTCTCCACCCAACCGTGGAGCAAGAACCGCAGCATGCTCAAGGCCATGACCGCACCAAAGCCGACGCGGAAGACCGCCAGCGTCAGGCCATCTGTCGGTGCCGTGAGTGCTGATCGAAACGAGCTTTGGGCACGGCTTGGAGCGTGCGCACCGTGGGGAGTGGACACGCCTTACGAGTCGCCGTCATTGTCGCTGAACGTAATGCTGACGCCCAGCCAGCCAGCCACGTCGGTCTTGACGAGGCGTAAGAGGTTGACGGCTTCGTCGTAGGCGAGCTGCACCGCTTCCGGGTCGCGTACGAGTGCGTCACGCATCGATCCCGGAATGGCAGCCAGGGCCGCATCGAGTGCATCAAGGTTGGCGAGCAAGGCCGCGCCCATCGGCTGGCCGTCCAGCTCGGCATCCAGGGAAACGAGGTAGTCGTCGAGGCCGACGCCGTCATGCGTCGTGACCAGCGTTCGCATGCCGTCCACCTGGGCGCGCAGCAGCTCCACCGTGGCCGTGGCAAACGGAGCCTCTACGGCCATCGGGTCTGGGGTGCTACGCGGATCGTTGGGGTCGCGGCTGATGCCAAGGGGGGCACCTAACTGGTTGTACCGCAAGTCCTCGGCCAACATCGACAGTTCGTTCACGATTCGGCTCAGCGAACTGCGCAGAAAGCGGCCCTCGGTGTCTGCGGCGATGAACGTGCCGAGCGCATCGCTACCCGTCGGGCTCCATGCCTCCACGAGGGCAGCGCTTTGCCCCGCTACGTCTTGTGCAATCGCACGCGCCAGCGCGCGCCGGGCTGCGCCGTTTGGCCCGGCGAGGCTGTCCAGCACGGCACCGTCGCCCGAGGCGTCAAAGATCAGGTATTCGATGGCGGGGAGGCCGCGCGTGGTGGAGCCTTTCGTCTGGACGAAGGCGACGTCTTTGGCCCGCACGTCGAACACCGCTTCTTCCAGACGGTCGGGGCGCGTAGGCAACGAGTTGATGCGATTGTGGTAGAGCCCACGCTTGACGGCGCCGGGCAGGTTGAACGCGGCCACGTGGCGCCAACTTTTCGCCATGGTCAACCAAGCAGCTTGCGCATCATCCAACGTGGACGCGGTAGGGGCGGCCTCAAAGGTCTCAAGCGCACTGACCAGCGCTTCGGCATCGGCCGCGGCTTGGTTATGCGCAGGTACGATGACGCGGTTGGCGATATCATTGAGCATTGCTTGCCGCAACGTGGTGCGCTGGGTAGTGCCATCCCCTAGGATGCAGCCAGGAAGGCCTCCAAGAACGAGTAGCGCTAAGAGAACGCGTGCAGCAATCGTGTAGGAGGGCATAAGGCTAGAGAGATTCGAGGAAGGCAATGATGGCCGCGCGCTCATCGGCATCAAGATGACGAAACTTCTCTTTCGCGGCTTCCGCTTCGCCACCATGCCAGAGAATGGCCTCGGCTAGGTTGCGCGCACGTCCATCATGGAGGTAGTTGGTGTGGCCATTGACAGTCTTAAACAGGCCGATGCCCCACAACGGCGGCGTCCGCCATTCACGGCCAGTGGCTAAGAAGTCCGCTCGGTTGTCGGCCAGCCCCTCGCCCATGTCGTGAAGGAGCAGGTCGGTGTAGGGCCTGATGGTTTGGAACGAGAACACGTCTGCGATGTCGCTGCGTCCCGTTTCTAGCTTCGACACGTGGCATGACTCGCAGCCGATCTCGCGGAAGTAGCGCTTGCCGCGCAGTACGTCGGGGGCCTCCCAGTCGCGACGTGCGGGTACGGCCAGTGCAGCAGAGTACAGCACGACCTTATCCAGGTCGTCTTCGTCAATCTCGGGGGTGCCGCCGTTGGGCTGGGTGGCGCAGTCTGGCACGGCGGCCGTGCAGTTTTCCTCCATGAAAATGCTGGTGGTGATGCCCATGTCGCCATGAAAGGCGTCCGCAACTTGCTGCTTGAGGGTAGGTTGGTTCGCCTTCCATCCGAAACGGCCTACCGTTGCCCGCCCCTCGGCGGCGTTCCAGACCATGTTCAACCGCCCAGATACGCCGTCACCGTCTAGGTCATCGGGGTCCGCCAAGGCGCGCAGTGTGGATTCGGGCACCGCCTCCAGCAAACCCATCCCTGACATGTGATTGGCTACACGAGGCGACATCGCCAAGCCGTCAAGCGGGCCATACGCTTCGTCCGTGAACGAGACGATAGGTTTGCGCAGCGAGTAGGGCGTGCCATCGGCATACGTGCCGGGTAGCTCTTCGTAGCGCAGCACCACCGATGCTTCTTTCTGCAGGTCCAAGATGGCGTTGTTCTGTACCTGCTTGCCATAGTTGGGGTCGCCCGCGGGCGCACCGATGGCGTCGACCTCACCGGGCACGCTCACACGCACCAAGTATCCTGTGGGCGACTCGCCGTCGAACTCAGGCGCGCGACCACGCCCGTCCTTGAAGTGGCAGCCTGCGCACGAGCGTGCGTTGAAGAACGGGCCAAGGCCGTCGCGTGCGGTAGTAGAGGCAGGGGACTGGACCCAGTTCTGGTTGAAGAACGAGTTGCCTACGCCAAAGAGGCGTTCCTCTTGGCGTGTAAGGCCGGGTGCAGGGAGGCCAAACGCGTTCACGCTGCGGTTGAATACCGTCGCCCGCCCGCCTGAGAACTCCTCGTCAGGCTCTACCTCGCTGAGGAGGGCTGCCCTGTTGCACGATGCGAGCCCCCCCCAAAGGACTACAGGGACCAGGAGCAACACAGCATAACGGAGTACACCCAAGCCGTGTACAAAGCGACTTGGGTGTACCGAACGTATAGAGCTGGCAAAGAAGCCAAACACGAGTGTTAGTCAGGAAGCTCGGTGTTGATGGCAATGCCGAGCGCCTGCGCACCTTCCACAAACGAGTCACCGAGGTCCTGAAGGGCGTCGACCGAGGCGAGCACCGCGTCCTGATCGTTTATGATGGCGCGGTCGAAGGGAACAGGAATAGCGCTAGACGCGGTGAGTGCAGCATCCACATAGCTGCTGATGCGGTCACCCACGGCACTGTCGGCATTGCGTACGAGGTCTTCTAACGACGTACCAGAGACAGTGGTCCCGTTCGTTCGTTGGTAGCTGCCGCGATACACGTTGGCGATGCCTTGCGCGTTGGTAATGATGTCCCGATGCGTGTTATCCGAGAAGCAAGAGTGCTCATCCTCCTGGTCTTGGTTGTCCACAGCAACAAAGATCCGCTCAACAGCGAGCTCGGATTTACTGAGCGTGCCGATGCCCGTAAGCATGTTGCGCAGGGCTTGCTCGGGATCAAGGGTCATGAAGGTGCTGCGGTAGTTGTCGGCATCGGGTGCCCAGGCGTCGACCATCTGTTTGAGGTGAACGAGCAGCAAGTCTGATGTTGTTGCGAGGTACTGCTTGCGGCGCTCGGCGTTGGCATCCGTTGTGTAGTCGGTCAAGGGACGGTTGCCAGCGCCTGTCTCGCTCAGATCCTGGCCCCAGAGCAGGAACTCAATAGCATGGTAGCCCACAGACACGTTTTCCTCGGCGCCTTGCTCGTTGAGGCTAACCAGCAGATCAGCACTGATGGTGGGGAACTGATCGGCGTTGTTGACGATGCCAGCATCAGGAGCACCCAATACATAGTCGACGTAGGCTTCGTCGAGGGGCCAAGCATTGAGGAGACCTTCAGGACCGTCGGCATCGTCGATGGGGCCATCGGCAAAGCGGTAGGCTTCACTCTGACCGTACGGCTCGCGGGCGGCCAACCACGCATCCTTTGCTGCCTGCAGGCTAGAGGCCGTGGGGGCGGACACAAAGGCATCGATAGCTTCATCCAACGCAACCGCCGCGTTGTAGGAGTCTTCGTACGACGCAAAGGCGATCTCAGCGTACGTTTCCATGGCAGCGCGTTGATCCTCGGCAGAGGACGTACAGCCGATGGCAAGAAGTGCCGGAGCTGCAAAAAAAAGCAAATAGCGTAGCTTATTCATTGGTCAGGCGGAGTGGTAATAGAACGATGTATGCCGTACCATTGTAACGGTATCGTGAACCTGGGTAGGTCGGCAGCGTTATTGAATGGTCGGCAATGAGCTTTACGACAGAGCCGCAGCGAGGATCGTTTCTAGCTCGATCATGGCTGCTGTTCCGTCAAGAAGCTCTTTAAGATCGAGAACATCAAGGGGGAAGAGAGGAATCCGTAGTGTGCGATCCTCAACCTTCACGTGAAAGTCAATAGAGCTGTAGGGGCCGTAGCGTTCCACAGAGTCCAGTAGTACATCGTTTGCCTTGCGCAGACGTTCGAAGTCATACTCATTCAGCGCAACCACAAAGTGCTTGAACACCACCTCGATCCTGTTGCAACAGGGGCAGCGATATGAGAAGCCATCAAGCGTTTCGAAGAGGTGATCAGGTGCAGATGGGCACTCGGCAGCCATGACGTTTCGGGTGGTTTAGGGATTGGCTCCGCTATTTAGAATCAATCTACTTAATTCGGGGCCGATGATGCAACCAGCCGATGCGATGTTTTGACGAAGTGTTGTTGGCAATTGGATAGAATTGGTAACTTATGCGTAGCTTTTCAGGCGATGAGATTGGACATTTTCTTTAAGGCCCAATTAATGCGGAGGCGTGGAGCGTGGAGCAAGGAGTAGCGTACCATACAGTATGCTTGGGCGTGAGTCATCATACCGCCCCGGTAGCTGTTCGGCAGCAGTTCATGGTCACGTCGTCCCAACAGCGCGAGTTGTTGGCGCGCATGCGGCATGCATCCCATGTGCATGGATTCATGATACTTGCCACGTGCAACCGCATCGAGTTTTACGCCACCGTTGAGTCCGTGTCGCCCGAAATGGCTGCCGACCTGCTCGACAGGCTGTTGGAGAAGGTGGGCTATCCGATGCGTAAGTCTGCTGCGCACCAGTTCCGGTGTTACGGCGAAGGTGTGGCCGAGCACATGGCCCGCGTAGCTGCCGGGCTGGATTCGGTCGTGCTGGGCGAGGCTGAAGTGCTGGGGCAGCTGAAGCAAGCACTCCAACAGGCCGAGGCGGCGGGCGTGGTTGATGCGAGGTTGCGTGCCCTGGCGCAGTTCGCCCTCAAGGCGGGACGGCGGGCCCGCGCGGAAACAGACCTCAGCAAGAATCCAGTCAGTGTGAGCTCAGTAGCGGTGCGCATGGCCGAGCGGCACCTGGGCACGCTCGAAGGCAAAACGGTCGTCATCGTAGGGCTCGGCGAGACGGGCAACCTAGCGGTGAAGGCCATACAGTCGCGCTCCATCGGGCGGCTGATCCTCATCAACCGGACGTTCGAGAAGGCCGAGGCCCAAGCGCCCGGCTTGGACGCCGAAGCAGTACCCATCTTTGCCTTGCCGCAGGCGCTTGCCGAAGCCGATGTGGTGTTCACGGCCACAGGCTGTCCCTACGTGCTGATGCACAAGCCTATGCTGGCCGCAGCGTTGGCAAAGCGCCCTGAACGCCCCCTGGTCGTGCTCGACATGGCCGTACCGCCCGATGCCGACCCCAAGGCCGCGGCGCTGCCTGGGTTGCGGCTCATCACCATCGATCAATTGGAGGAAGAGGCAGCCTCCTCGCTCAGCAAGCGCCGTGCTGCCGTGCCCCAAGCCGAACGCATCTTGGCTCAAGAACTAGACCGTTGGTCCATGCAACAGCAACAACAGCAGGTGCAGCCCCTCATCACTGACCTCCGGCGGCAGGCGGAGCAGATCCGCAGGCATGAGCTCGAACGGCTGCTCAAGCATTGCCCCGAGATGGATGAGGCCACGCAGCAGCACGTGCAGCGCTTCTCGCAGGCACTGGTCCAGAAACTGCTGCATCATCCTACCACCCGACTTCGCTCCGAGGCGCGAGGGGGCGATCCTGAAGTTTATGCTGAGGCCCTACGCTCGCTGTTCGCACTCTGAAGAGGATAGCTGATGAGCGTACGAGCAGGCACACGCACGTCGAGGCTCGCACGGTGGCAGACGGCGCACGTCCTCGCCCGGCTTGAAGCGGTCGGGGCTGGACCGTCCGAGGTTGTGCCGTTTACGACCAAGGGCGACCGCATCATCGACAAGCCCCTACCAGCCATCGGGGGGAAGGGGCTGTTCACCGCCGAGCTAGAAGCGGCACTCCACGAACGCCGGATTGACCTGGCGGTCCACTCGCTCAAGGACCTCCCCACCGCGTCGGTCCCCGGGCTGACGATCGGTGCCGTCTTTGGACGGTCGGATGTGCGCGATGTGATCGTGGGGGAGGCTGGGGTGACGCTGGAGGCGTTGCCCGAAGGAGCCATCGTTGGGACCAGCAGCCATCGGCGGGCGGCACAGGTGTTGCACCATCGGCCCGATGTGGTGATTGCGTCTATCCGCGGCAACGTGCCCACACGCGTCGAGAAGGTGCGGACGGGGCAGTACACTGTGGCGATCATGGCGGCGGCTGGCTTGGCCCGCCTCGGCATGCACGACGCCATCGCCTCCTATCTGACCACCGAGGCGATGATTCCTGCGCCTGGCCAAGGCGCCCTCGCTGTGCAGTGCCGTGCCGACGACGAGGCCGTTCTGGCCTTGCTGGCGCAGATCGATGATCCGCAGGACCGCGCGGCCACGACCGCCGAGCGCACCTTCCTGGCCTCACTTGAGGCTGGATGCTCGACACCTCTGGCAGCCTACGCCAGCGTTCAGCCCGATGGGACGCTCCACATGCACGCGCTTGTCGCCTCCGTGGACGGCCGCCAGCGCGTTGAGGTAGAGGGGGCGGGAGGCGATCCGGTGGAGCTTGGCGAAGCGCTGGCCGAGGAGGCACGCCAAGGCGGGGCACTGGAGGTCTTGGCGCATGGATGAGCCGTCGCCGCTGGCTGGGCGCCGCATCGTGGTCACGCGTCCCGATGCCGGGCGCGATGCTTTCTCGCAACGCTTGGCGGCTGCAGGGGCGCACGTCATCGCCTGCCCCACGATCCGCCTTGCCCTCACCCCCGACCGTGCTGCGCTAGAGCACGCCTTTGCCGCAGCAGCTACATACGATTGGGTTGTCTTCACGAGCGCAAACGCCGCTCGGTTTTTCGCCGAGGTGGTGGACGCGGAAGCGCGTATGCAGATCGCCGAACGGGCGCAGATCGCTGCGGTGGGTCCTGCCACGGCTGATCAGCTGGCGGCGCTCGGACTTGCCCCAACGCTGGTTGCGGAGCAGCACGTGGCCGAGGGACTGGCTGAAGCGCTAGGCAACCTGCAGGGACAATCCGTGTTACTCCCGCAGGCCGCCATGGCGCGTGCCACATTGGGCAACATGTTACAAACTCAGGGCGCGCGCGTGACCATCGTGCCGCTCTACGAAACCGTGGCAGTGATGCCGAGTGAAGCGACACTGGCCGAGTTAGATCATGACGCCTGTGTGTTCACGTTCACCAGTTCCTCCACAGTGACGGGGCTGGCCACGGCTTTGTTGGAGACCGGGCGCACCTGGCGGCCCTCGTGGCGCGCAGCGTGCATCGGGCCCATCACCGCTGCCACAGCACAGATCCTGGGCTGGCCCATTTCGATGATCGCCATCCCGCACACCACCGACGGTCTCTTCAACGGCCTCGTCCGTTTCTTTGCTTCCGACTCGCTATCTGCATGACCATCCTCCACGACCCCACGGCCCTCAACGCGTCCAGCACGCCCACGCATCGCCCGCGGCGGCTGCGGCGGACGGCTGCCCTGCGGCGCATGGTGGAAGAACATCGGCTGAGCGTGGATGACCTGATCGCGCCGCTGTTTGTGACCGCAAGCGAGGACGAGCGCACCCCGATTACTTCGATGCCGGGGCAGTACCGCTGGTCGGTAGACGGGTTAGTGCGGGAGGCCACTGAACTCCATACCCTCGGCATCCCAGCGATTGCGCTCTTTCCGGCCATCCCCGATGCGCTCAAGGACGCATCCGCAAGCGAAGGGCTCAACCCCGACGGGCTGTATCCGCGTGCGATCCGCGCGGTCAAGGCGGCGTGCCCCGGCCTTATGGTCATCACCGACGTCGCGCTCGACCCGTTCTCGTCGGACGGGCACGACGGCCTCGTCCGCGACGGTATCGTCGATAACGACGCGACACTGGCGGCGATGACCCAACTCGCTGTGGTGCAAGCCGAGGCGGGGGCTGACGTGATTGCGCCCTCCGACATGATGGACGGCCGCGTCCGCGCCATCCGCACGGCCCTCGACGGCCAGGGCTTCTCGTCCGTGTCGATTCTGTCGTACGCGGTCAAGTATGCATCCAGCTTTTACGGGCCGTTTCGCGAAGCGCTCGACTCGGCGCCGCGCCAGAGAGCCGGCATCCCGACGGACAAGAAGACGTACCAGATGAACCCGGCCAACGTGCGCGAGGCGCTGCGCGAGTGTGAGCTGGACGTGGACGAGGGCGCGGACCTGCTGATGGTCAAGCCCGGCCTCCCGTACCTCGACGTGATCCGCTATTTGCGCGACCGCCTGCCGACGCACCCGCTCGTGGCCTACAACGTCAGCGGCGAGTACGCGATGCTCAAGGCGGCCGCGCAGAACGGCTGGCTTGACGAGAAACCCGCTGTGCTCGAAGCGCTGCTCGGCTTCAAGCGCGCGGGCGCCGACCTCATCCTCACCTATCACGCCCGCGCCGCCGCCGAGTGGCTGGCTGGGCGCGCATAACCCTGAACATCAACTCGATATCTATGGCGATCAAGGTCCCTGCTGAACGACCCAAAACCAAAGGCATTCAGATTGCTGAGAAAGGCCGCGCCGAGACAGGCGAGGCGATCTCGCTGGACGCCCGGCTGATGATGCAACTGCTGGCCTTCGGCGGCTGCACCGATCCGGCGCCGCTCGTGGCAGCGCTGGAGGCGGCGGGCATCCCCGGCGTGCTGTACGAGGACTTTAACGACCCGTACGGCGTGGCGCTGCTGACCTACCACACGGACCCTGACTTCTTCATCGACACGGTGCGTCCGCTGCTGCGGCAGGCGCCGTTCAGCGAGCTGGAGCTCAAGCCGGGCTACACGATGACGGGCCGCACCTACTCGATTGGCTACGAGTCCGACCTGGAGGACGTGCTGCTGCGCCGGCCCATTCGCCACGCCTGTACGCCCGAGTGGCCCTGGGCGGTTTGGTACCCGCTGCGCCGCAAGGGCGGGTTTGAGCGGCTGCCGGGCGACGAGCAGCGCAAGCTCCTGATGGAGCACGGCGGCATCGGCATGGCGTACGGCCGCGCCGACCACGGCCACGACATCCGCCTCGCGTGCCACGGCATCGACCGCAACGACAACGACTTCGTGGTCGCGCTGGTGGGCAAGGCGTTGCCGCCGCTCTCCAAGATTGTGCAGCACATGCGCAAGACGAAGCAGACCGCCGAGTTCATGGACCAGATGGGGCCGTTCTTCGTGGGCCGTGCCCTTTGGCAGCACGCCGTGTATCCCGAACTCGTTTGATCCAACCTCCTCGCTCGTAGTCTTTTGCCGATGTCCACTTCGTCCCGACCGCCCCGCTTGTTGAACGCGTGCCGTGGTGCGCACAGCGATGCCACGCCCATCTGGCTGATGCGGCAGGCCGGGCGCTACATGGCCAACTACCGCGCGCTCCGGGCCAAGCACACGATGCTGGAGGCCATCCACTCGCCTGAGCTGGCTGCCGAGATCACGATGCAGCCCATCGAAGCGTTCGACCTTGACGCGGCCATCATCTTCTCCGACATCCTGCCGCCGCTGCAGGGCATGGGGCTCGACCTCGACTTCATCAAGGGCGTCGGCCCGCGGCTGAGCAACCCCGTCCGTACCGTCGCCGATATCGAGCGTCTGGCTACGCCGACGATGGCCGAAATCATGGCCGGGACGCTCGGGGCGATCCGCTTGGTCAAGCAAGAGCTGACGCCGCGTGGCATTCCGCTGATTGGCTTCTCGGGGGCGCCGTTTACGCTGGCGAGCTATGCCATCGAAGGGGGCGGGTCGAAGAGTTATGCCAAGACGAAGGCGCTGATGTACGGCGAGCCCGAGGCGTGGGACACGCTCATGCGCAAGCTGGTCACCGTCGTCAGTGAGTACCTGACGCTGCAGGTGAAGGCGGGCGCCGATGTGCTGCAGGTCTTCGACTCGTGGGCGGGCGCCGTGGGCAAGCTCGACTATGAGCGCTACCTGCGGCCCTACACGGCGATGGTCGTCGAGCACGCGCAGGCGACGGGCGTGCCTGTCATCAACTTCACCACGGGCACAAGCGGGCACCTTGAATCGGTCGCCGAGGTGCCGAGCGACGTCGTGGGCGTCGACTTCCGGCTGCCGCTCGATGCTGCGTGGGAGAAGATCGGCACGGATCGGCCCATCATGGGTAACCTCGACCCGGTCTCGCTGCACGCGCCGTGGGCCGTGCTGCGCGAGCGCGCCGACGACGTGCTGCGCCGCGCCGCAGGGCGGCCCGGGCACATCTTCAACGTGGGCCACGGCATCCTGCCCGAGACGCCCGTTGACAATGTGCGGCGGCTGGTGGACTATGTGCATGAGCAGACGCAGCGATAAGTAGAGCGAACGAGGAGGGGACGATGCGCGCCGTTATTGTCGGTGGTGGAATTACGGGGCTCACGGCTGCCTACAGGCTGCGGCAGCACGCCGAGGCAGCGGGTGTTGACCTTGAGGTTGTTGTGCTGGAGCAGGCTGAACGGGTGGGCGGAAAGCTGCACACTGAGCGCGTCGGCGGGTTCACCATCGAGCACGGCCCCGACATCTTCCTCGCCCGCAAGCCGCACGGTGTGGCGTTGTGCGAGGAGCTGGGCATCGCCGATGAGCTGCAGGGCACCAATCCCGCGTTCAAGGGCAGCTACATCCAGCGTCACGGGAAGCTGCACCCGCTGCCGCCCGGCTTCAGCGGGCTGCTCCCCGCCAGCGCGTGGGGCGTGATGCGTACCAAGCTGCTCTCGCCGATGGGCAAGCTCCGCCTCGCCCTGGAGCCGTTCATGCCGCGCCGCACGGAGGCTTCCGACGAGCCGCTGGGCGCGTTCCTAAAGCGTCGGTTTGGACGCGAGACGTACCAGCAACTCATCCATCCGCTACTGAGCGGCATCTACGGCGGCGACATCGAGACCATCAGCCTGCACGCCACGTTTCCGCAGTTCCACGCGATGGAGCAGGCGCACGGCAGCGTCGTGAAGGGGCTGCGGGCGAAGCAGCGCACGGCCCCGCCCGCCCTATCCGCCAGCGCCTTCGTGACCATGCGCGACGGGATGCACACGCTGCCGCTACGCGTAGCCGAACGCCTCGGCTCGGAGATCGTCCGAACGGGGCAACACGTCCTGTGCGTAGAGCGTGAGCGTGCGTCCTACCGCGTCGTGCGCGCCAACGACGCTGCACTCACCGCCGACGCGGTGCTCGTCACCACGCCCGCCTTCGCCGCTGCTGACGTGCTGCGAGGCATGAGCCCCACACTCGCCGATGAGCTTGACGGCATTCCCTACACCTCCACCATGATCATCACGCTGGCCTACCGCGCCGACCAGGTGCAGCGCCCGCTCGACGGTTACGGCTACCTCGTTCCGACGAGCGAGGGTGAAGCCATTCGGGCGTGTACATGGAGCTCATCGAAGATTGCAGGGCGCGCCCCAGATGACCACGTGCTCATCCGCGCCTTCATGGGCCGCCATGCCGACGAGCCATGCTTCCAGCAGTCAGACGACGAGATCATCACCACGGTGACTGCGGCGCTAGGCCGCACGCTTGGGCTGCGCGGCGCACCGTTGCACCACCGCGTCACCCGGTGGATGCGTGCGCTGCCCGCCTACGTAATGGGCCATCCCGAACGCCTGGGCCGCATCGATGC
Organism: Bacteroidota bacterium; assembly: GCA_038747545.1. GTDB lineage: Bacteria > Bacteroidota > Rhodothermia > Rhodothermales > JBCCMF01 > JBCCMF01. Next base: position 34,961 of record JBCDJT010000036.1, read on the forward strand.
CGCGTTGGAAAACCTTCCCGGCCTTGCGCTGGCGGGCACGGCCTATCGCGGCGTGGGCATCCCCGACTGCATTGCCGATGGCGAACGAGGGGCGTCGATTTTATGGAAAGACTTGCGCGCTCGTGCGTTACAATCACCCCTCGCATAACACGAATCTGACATCCGCGATATGCTTGCACCATCACCAACACTTCCCGATGCGCCCAGCCGCACGTGGTCTATCGAGCGGTCGGTAGAGCTCTTCCAAGAGGCGCTTGACTTGCTGCCCGGAGGCGTGGACTCGCCCGCCCGGGCGTTCAAGGCCGTCGGGGGGCAACCCGTGTTCATCGACCGCGCCCAGGGCGCCTACATGACGGATGTGGATGGCAACAGCTACATCGACTACGTGCTGTCGTTCGGGCCAATGATCTTGGGGCACGCGCCAGAATCCGTCACGAACGCCATCGCCGAGGTGGCAAAGAAGGGAACGAGCTTTGGCGCGCCGAGCCCGCTGGAGAGCGAGCTGGCCAAGCTGGTGAAGTCCTTCATGCCCAGCTTAGAGTTGGTGCGCTTTGTCAACTCGGGCACCGAGGCCACGATGAGCGCCATTCGGTTGGCGCGGGCGTACACGAAGCGCAACAAGATCATCAAGTTCAAAGGCCACTACCACGGCCACGCCGACCTGCTGCTGGTGCAGGCGGGCTCGGGCGTGGCCACCCTCGGCCTGCCCGACTCGCCCGGTGTGCCGCCCGCCACCGTCGCTGACACCATCGTACTGCCGTTCAACGACCTGGAGGCTGTGCAGACCTGCTTCGCTCAGTACCCTGGCGAGATCGCAGCCATCATCACCGAGCCCGTGACAGGCAACATGGGCGTGATCCCGCCGCAGCCGGGCTACCTCGAAGGCCTGCGGTCGATCACCGAGGCGCATGGCAGCTTGCTCATCTTCGACGAGGTGATGACGGGCTTCCGCGTACACCCTGGTGGCGCCCAGACCCGCTTCGGCATCACGCCCGACATCACCGCGCTGGGCAAGGTGATTGGCGGGGGCCTCCCCGTGGGGGCCTACGGCGGGCGCCGCGATATCATGGAGGTCGTTGCCCCTGCTGGGCCGATGTACCAAGCCGGTACGCTCTCCGGCAATCCGCTGGCTATGACGGCGGGCCTAGTGACGTTGGGCGCGCTCAAGGAGGAGGGCGTCTGGCAGGGCATCGCCGATACCACGCAATCCCTCGTAGAGGGCATCGGCGCCGTAGCCCGTGACGAAGGTGTACCAATCTTCCAAACGTGTGTGGGCACGATGTTCTGTACGTATTTTACAGAGCATGTGGTCACCGACTGGCACAGCGCCTGCACATCCGACACTGAGCTGTTTGGGCGCGTCTTTCGCCACTTGCTCGCGGGTGGCGTCTACCTGCCCCCCTCGCAGTTTGAGGCGTGCTTCATGTCATCGGCACATGGCCCCGACGAAGTTGACCACACGCTAACGGCGTTCCGCGCTGCCCTCCGCTCGGCTGCCTCGACAAAACGCTAACGATTACTACTCCGCGCTATGTTGAATTCTGCCCCTGAACGCACAGGCGTCCTGCTCCTGAACTTCGGTGAGCCCGAGAAGCCGACCATGGAGTCGGTCGTACCTTTTTTGGAGCGCATCTTTTACAACAACGCGCCGCTGGAGCGCTTCCCCAGCGACGAGGCACGCCGTGCGCGCAGCCGCGAGCTAGCTCGCCGCCGCGCCCCCGCGCTCGTAGAGGACTACAAGAAGATCGGCGGCTCACCGCTGCCGAGTCAGGCCCGGCGGCTGGGGCGGAATATCCAGGCGATCCTCAACGAGGAGGGCTTCGTCTCGCGCGTGTATGTGGGCATGCTCTTCATCGAGCCCACCATTGCGCAGGCCGTGACGCAGGCGCACGAAGCGGGCGTCGATCGGTTGATTGGCCTCCCCGTTTTTCCGCTCTGTGGCTACTCAACCAACGTAGCGGCCCTAGACGCTGTGCAGGATGCCCTCGACACCTTAGAGTGGGACGTGCCGTTCTATGGCGTCACGGGCTGGCACTACCGCAAGGAGTACGTAGACATCCGCACGCGCAACATCGCCGACTTCGTGGCGCAGCACGGCCTCGACCTGAACGACGAAGACACGCTGCTCTTCTTCTCGGCGCACGGCACGCCGATCAAGTACCTCGATGCGGGCAGCCGCTACGATGGCTACGTGGAGGAGCACTGCGCCGAGGTCGCCCGGCAGCTGGGCGGCGTCAAGTACACCATCGGGTACCAGAACCATTCGAACCGAGGTATCGCTTGGACGGAGCCCGACAACGCCGATCACATCAAGACGATCAAGGCGAAGCGCATCGTGGTGGTGCCCATCAGCTTCATGTACGAGCACTCCGAGACGCTCGCCGAACTCGACATCGACTTTGTGGAAGAGGCCGCAGAGGAAGGCATCACCATGTACCGCGTGCCTGTACCACACGATGACCCGGCTTTCCCGCGGGTGCTGGTAGACCTCGCCCGTCCGTTTCTCAACGGCGAGTTGCCCGAGACCGCAGCGCTGCACCAGTGCCGCTGCCGCCCGAAGAAAGGCACGTTTTGCACCAACGGGCATCGCGAGGTGTCCTGCCATTACTCCGCGAAGAAGGTACAGCGGGTGCAAGAGCCCGTATCGCGCTAGGCGCAGTTACTCGGCGGTGACGCGAAAGGTGTGGGCATCGCGATGGATGCGGCCAAACCCATCGGTCGCCTCGATCTCAACCACGTAAGTGCCCGGCGCCAAGCCACGCGGCAGTGCCGTTTGCCAAAGGTGCGTGCTGGGCATGCGGCGCGGCAGGCGCGTGCCCGGAAACTCCGGCAGCTGCCGCTCGGCGTCGCCATCCCACAGGGCGGTTACGTCGGCGGCCTCGAAGTCCTCCCAACGCCGGGCGAGCAGATCATAGTAGGGATCAACGGCCTCGGTTTTTGTGAGCGGCATCCACGGCTGATCGGCGCCGAGGCGGTAGCGTACCGCCGTCCGGTCGTCGCCGTTGAACACGTTGACCGAGAGCAGCGCAGTGTCGGCAGGCGCCACAGCCCGGGGCGTGTGGATGTGCATCTGGTACGCCGCCGGGCGGCCTGCCACCTTGTAGTCGATAGTGTAGTCGGCGCCGTCGATGTTGAGGAACGCATAGCCGTTGGGCGTCCCGTCGCGCATCATCGTGTGCGGAATGTCGGTCTCGGCCTTGATGCCGCTCCACCAGCTCCCCGACGTGGTGCCCACGTTGTAGTGGTGATGCTCCGTATCGGCCTGCGCCCAGCCCGTGGAGGCATCGAAGTAGAGATGCCGTTGCATGTGCGTATGGGCAGAGATCGAGAGCGTGTGGGGGTGATCGGCGAGCAGTGCGAACAGCCGATCGCGGTCAGCGTGGCGGAACGTGGGGCCGTCGTACTCGATGGGAATGTGCATGTTGAAGACCACGAGGTGATCGTGGGGTACGTGCGCCAGGTAGTTTTCCACAAAGGCCAGCTGGTCATCGCGAAAGCCCCCCATGTAGCGCCGCCCGCCCAGGCTTGAGGGGTAGATGACGTCATCGAGCACGATAAAGTGCGCCCGGCCCACCTGGAACGCATAGGTCGGCGGCCCATAGACACGCTCGAACGTCTCGTCGGCCAGCGTGTCGGCAGTGGCGTCGAAGTTCATGTCGTGGTTGCCATACACGTTGTACCACGGCACGCCGATGGCCGAAATCGCTTCGTTGATGGGCTGGTACAAGTCGAGGTCGTCGCCCACGATGTCGCCCATCGTGATGCCGAACGCAACGTTTTCGACGCCGATGAGCTCTTTGATGATGTCGTTGGCGAGGTAGTCTACCTGCTCGATCGTGTACGGCTGCGGATCGCCGAAGACAATGGCGCGGAAGGCGTCGGCCTCGGGGTGCGGGTAGAGCGGGAAGTCGATGCTGGCGGGCAGCGGCCCTGTCGGTGCTACGCCTGCGAAGTCAAGCTCCGGCGAGCCGTTGGGCTTGTGGATGTAGTAGAACTGCGGCAGGTTCAGCGCCGTAGTGGGTTGTTGCCAGTGCCGCGGCTTGATGACGAACACGATCATGTCGTCGGACGCGGGCAGCGTATACCGCCCGTCGCTGGCTGTCCGCACCACCTCGACCCCGTTCGACACGGCCACCTCGGCAATACCGGGCTCACCGTCATCACGGATGCCGTCGCCGTCCATATCATGAAAGACGACGCCTGTCGCCGACGGCTGCGCCAGGGCAACAGGATACGCGAACACGAGCAAGGCGAGGAAGATGAGGAGATGCCGCATCGGTCAGACCGGAAAAACGTAGGGTTGACCCAAGCTACAGCGCAGGTGTGGCTTGGGGCCAGTGCCGAGCGAGTAATGACGATTTCGTAACCTCAGCCGCTGAGGCGCTAGCCGTGGCGCAGCTTGGATCACGCGGAGGGGTGGTGCCCGCTAGACGCCCCTGGTGCCCTCGTGGTGCTGAGGGCGTTGCTACATGGTACAGCCGCTGGAAGAGAAAAAGCGGACATTGATGTACCTATGGTGTACCCTTAAACGGCAAAGGCCCTGCACATCAACGACGTGCAGGGCCTCGGTGTACCCCCACTAGGACTCGAACCTAGAACCCTCTGATTAAGAGTCAGATGCTCTACCAATTGAGCTATGGAGGCATAGTCGGTCTAACCTTGTGGGGGCGCAGTAGGTTCGCGCTGCAGTGTTCGGAGGGCGTAACAACGCAAACGAACCTTGATGGATCTGCCATCGCTCTTGCATGGGCACGAAGAGCGAATCGGGGAGGTAAACGGCAGTGTGCGGAGCCTAGCGGTTTCGCGTTGGCGCGTCACCTATCTTCGGCTCAGCTGTCTACCATCTCCGGCCGTCTATGCGAACGCTCCTCCTCCTTGCGCTGCTGTTGCTTACGTCATCTGCTTGGGCACAGTCTCCGGGCGACCTTGCCATCATTGGCATGAACGCCGACAATCCCGACCGCTTCGCGTTTGTCGCATTGACGCCGCTGAGTGCCGGGACGACCATTCACTTCACCGACAACGGCTGGCGCGCCGACGGCACCTTCCGAGCCAACGAGGGCATCTTCAGCTACACCGTTCCCGCAACAGGGTTGGCCGCTGGCGCTCTCGTCGATGTGAGTATGCCAGCAGACATGGCCTTTGCTACCTCTGGCGACCAAATCCTAGCCTACACGGGCAGCGCCGCCGCGCCAGTATTTATCTATGCGCTCAACGCCAGCGGCCAAGCTACATGGCAGCAATCCGCTACCAACGCGAATACCTCCGCGCTCCCGGCGGGGCTCGTGAATGGAACGACTGCGGTGGCAGTGACGGAGTTCGACAACGTCGCCTACAACGGGCCTACGACGGGCACCCGAACCGAGCTGTTGGCAGCTATCGGCAACCCTGACCATTGGCAGGGAAGCGACAGCACGCCGCAGGCCTTCGTGCAAGGCTTCACGGTCACCGATGCGGGCACCAACCGAGCGCCTGTGTTCAACACCGTGCTCACGGATCGATCCGTTATTGCAAATGCGGAATTCACGTTCGACTATGTCGCCACAGATCCCGACGGCGACACCGTAACGTACTCGATCTTCAGCGGACCAGGCGCCGTGGACGCGACTACGGGGCGGTACACGTGGACCCCGGGCTCTGCTGACATCGGCGTGGGCGTTGAGGTCGTCATCCGGGCTGCCGATGCCCAGACCTTTGCCCTTACCAGCGCTACGCTTGACGTCATCGCCGAGGGGGGCAACTCCGCACCGCGGTTTACCGAGTTCAGGCGCGGAGCGAAGGCCGACGTAGGCGTCACGCAAACGCTGGACTTCCGGGCCGAGGATGATCAGGAGGATGACCTCGCCTTCAGCATGGTGGATGGGCCGCCAACCGCCACCCTCGAAGCCACAGGCGACGGCGCCGCGCGGCTTACCTACACGCCCACCGCGGTTGGCGTTGAACGGTTCGTCATACGCGTCACCGATGGCGCCACAGGGAGCTTCGATGAGGTGGTCGTGGGCATGGCCGGCGTGGTGCCGCCAGCCGGGGCCGGCTTGTTTCCAGAGCTGGCAGGCGCGGAACTGCGCCATGCCGTGGACGCCGCCTACTCA
>JBCDJT010000037.1:0-38878 GCA_038747545.1 Bacteroidota bacterium
AATCTTAGCCGTACCCATCGTGTTGAGACCCCTCACGCGAAACTGGTGACGTGATGGAAAAGCTCTACGATGAACTCGCGCACTGGTGGCCTCTGCTATCGCCGCCGAGCGATTACCTAGACGATGCCGCTTTCTTCGCCAAGCAGCTTGCGGGTGCGCGGCTTCCCGCCGAGGCTTCCTTGCTGGAACTGGGCGCAGGCGGCGGCAGCCTGGCGTTCCACCTCAAAACCCACGTTGCCCAGACGGTACTCACCGACTTGTCGCCTCGGATGGTCGAGGTCAGCCGAGCGGTCAACCCAAACTGCACGCACAAGGTGGGGGACATGCGCACGCTGCGCCTCGACCGGGTGTTTGACGCTGTGTTGATCTACGACGCCATTGAGTACATGCGCACCGAAGATGACCTGCGTCAGGCATTAACCACAGCGCATGTACACTGCGCCCCTGGCGGCGTTGCCTTGTTCGCCCCAGATCACACTGCTGAGACCTTTACACCTGCGACGACGCATGGTGGGAATGACGGCGACGGCCGCGCCCTGCGGTACCTGGAGTGGGCTTATGATCCCGACCCCGCCGATACCACTTACCGCGTTGAGTACACCTACGTCTTCCGCGAAGCGGGCCAGCCGGTGCGTGTGGCGCACGACCCTCATGTGCTTGGGCTGTTTCCAGCGGCGACGTGGCTGCGGCTACTCGCTGACGTTGGCTTCGAGGCTGAGGTTGTTCGAGCGCCCTACGGCCGCGATGTGTTTGTTTGCACAGTGGGTGCGTAGCGTGGTCTGGTGGAACGACGCGTTCGGCGCCAGGGCACCGAGCTTACTTGACGAGTAGCACCTGCTGCGTCTCCGTAAAGCGCTCGCCCGCCACCCGGATTAGGTACAAGCCGCTCGCCAGCCTAGCGGCATCGAACGCGAACGTGTGTATGCGCTGCCCGGCTAGCTCACCCGTATGCAGCAGCGCCACGCGGCGGCCCATTACATCGTAGGCGGCAATCTCAACCTGCTGGTGCTGCGCCACCTGCAAGCTGAACTGGGTCTGTGGGTTGAACGGGTTCGGATAGGCTGCGCTCAACACATAGCCCTCAGCAAGCTCCAGCGTGACCTCGACCTCCGGGCTGTAGTCCACCGTGCCGTCGAAGTCGACTTGGCGGAGGCGAAAGCGGTAGGTGCCGATGTCAAGGTCGCGGAGGGTGTGGCTGTAGGCCTGCGTCTCCAGTGTGGTCCCAGCGCCGTCGACGAACGCTTGTTCGGTCCAAGTGGTGATGGAGTCGGTCGTCACGACAGCCATCTCGACGGCGAAGCCGGCGTTGTTGGTTTCGGAGGCGGTGGTCCAGTGGAGGTGGATGGTGTTGTCGGTGTGGGTGGCGTCGAACGACGTCAGCTCGACGGGCAGGAAGCCAGAGGCGAGCGGGGATGACGCCACCTCGTCGGCGCCCAGATAGGGGGCGAGGCTGCGGATCTCGCCGTCAATGTCACGCGTCATGAACATCTCCACGGTTGGGTTGCCTCCTAGGTCCTGATCGCCCACGCTGGCACCAGACAGGTGTAGGTCTTGTCCCGAGACGAATGTGACCGCCTTCGAGACGCTGTTTAAATCATGGGTACCCGTTATCGCAGCGTTTTGGAAGTCGGTCAAGGATGTAAACAAGTGGACCTGTGTAGGGATGATAGTGGTCACCCACCGGATGAGGTTCGTGCCGCCACCCTGAATGAAGAACAGGTTGTTGTCGCTTACGAAGTCTTGATGGCTTACCCCTTGGAACTCCGCCGCTTCGCCACCGCCTAGATTGAGGAACAGGTTGTTAAGGATCAAGGCCGCGCCACCGCTGTTTGCCGAACTCATCAGGAAGGCCGCGCCCCCGCCCGGGCCTGTCACGCTGTTGAGGTTGGTCTGGCCCGAGGTGAGGATGGTGTTGTGGAAAAACGCCGAGCCGTCGATCACACCGCTAAACGCATTGCCGCTCTTTTCTGTCATGTGCACGAAGTTATTGGCGACGAGCGGGGTGATACCGGGTGGGGGGGACAGATCCACGCCGAGCGCAGAGCCATACGTCTCGATGTCGTTGCCCACGATCTCGGCGCCGCTGTTTGAGACGACGCTGATCCCTGTCATCAGGCCTTGAATATCATTCCCGTTCACCCGCAAGTTGCCGCCTTGCAGGGAGATGGCGCTGTAGAAGTCGGAGGCGGTAGGGGTGGTGCCGAGGGTAAACGTGTTGCCGTCCACCAGAACGTTTTGCGCTTGCATCGACTCGATGCCCACGTCATAGACGCCCGTAAACGCGTTGCCGTTGATGGTAGCATCCTGCATCCGGCCTTCCTCGCCCGTGCTGATATGCGAGACGATGTTGGTGCCTTCGAATCGGTTGCTTGACAGCGTGAACTTGGAGGCGAAGCCAGGCATCGTCACCGTCGTGTTCGAGGAGCGGAGCACGAGCGCTTCGAGCTTGGTGAACGTGCGTCCGCACAGCAGCACCGGGGACGTGTCAGACAGGATCGCGCGGTTGGCGAGGTTGGCCGAGGTGAACGTGAGGGTCTTCGTCGCGTCGGCGCCGTCGATGGGGCCGAAGAAGAAGCCGTCTTGTACAGCCTCAGTATACGTGCCCGGAGCCAAATTGATGGTGACCGACGCTGAGATGCCACGGGTACGCAAGGCTGTAAGCGCCGCATCGAGCGTCGCAAACGTGCCGCCGCTGCCCACAGAGACCATGCCACTGAGCGGTACGCCGCCCGTGTAGGTGTACTCATCGGCGCCAATATCGATAGGACCATTAATGGGCCGCCCATCGCCATCGATATCTTTGTCCGCGCCAAACGCGCTGAACAAGGTCGCATCGTACACGCCCGTGCCGTCCATGCACGAGCCGCTGACATGAAAGTCAGAGTTGACGCCGAGATGGATGAGTGCCCCTTGGTTCGTGTATTGCGGGTCGCAGTTGACGCTGTTGTCTTCGGCCGTGCCCGTACCGCTGTCTTGGAGGAACGTCCCCAGTGTTTCGTATTCCGTGCCGAACCAATGGATGGCATGCGTGCCCCAGTTGTAGATATTGTTGTAATCGGTGGTCAACCCGCTGGTGGGCACAGTGGCATCCACGAAGACCGAGTAGCCGCCGCTGCTGCTGGCAAAGATGTTATTCCGGACGGTGACGTTGCTGGTGCTACTCCCCGTGATATGAAGGGCTTTATCCGTATCACTGGCCAGCGTGGCGCAGGTCGCGTACTCGTAGCGGTCAACGAGTAGGTTGTTGTTAAAGACATTCCAGCGTTCAGCATTGGTCAGCTTGATGCCCGTATCGCCTGTATGGACAAAGTTGTTGAAGATCGATCCGACATCGCTGGAGGGGTGGCTACCAGTTACGTCAATTCCAATGCCCTCATTTTGAAAGAGGTTGTTGTACACGAGCGTGTTTTGGGTCACATCGGTGAGTTTGAGACCCGTGCTCCCGTTGAGAATCTGATTGCCCTCGATGCTCACGTCTTGGTAGTTGGAAATGTTAACAGCCGTCTTGAAAATGTTAGAGCGGAAGGTGCTGAGGCGGATGTCTACATTCCGGCCAGGGTTGGCGGCGTTGCCAAGGATCGAAATATTATCTTGCCCTTCGAAGAGGCACTCCTGCACGGTGATCCCATCGATTTTGTCGTTGAGTACCTTGAGGTCTTCGTTCAGCCCGAAAAACTTCACGCCTTGAAACGTGACATCGGTGGTTGTGCCTCGGAGCTGGACCACCGCATCTCCGGCCACATTGCGCAGGAAGATGTTCTTGAACGTGATCTTCGCCGCGTTATTCACGTCAATCATCACGCCTGACGGGCTGTTGGTGCCCAGGCGCTCGATGGTAGTGGCATTCATGCCCTGCCCCTCGAAGACGACGGGGGTACTGCCGTTGTTGAGGTTGTCGAGGCTAAACGATTCTTCGTAGGTACCCGTGATGTCGAAGACGACTTGGGTGGCCGTCCCGGACACACCCTGGTTGCGCAGTGCCGTGAGTGCGGCTTGAATGGTGGTATAATCGGAGGGCCCAGAGCCCGTATTGTTGATAAAATGAGGGCCGTTCCCAAACTGTGCGAAGGCAGATGGGAGGATCCCTATCATGCCTAAGGTCAGTAGGAGCAGCGAGCGAACGGCGAAGTAACGACGAGGCATGAGAGTCAAGCGCTGATGGGCGGCGTCTACGAGCGGGAGCCGGGTTTATCCGGTATTCCGTAACTCGTATTCTGCCGCCCATCGGGGCCACGCCGTGTAAAGGTAGCTGATCCGCCTACTTCACGAGCATCACCTGCTGCGTCTCGCTGAAGCGCTCGCCCGTCACGCGGATCAGGTACAAGCCGCTCGCCAGGTTCGCCGCATCGAACGCGAACGTGTGCTGACGCTGGCCTGCCAACGTGCCCGCATGCAACAGCGCCACCCGACGGCCCGTGATGTCATAGGCCGCAATGGCCACCTGTTGATCGTGCGATACCTGAAGCGTGAACTGCGTCTGTGGGTTAAACGGGTTCGGATACGCCGTGCTCAGCACATAGCCCTCGGCCAACTCCAGCGTGACCTCGACCTCCGTGCTGTAGTCCACGGTGCCGTCGAAGTCGACTTGGCCGAGGCGGAAGCGGTAGGTGCCGATGTCAAGGTCTGGGAGGGTGTGGCTGTAGTCCTGCGCCTCCAGCGTGGTCCCGGCGCCATCCACGAACGCTTGTTCGGTCCAAGTGGTGGTGGAATCTGTGGTGACGGCAGCCATCTCGACGGCGAAGCCTGCGTTGTTCGTTTCGGAGGCGGTGGTCCAGTGGAGGTGGATCGTGTCGGAGGTGTGGGTGGCATCGAAGGACGTCAGCTCGACGGGCAGGACGCCAGCGGCTAGCGGGGATGACGCCACCTCGTCGGCGCCCATATACGGCTGCTTGCTGCGGATCTCGCCATCAATGTCGCGTTGCAGAAACTTCTCCACCGTCGAGGTACCCCCGATGCTTGTGTCCCCAATGCTCGACCCGGCTAGGTGGAGATCGGTGTTAGAAACGAAGGTGATGGCTTTGGAGAGGCTGTTGACCTCGTTTGTTCCAGAGACCGACGCCGACTGGAACGCCGCGAAACTGGCAAACTGCTGCAGCTGCGCGCCCGTGCCCCACTGTACGATGTGCGCCGAGGTGCCCGGTACGTAGAATAGGTTGTGGTTGCTCTCAAACAAGCTGCTGTTCAGGTCGCCGTAGTCCACCGCACGTCCGCCGGCCAAGTTGATAAACAGGTTGTTCAGGAAGAAGCTGCTCGTGGCCGAGTTGACGGTAAGGGCGGCGTTGAGTCCAGGTGGGGCGAGGCCAGCGAGGTTGGTGCTGCCCGACACCAGAATGGTATTGTGGTACACGCGCGCATTGGAAACGGTCAGTTCAGCAGCAGGGCCATCAATCTCAGAGGTGTGCAGCATGTTGTTCAGCACCAGAACCTCGGTGCTGCTCACGTCGGCTTCCAGCGAAAGCGCACGGTTATAGGTTCGGATATTGTTGCGCCGAACTGCCCCCGTGCTGGTAAGGCTGAGCGTGATCCCTAAGGAGACCTCCGAGATGGTATTGTCAAGGATCATCACCTCGCGGGCAGGGCCAGCGAAGTTGCCCACGGCTACGCCGGTGGTAAAGTTGCTAGCGCTGGGGTTGCTGTGCGTGATGGTGTTCTGCGCTACGACTACATTTTGGCCTTGCAGGATCTGGATAGCGTTCCTAAAGTCCCCCAGGAATGCGTTGTTGGAGATCTCAATGTCCTTGGCGATGGCGCCGAACTCGCCTGCGCTGGATGTGGGACCGATGTGCGCGTCCATGGCTGAGCCCGAGCTGTTGAAGGTGCTGTTCTTGAAGGTCACATCCGACACGAAGCGGCCCATCTCCACGCCGTTGCTCGCCGTAGTCCGTGTAATATGCTCGAACGTCATGTGGAGCCGCCCGCACAGCTGGATCAAGTTGGTGATGCTTGACGGCGTGGTCTGGTTGCCGGAGAACGTGATAGTCTCGGTCTCGGTGGCGCCATCCACTGGGCGGAAGTAGCTGAACGCCGCGCTGCTGGGAAGGGGATGGTTGCCCGAGGCGAGGTTGAAGATGACCGGGCCCGCGATGCCACGTTCGTAGAGCGCGGTGAGAGCATCGGCAAAGGTGGGAAAGTCGGGGCTGGTGCCGCCCACGGTGTAGCTTCCCAGCGGCAGGGGGGCGGCCTTGGTGGAGGTGAACTCATCGGCGCCGATGTCTGAGGGGCCGCTGGCGGCAGCGCGCGCGTCGCCGTCGATGTCGGTGTTGAGCAGGTTCGAGATGGAGAAGCCGGTCACAGCGGCGCCGTCCATGCACTTGGCGTCGGAGTGGAGGTCTTGGTTGGCAGAGTCTGCGTACTGCGGGTTGCACGTGATGCTGTCGTCCTCCCGCGCGCCCGAGGCGACATCGACCTGAAAGAGCCCCACGCTCTCGAAGTCGGCACCGCGGTAGTGGATCACGTTCTCGCCGTACGTAAAGAGGTTGTTGCCGTCGCTGTCGATCACGCTGGAGCCCACAGCGGCATCCACATACAGCGCCGGGCCGCCCGCAAAGTTGGGCAGCACGTTGTTGCGCACGAAGATGTCGGTGGAGAGGCTGCCCTCCACGTTCAGCGTCCGCGCAGAGGCGTTGAAATCGGTGGAGCAGGCGTTGTACGTGGCCCCGACGATGTCGACGGAGTTGTGGACGATGTCGTAGCGACCCGCGTTTTCCAGCGTGATGCCCCGCGTGACGCCCCGCACCATGTTGTTGCCGATCAGCCCCTCGAACCCGGAGGAGATCACGCCCTTGATGCGGATGCCGATGTCGCCCTGGATGGTGTTGTTGTAGATCCGCACGTTCTGGTCGGCGCCGTCCAGATCGATGCCTACATCGAGGCCAAGCATCGTGTTGCCGTAGATCTCGACGTTGTTGTAGTTCGCCACGTCCACCAGCGTGTTAACCGTCCCCGTCGAGATGTTGTTGTCGTGGATCTTTAGGCCGTTGGCGTTCAAGCTCGACGGCCCGCTCACGCGGATAGGGGCTTGGCCGAACAGCACGGAGTTGCGCACGGTGACCTGATCTACAGGCACCTGGTCAATGAGTAGCCCCTCGTTGAGGCCAAAGGTCTTCACACGATCTAGGGTGATGTGAGCCGTGTTGGAGGATGGGCTGCCAAAGAGCTGAACCACCGGACCGTTGGGCGTAGGGAGGCCAGCGCCCGTGCCCGCGCTGGGACCGTAGAGGCCACGCAAGAACATGTCCTCGAAGCGGACATTCGTCGCGCCACTGATGAAAACCAGTGGGCTGGGTACGCTGCCTGTGGTAGGCCGATGGACGACCGTCTTGTCCAGCGTGGTTTGTCCCGCGCCCTCCGGTGCGATGCCTTCCCCGCGGAAAATGACATTATGCAAGTTCACATCAAAGGAGGCCGTCACGGGGTAAGCTGGGATGTTTATGTACTCCTCGTAGATGCCCTTCACGTTGAAGATAACCTCGCCCGAGGCACCGTTGGCGACTAAGTCGTTGATGGCGTCGGCGAACGTAGTATAGTCGGCGGATCCAGTGCCGGTGTTGTTGATGGTGTAGGTGCCGTTGAGTTGAGCGAATAGGGGCGTGCCCGTCAGCGCGAAGCAGACGAGCACTACGAGCATAGCGTAGCGGGACATAGCAGGACGTCAAGGAGCGTGAAACGAGTTCAGCGAGGCGGGTGAACGTGGCCTCTGCTCTGTACCTCGGAGCGGTCGCGCGGGCGGGGCCACGTGCCGTGAAAAAAGTTGAATCAGAGGGGGCGCTGCCGTATGATTTCCTCAAGTTCCCGCCTCCCGTACTCCTAGCATATGACTGGCTCACCCGATGTGACGGCGCTACTCATCGCCCACCGCGAGACGCCCGACCAGCTCATGCACGAGGTGCTGCCGCTGCTCTACGATGAGATGCGGCGCCTAGCGCAGCGACACCGCAAGAGCAGCCCCACCCTCAACACCACTGCGCTCGTCCACGAAGCCTACCTGCGCCTCGTCGACCAGACGCAGATCAACGTGCGCGACCGCGGCCACTTTATGGCGCTCGCGTCGCGGGCCATGCGCTTCGTGCTCATCGACTATGCACGGCGGCGCAAGGCGGAAAAACGCGGCGGCGGCGTAGCCCACCAGACGCTCGACGGTACCCAGATCGCCATCGACGAGCAGGCCGAAGAGCTGCTGGCGCTGGATGAGGCGCTGGAGCGGCTGGGCAAGATGAGCGAACGCCTCGCCCGCGTGGTCGAGTGCCGCTACTTCGGCGGCCTCTCGGTCGAAGAAACCGCCGATGCGTTGGGCTCCTCGGCGCGCACGGTCAAGCGCGATTGGCAGAAGGCGCGCCTCTGGCTCCACCGCGAACTGACCGACATGTCATGAACAGTGGCCCGTAGGTCCCGGCTTCTGCGAGTCCATCAGTAGCCGACCTTCACTCCACAACCCGGTTATGCCCATGGACGCCGAACGCTGGCACCAGCTCGACACGTTGCTCGACGCGTTGCTCGACCTCACGCCGGAGCAGCGCCACGCCTACCTGCAGACGCACGCCGTCTCGCCCGAGCTGTATGCTGAAGCCTTGGGCCTGCTTGCCGCCGAGGAGGCCGCCGAGGCTCGCCTGGGCGAACACGTCGCCAGTTTTGCCGGTGAGCTGGCCGAGGCCGCCTTGGACGATCACCTCGACCAGACCGAACAAGCGCCGCCGCGGGCAGGCCCCTACCGCATCGCCCGGACGCTCGGGCGCGGGGGCATGGGCACCGTCTACCTCGCGCACCGGGACGACGGGCAGTTCGAGCAGACGGTGGCGCTCAAGCTCATCCGCCGCGGCCTCGACACCGACGATATCCTGCGCCGCTTCCGGTATGAGCGGCAGATCCTGGCCGCGCTCCAACACCCCAACATCGCCGCGCTGCTGGGCGGTGGCGTCAGCGACGACGGGCGGCCGTACTTCGCGATGGAGTACGTGGAGGGCGAGCCCATCACCGCGTATGCCGACCGCCACAGCCTGAGCACCGACGCGCGGCTCCGGCTCTTCCGCACCGTCTGCGAGGCCGTACAGCACGCGCACCAGAACCTCGTCATCCACCGCGACCTCAAACCGTCCAACATCCTGGTGACCCAGGACGGCATCGTCAAGTTGCTCGACTTCGGCATCGCGCGGCTACTCGACGACGACGGCCGCGACGGCTGGACCGAGGCGCCAGTGACGCGGACCGGGCAGCGCGTGATGACGCCCGAGTACGCGGCGCCCGAGCAGGTGCGCGGCGAGCTGCCCACCACGGCTACGGATGTGTACCAACTCGGCGTGTTGCTCTACGAACTGCTGACAGGCGTGCGCCCGTATGCGCTGAAGCGGAAAGCCGAGCTGGAGATGGCGCGGGTGATCTTGGAGGAGGAGCCCACGCGCCCGAGCACGGCTGTATCAACCGCAGAGGCAGCTGCCGAGCGTGGCGGCGTGAGCGCCGATCGGCTGCGCCGGCGGCTGGCTGGCGACCTAGACAACATCGTGCTGAAGGCGCTCGCCAAAGAGGTGCCTCGCCGCTACGGCACCGCCGATCAGTTGAGCGAAGAGGTGGAGCGCCACCTGGCCGGACTGCCCGTGGAGGCGCGCCCGGCGTCGGTCGGGTACCGGGTGGCGAAGTTCGTCAGGCGCCACCGGGCGGGCGTCGCTGTGGCAGCGGCCCTGGTCGCCATGCTGCTCACGATAGTGGCCGTAACGCTGGTGCAGCAGCGGGCCACGTCGCAGGCGTTGATGCAAGCCGAGGACGAGCGTGATAGGGCGGAGGAGGTGACCGATCTGCTGGTCAGTGTCTTCGACGCGGCCAACCCCGAAGAAAACCTCGGCCTCGAACTGACCGCCCGGCAACTCCTCGACGCAGGCGTGCAGCAGGTCGAGGGCGAACTGGCCGATCAACCGGCTCTCCAAGTGGCGATGACTGAGGTACTCGCCGAGGTCTACCACGATCTGGGCGAGTACGACACCGCGATCCAACTGCTAGGCGATGCGGTGAGGCAGCATGCTGGCCGCGCCGAGGGGGAGCCGCTGCCGTACGTCTCGCTGCTCCAAAACTACGCCGTGGCGCTCATCGAGAAAGGCGAATTTGAACGGGCCGACTCGGCGATTACGGCGAGCGAGTCGCTGCTGGCCCGAGCCCCCTCCGTGGAGTACGAGGGCTTTGTGCCTTACCTGCGGGGGCAAATCCAGCTCAAAAACCTGGCGTATCAGGAAGCGATCCCGCTGAACAAGGCAGCGCAGCGCATCTGGTTAGCCGATTCGGCGGCCTTCGCCGATGAGCTTTCGTTGGCGGCTTCGGCGCTCGGCAGCAGTCATGTCCAGCTGGGCGAGTGGAAGGCAGCGGAACTGGCGTTTAGGGATCAGCTGGCGTACGCCGAACGCCAGGAAGGGCCGCGGCATCCCGATGTGCTCATCGGCCGCTACAACCTAGCTCACCTTGTCTACGAGCAGGGCGATCGGCTGGAGGAGGTTGAGCAGATCTACCGCGAGGTGCGTGCGGGCATGGTGGAGGTGTACGGGCCGGAGCACATCAACGTCAGCTACCTGCATAACGCGCTGGGCGGCGTGTTGGACGATCTAGAACGCAACGATGAGGCGGAGGCCGCCTATCTGGCTGCCATCGCTTTACGCGAGCAACTGCTCGGGGCGGAACACCCGTCCACGCTGGTCTCGAAAAGCAATCTGGCCCTGCTTTACGGGGAGAATATGGGCGATCTACCACGCGGTATCCAGCTAATGACTGATATTTACGAAGCGGAGCTGCGTAGCGGTGTCGGTCTTGGCTCGCGCTCCATCCGCAGCCACAACATCGGCTCGCTGCACTGCCAGAACGCGGATTACGAGCAGGGGATGGCATGGCTCGAACGCGCGCTCGCAGGCTTCCGTGAGGCCTATCCCGAGGAGAACCACCGCGCCGCCCGCACCTACGGGCGCATGGGCCGCTGCCTGCGCGATGCGGGCGATCTTGATGCCGCCGAACCGTACTTGACGCGTGCCTATGATTTATTCGAGGCCAGCATGGGCAACGCGAACACCGAGACGCAGCTCATTGTGGAACTGCTCGTCGAGACGTACGATGCGCTCGGCCAACCAGAGCGCGCGCAGGTCTATCGCGACTCCACGTTGGCTGCCCCACCTTCCTCCACCAGCTAGTCCACCACCGTTATGCCCCCCCACGATTGGGAGCGCCTGGACGCGCTCCTCGACGCGTTGCTCGACCTCACCCCAGAGGAGCGCACGGCCTATCTCCGCGAGCACGCCATCGACAGCGATCTGGCCCGCGAAGCCCTCGCCCTACTCGAGGCACAGGGCGAAGCTACCGACCGCCTCGGCAACCATGTGGGCGACGTGGCAGGGGAACTGTTGCCCGTTGCCCTCACGGTAGCCGAACACCCCGAGCGCGTTGGGCCGTACCGCCTCGTCGAGCCGTTGGGACGTGGCGGCATGGGTACCGTCTTCCTCGCCCGCCGCGACGACGGGCAGTTCGAGCAGACGGTGGCGCTCAAGCTCATCCGCCGCGGCCTCGACACCGACGATGTGCTGCGCCGCTTTCGCTACGAACGCCAGATCCTGGCCGGGCTCAAGCATCCGAACATCGCTGCGTTGCTCGATGGCGGCATGACGGACGGGGGGCAGCCGTACTTCGTGATGGAGTACGTGGAGGGCGAGTCGATCACCGCCTACGCCTCGCGGAAAGGCCTCGACACGGATGCACGGCTGGCGCTCTTCCGCACCGTGTGTCAGGCCGTGCAGCACGCCCACCAGAACCTCGTCATCCACCGCGACCTCAAGCCGTCCAACATTCTGGTGACCGAGGCGGGCGAGGTGAAGCTGCTCGACTTCGGCATCGCGCGCTTGCTGGACGACGACGGCAGCGAGGCGATGATGACGCGCACGGTGACGGGGCAGCAGCGGCTGACGCCCGCGTACGCCGCGCCGGAGCAGGTGCGCGGCGAGGCGGTGACGACGGCGACGGACGTCTACCAACTGGGCGTGCTGTTGTACGAACTGCTGACGGGCGTGCGTCCATTCAAGATCGATAGCCGTGTCCAGGCCGAGGTGGCGCGCGTGATCTTGGAGGAGGAGCCGACGCGCCCCAGCACGGTGGTGGCCTCGACCGAGACGGCGTCGGGGCAGGGCGTGGATACGGGACGCCTCAGCCGACGTCTGGCAGGCGACGTGGACAACATCATCTTGAAGGCGCTGTCGAAGGAGAGTGAGCGTCGGTACGGCACGGCGGATCAGTTGGGCGAGGATGTGCGGCGGCACTTGGCGGGCTTGCCCGTGGAGGCGCGCGCAGCCTCGGTGGGGTACCGCGTCGGCAAGTTTGTGCGTCGGCACCGCGCGGGCGTGGCGGTGGCGGCGGGTGTGGCACTGCTCTTAATCACCAGCACAGTCACGATCGCGCTGCAGCAGCGGGCGACGGCGGCGGCGCTAGCCGAGGCCGAGCAGGAGCGCGATGCCTCGGAAGAAGTCACGGCGTTTCTCATCAACCTGTTCAAAGGCAACGACCCCGAAGAAGCGCGCGGCGACACGCTGACTGCGATCGATCTGATGCAGCGCGGCCAGGAACGCATCGCGTTGAACTTAGCCGATCAGCCTGCCATGCAAGCGCGCCTGCTCACCGCCATCGGCACGATCCAATACGAACTCGATCAATATGCCGAGTCGGACTCGGCGCTGCAGCAGGCCCTCCGCTTGTACGAGGGCTTGCCTGCCGATCAGCAGGACCGGGCCGTGGATGCGCTGACGATGTTGGGCAACCTCCGCATTGCACAAGGCGACTACGTGCCGGGCGATTCGCTGTATCACGTGGCGCATGAAAGACGGTTAGCTATGTACGGGGCAGAGCATCGCGAGACGTCGATTGGGCTGATGTACCTCGGCCTCGGCCAGCGGCTGATGGGCAACGCTGAGCAGGCGACCGCGCACCTGGGAGAAGCGCTCGCCATGATCCGCCGTACCGATGACACGCCCGATGACACGTGGCTCGCCATCTACGAAAACCTGGGTGCGGCCCAGGGGCAGGGGGGCGACTACGCCGCGTCCGCGGCTACGCTCCGAGCAGGCATTGACGTCGGACTTCAACTCTACCCCGATAGCCTCCGTCTGCGCATCGCGAACACCATGAGCAACCTGGGCGCAGCGCTCAACGACCTCGGCCGCAATCAGGAAGCGGCTGAGGTGCTAGAAGCGTCGATCTCGATCTCGGAGCGGTTGCTAGGGCCAACACACAGCGCTGTTGGAGTGACGGTTGGCAACCTCGGCATGGTCTATCAAGATTTGGGCGATTACGAGGCCGCCTTGCGGTACAAACAGCGCAGCCTTGACATCGAGGTCGCTCTGAACGGGGAGGAGAGCATTGACGTGGCCATCCTGACGCTGAATCTCGCCAACGCGCATACGGCGCTCGACGATTATGCCACAGCGGAGGTGCTAATGCAAGATGCGCAAGCCACCCTCTCGCGCCTGCTGCCTGCACCGCACTACCTACACGGCGCGTTTGCCAACAACTACGGCGATATGCTCTTCGAGATGGCCGACAACGCAGGGGCCCGAGCCGCCTACGACAGGGCCGTGGCGACGTTCGAGGACGTGTTACCGGACGGGCATCCGATGATGGCATATCCGGTGGTGGGGCTGGGCCGCATTCACTTGCGCGAAGGACAACCTGCCGAAGCGGAGCCGCTGCTGCGTCAAGCACTGCAACTGCGGCTGGACCATGTGGATGCCGACAGTCCGCTCGTGGCCGAGGCACAGTTAGAATTAGGCGTCAGCTTGCTGCGTATGGACCAGACCAATGAGGCCGAACCGCTACTCACGGCTGCTGTACACACGTTTCGGAGCCAGAATGGCGTGGACGGTGCGAACACCCAACGCGCCTACGAGCAGCTAGCCGCGTTGTACGATGCAAAAAACCAACCTCGTCAGGCCGCGGCTTACCGTGACTCGCTCACCGTAGACGTAGAATAGTGGGAACGGAGGGCAGCGCTGGAGATTGTGCATGGCCTGTCTGACGGGACTCCTCATCCATGCACGCCCTGCCCATCGACGCCGTCCTGCCCGAACTGACTGCCGCACTCTCGGCAGGGACGCGGGCGGTGTTGCAGGCGCCGCCGGGGGCAGGGAAGACGACAAAGGTGCCGCTGGCGCTGTTGGAGGCCGGCTGGCTAGCGGGGCAGCGTATCCTCGTACTGGAACCGCGTCGGCTGGCGGCGCACGCCGCGGCGCAGCGTATGGCGGAGCTGCTGGGCGAAAACGTCGGCGACACCGTCGGGTATCGCATTCGGTTCGAGCGTAAGGTGAGCCGCACGACACGCATCGAGGTCATCACCGAAGGCATCCTCACGCGCATGGTGCAGGCCGATCCCGCGCTGGAGGGCGTCGGGCTGGTCATCTTCGACGAGTTCCACGAGCGCAGCCTCCACGCCGACCTCGGACTCGCGCTCTGCCTGGAAGCACAGCAGGTGTTTCGCGACGACCTGCGGCTCCTGGTGATGTCGGCGACGCTGGATGGCGAGCGGATCGCTACGCTGCTCGACGACGCGCCACTCATCACGAGCGAGGGCCAGCAGTACCCCATAGAGACGCGCTACGCCGACAGCCGCGTGGAGGGGCGGATCGAAGACGCCGTGGCGCGTGCAGTTCGCCGAGCGCTGCACGAGGAGCCGGGCGATGTGCTGGTGTTTCTCCCAGGCGCAGGTGAGATCCGCCGCACCGCCGACCGCCTGGATCCGGCAACGTTGCCGAGCACCGTGCAGGTGTACCCGCTCTTTGGCCAGCTCACCCAGGCGATGCAGCGGGCTGCCCTGGCGCCGAGTCCGGCAGGCGAGCGGAAGGTTGTGCTTGCCACCTCGATTGCCGAGACCAGCCTGACCATTGAGGGCGTACGCGTCGTCATCGACAGCGGGCTGGTGCGCGGTCCCGAGTTCGCCCCCGCCACGGGCATGACGCGGCTCGTCACGGGCGCCAACAGCCAGGCCTCCGCCGACCAGCGCCGTGGCCGTGCCGGACGCCTGGGGCCGGGTGTGTGCTACCGCCTCTGGCCCGCGTATGACCACGCGCACCGCCCGGGGCATCCCTCGCCCGAGCTGCTGCAAGCCGACCTCGCGCCGCTTGCGCTGGAACTGGCGCAGTGGGGGACGGATGCCGATGATCTCGCTTGGCTGGACCCACCGCCCGAGGCCGCGCTGGCGCAGGCCAACGAACTGCTCACCCAACTCGGCGCCCTCGATACCGAGGGGCGCATCACCGCACACGGTCGGCAAATGGTGCGGCTGGGCGCGCATCCCCGGCTGGCGCACCTGCTACTTCGCGGCGAAGCACTCGGCCTGGGCACGCTCGCCTGCGACGTGGCCGCGCTGGTGAGCGAGCGTGACGTGCTGCGCAACCCCCACGGCCCCGCTGACCCCGACATACGCCTCCGCCTCGACGTGCTCCAGCAGCACCGCGCAGGCACCCGCCGCCAGCAGCATCACGGGTTGCAGGTGGACCGCCGCGCCGTGCGGCAGGCGCTCGACCTCTCGAAGCAGTGGCAGCGCCGCCTACGCCTCCACGAGCAGCCCGACTACGACGCCAACCTCGCAGGGCTGCTGCTTGCCTTCGCTTACCCCGACCGCATTGGGCAGCGCGAGGCCGAGGGGCGGTTCCGCCTACGCACCGGCCACCGCGTCGTCCTCCGCGATGCGCCGCTCCTCGCCTCCGCCGACTACCTCGTGGCCGCCCACCTCGATGGCGAGCGCCACCTGGGCCGCGTCTTTCTCGCCGCCCCGCTCACCCTTGATGATCTTACCACCCACTTCGCCGATGCCATCGAAACGCAGGATATGGTTACGTGGGACGCCGCTGCCGAGCGCGTGACGGCTGAGCGCTCCACCACCCTCGGCGCCCTCGTGCTCCACACCGCCCCGCTCGCCAAACCCAGCCCCGATGCCGTGCGCGAAGCCCTGCTCGACGGCATCCGCCAGATGGGCCTGGGCGTGCTCCCGTGGACGCGCGACCTCACCGCGTGGCGCCAGCGCGTGCAGTTCCTCCACCGCCACGACCCTGCTGGCTGGCCAGATCTCACCGACGACGCCCTGCTCGCCACCCTCGGCGACTGGCTCGGCCCGTACCTCACGCCCAGCCACAAGCGCCGCGACGATCTTAGGCGCCTTGACCTCACCAGCATCCTCCACGCGCTGCTTCCGTGGCCGCAGCGCCAAGCCCTCGACCGCGAGGCGCCCACGCACGTGCAGGTGCCCAGCGGCTCCCGCATCCGCCTCGACTACAGCGACCCTGACGCGCCCGTGCTCGCCGTGCGGCTGCAAGAGGTGTTTGGCCTGCTGGAGACACCGCGCATCGCAGGCGGCCGCGTGCCCCTCACCATTCACTTGCTCTCACCCGCCCGCCGCCCGGTGCAAGTGACGCAAGACCTCGCCAGCTTCTGGGCCACCACCTACTTCGACGTGCGCAAGGATCTGCGCGGCCGCTACAGCAAGCACTACTGGCCCGAAGACCCGCTCACGGCTACCGCCACGCGCCGTACGAAGCCGCGCAAGTAGGTCAATCAGAGCAGCAGCATGCAGTCGCCGTAGCTGTAGAAGCGATAGCCAGCCTTCACGGCGTGACGGTACGCGTCTAGCACAAACGCCTGTCCGCCAAACGTGCCCACCAGGACGAGAAGCGACGACTGCGGCAAGTGGAAGTTCGTCAGCAGTCCGTCGATGGCGCGGAAGCGGTAGCCGGGCGTGATCGTCAGCGATGTTTCGCCTTGGCCTGCTTGGATGATGCCCTTGGCGGTGGCTGCCGTCTCCAGCGTGCGCGTCGAGGTGGTGCCCACCGCGATGACGCGTCCGCCAGCGGCGCGAGCAGCGTTGATCGTGTCGGCGGCGGCAGTGCTGATGGAGTACCGTTCTGCAGCCACCTGATGCTCGCGCAGATCGTCCACGCGGACAGGCTCGAAGGTGCCGTAGCCCACGTGGAGCGTCACCTCGGCGGTATATACGCCCATCTCCCGAAGCGAAGCCAGCATATCGGGTGTGAAGTGCAGCCCGGCCGTCGGGGCGGCAATGGAGCCGCGATGCTCGGCGTAGACGGTCTGGTAGCGCTCGCGGTCGGCGGTTTGCGGGGTGGGGCGCTTGATGTACGGCGGCAACGGCATCCGGCCCACGCGGTCGATCACATCGTGTAGCGGGTCCTCCGTTGTAAACTTGACCACGCGCCGCCCTTCCTCGGCGATGTCCAGAATTTCAACCTGGAGTTCGCCCGAAGCGCCGAACGACGCCGTGGCGCCGGGCTGCAGCTTGCGCCCGGGCTTGGCGAGGGCAAACCAGGTGTCCTCATCGGCCGTGGGGCGGATGAGCAGCAACTCGGCGCGGCCACCCGTCGGGCGCTGGCCCACGAGACGTGCAGGGAAGACGCGCGTGTTGTTAAGCACCACCACATCGCCCGACCGCAGGTGTTGCAGCAGGTCGGTGAAGTGGCCATCATTCCATGTTTTCGCCGAACGGTCCAGCCGCAGCATGCGCGAGCCGTCGCGTCGCTCGGCCGGGTGCTGGGCAATCTGCGCCTCGGGCAGCGCGAAGTCGTAATCGGCGATGGAATACATTGATCGTACTACGTTGAGAACGTCAAGCAGAGCTGGCGGCTAGGATCGGAGTTCCAATGGCGCGCAAGAACTCTGGGGCTAGGTCGGCACCGTTAGGCCATGCCACCGTACGCGTGTCAGGGTCTACGTACGCCTGGGCAAAAAAAACGGGGTCTCGAAGCGGAATGAAGATTTCTCCCTCCAACTCATCGGCGAGGTCAACCACATACGTTTCATGATCTGAAAACGTAACCTGGAGTCGATACGCATTGAGGTAGGCTACGTCGATAACTCGTAGAAAAGGCCAAGGCATACGAACTGGGGTCTAGGTAAGCGGAGGAATGGGTTCAAGGGGCTTCTGCTCGCGCGCCAATCTCCAGTTCCGCATCAGCGCGTCTTGGTGTAAGTCAGCCCAGTCGAGCACATGCCGCAGCGCCCGTCGAGACATTCGGCCCGTGACGGCGCCGCCTTGAATTTCTACGGTGACCTCATCCTCCCCATATCTGGCATGAAAGTGAGGTGGAGCATGGTCTCGGTAGTTGAAGAAGATGACTATACCGAAGAAACGAGAGACTGTTGGCATGGTGCTCAGTTTTCCAGCCGCTCCGTAAGCAGTCTGCGCACGAGGCCGGGGTCAGCCTTGCCGCCCGTCTGCCGCATCACCTGGCCCATGAAGAAGCCGATCAGGTTCGTGTGTCCGCCGCGATACGCGTCGACTTTGCCAGGGTTGGCTGCGATGATCTCGTCGATCATGGGCGTCAGCGCGTCGGCGGTGTCGATGGGCTTGAGGCCATGCTGCTCGATGAGGTCGGACGGATTGCCGCCTTCGTTCAACATCAGCTCGAACACTTGGCGCGCCAGCGTAGAGGTGAGCGTGCCGTCATCGCTGAGGCGTACGAGGTCGGCGAACTGGTTGGGCGTGAAAGGCAACTCGTCCGTCGGGGTATCGCGCAGCACGCGCTGGATCTCGTTGACGACCCACGCGGCGACCGCTTTTGGCTCGTTGTAATGGCTGAGCACCTTGTGGAAGTAGACGCCCAGCTCGGCGCTCCGCCCCAGGATCTCGCCCTGCTTCTCTGGCAGGCCATATTCGGACGTGTAGCGCTCGATCTCGGCAAGCAGCGCGGGGTCGTTGATGGCGGGTGCTGCCGTTGGGGCCTCGGGCTTGGGCTTCGGCGCACTCGGCACGTTGACCTTGGGGCGGGCAGCGTTTTCGTTTTTTGCGTTCGCCTTGCCTCTGATCTTCGCCCACGAGTCGCGCAGCGTGATAATCCGGTTGAAGACGAGCGCGTTGGGCGACGAGTCCTCGGGGTCTTGCCAGAAGTAGCCGTTGCGCTCGAACTGATAGCGGGTATCGGTCGGGTCATGCAGGATGCTCGGCTCGATGTAGCCCGTGACGACTTGCAGCGAGTCGGGATTGAGGTGGTCGATGAACGTATGGCCGTCCTCAACCTCGTTCGGGTCTTGCACACCGAACAGGCGGTCGTAGAGGCGCACCTCAGCGGGTACGGCATGCTCGGCACTCACCCAATGGATCGTGCCCTTCACCTTGCGGTCGGCTGCGGGGCCGCCGCTCTTGGTGTCTACGTCGTACGTGCAGCGCAGCTCAAGGACCTCGCCGTTGGCGTCCTTGACGACCTCGTCGCACTTGATGATGTAAGCATAGCGGAGGCGCACCTCGCGGCCCGGCGCCAAGCGGTAGAACTTGCGGTGGGGGTTCTCCTGGAAGTCGCTGCGCTCGATGTAGAGCGTCCGGCTGAAGGGCACCGTGCGCGAGCCTTCCTTCGGGATGTCGTGCGGCCAGTACGAGGCCTCCAGGTCCTCGCTTTCGCCGTCGGGGTAGTTGGTGATGACCACCTTGAGCGGGTCCAGCACGCCCATCACGCGGGGCGCCACGTAGTTGAGGTCATTACGGATGGCATGCTCGAAGATCGACAGCTCCAGGCGGCTGTCGGTGCGGGTGATGCCAGCCTGCTCCCAGAAGCCGTTGATGGCCTCGGGCCGCACGCCACGTCTGCGCATCCCTGAAATGGTGGGCATGCGCGGGTCGTCCCAGCCGCCCACATAATCGCCTTCCACCAGCTTGAGCAGCTTCCGCTTGCTCATCACGGTGTAGTCCACGTTGCCACGCGCGAACTCGTACTGACGCGGGCGCGGGGCGATCTCCAGCGCCTCCAAGAACCAATCGTAGAGCGGGCGGTGGACCTCGAACTCCAATGTGCAGACGGAGTGTGTGATGCCCTCGATGGCGTCGCTCTGGCCATGCGCCCAGTCGTACGTGGGGTAGATGCACCAGTCGGTGCCGCGGCGGTAGTGTGCCGCCTTACGGATGCGGTACATGATGGGGTCGCGCAGCAGCATATTGGGCGATGCCATGTCGATCTTGGCACGCAGCACGCAGTGGCCCTCGTCGAACGCGCCGTTCTTCATGCGCTCGAACAGCGCCAGGTTTTCGGCCACGCTGCGGTCGCGGTAGGGGCTCGGGCGGCCCGCCTCGGTGACGGTCCCGCGATAGGCACGCATCGTCTCCAGGTCGAGGTCGTCTACGTACGCCTTGCCCTTCTCTATGAGCGCCACCGCCCAATCATACAGCTGCTCGAAGTAGTCGGAGGCGTAGTACTCAGCATCCCACTGGAAGCCCAGCCACTGCACGTCGCGCTTGATGGCCTCCACGTACTTCATGTCCTCCGTCTCCGGGTTCGTGTCGTCGAAGCGGAGGTGGACGCGCCCGCCCAGGTCGCCCGCCAGCCCAAAGTTGAGCCCGATGGACTTGGCGTGGCCGATGTGCGGAAAGCCGTTCGGCTCTGGCGGAAACCGCACCACGACCTGCTCCCGAGCGCCAGTCTTCAGGTCGTTCTCAACGATGGTGCGGATGAAGTTACTCGAAGTGGAGGTTGTATCGGTCGCCATGCGATATCCGGTTGCGTACATGCTGCTGGCCTCAATGAACCCCTGGGGGTTCAGAGACGCGCGCAAACGCAAACGAACAGGAGATGTTTGGCGGACTGCGCTGGATGAGGCGCGGTTCCCTCAATACGCGTTCTCATTGACGAGTCCTTTGAGCGGCGTCAGCAGGATGATCTTGAGGTCGAGCATCAGCGACCAGTTTTGGATGTAGTACAGGTCGAACTCGATGCGTTTCTCCAGCGAGGTGTTGCCGCGCCAGCCATGGATCTGCGCCCATCCCGTGATGCCCGCCTTCATTTTGTGGCGCAGCATATAGCGCGGGATGTCATCCTTAAACTGCTCGATGAAGAACGGACGCTCTGGCCGTGGCCCCACCACCGACATATCGCCCTTGAGCACGTTGATGAACTGGGGCAGCTCGTCCAGCGACGTTCGGCGCAGGAAGGCGCCCACGCGCGTCGCCCGGTTCTCGCCCGATTTTGCCCACACCGGCCCGCTGCTTTTCTCCGCCGTGACAGGCATCGACCGGAATTTGAGCATGTGGAACGTGTGGCCATTCAGGCCCATGCGCTCCTGCTGGTAAAACACGGGTCCGGGCGAAGATAGCTTGACAGCAATAGCGATGACCAGCAGCAGCGGCGAGATGAGCAGCAAGAACAACAGCGAGAAGGCAATGTCGGTGACACGCTTGAGGATCAGGCGACCGTCCTGCGGCGCCTCATCCAGCAAGTGAATGACGGGCATGCCTTCCACGTCGGTGATACGGCTGTTGATGATGTCGAACTGGAAGACGTCGGGGACGAGGCAGACATGCGCCAGCCGGGGCGCGCAGACGGCCAGCGTATGCTCAACCCGTTCGGAGGCGGTGAGGGGGAGTGCGATGTAGACGTAGTCGATGCGCTGCCCGTCCGCGAAGAACTGATCCATCACATCGGCAATCTGCTCGGTGGTCCCTAAGATGCGGGGTCCGGTCTTGTCGTCATCCAAAAATCCCACGACCTGCAAGCCCATCCAGGGGTATTGCCGGAAGGCGTCTTCGAGGCGGCGCCCCAGGTGCCCGGCACCCACGATGAGCACACGGCGGGTGCTGAGGCCGCGCCGCCGCCGTGCCCGGATGACGGCATACACGATGGCCCGCAGCAAGATCATGGACAGCGGCGTGAGGGCGCCGAACAGGATGATCATCAGCCGCGAGAAGTTGAAGTCGAGCGTGCGGTAGAACGACAGCGCCGCCGTGAGCACGAGCAGGCCGAGGGCCACCGACTTGGCGATGGAGAGGGCAAGGCGCGAGAGCCGCTGGGCGCGGTCAGGGGCGTAGAGCCCGGTGCTCCAGAAGACGGAGGCGGCCACAATGATCACGAGCGGCAGGAGGGCGGTGTACCGCTCAAGCGGGAGCCACTCGGGTGGCGTAAGCACTTCAAAGCGAATCCAGTAGGCCAGCAGCCAACACAGTGCGACCAGCACGAGATCGGCCAGGGACAGCAGGCGTTGAAACAGTCGGCTTTGTTCTTGAAGCATCGGCGGTTGAGGGGACTACGATGGTGGGCGCCACGCGGAAGGCGTCATGCAAAGGGTGGTAGGCACAAGGGTTTCCGTCTTGTGTCCTCTCCAGTATGCGCGAGGGGCTGCGGGTACATATCGTCCATCAGAACCTCACACAAGCGCCGTCTCGGCAAGTGCCAAGGCGCCGAGTACACCAGCGCGATTGCCCAGCCCGGGCGCCACGATATAGCGGTCGATGTCGTGGAGCAGTGCTGGATGCTGTACGTAGCCAGCCAGCACCTCCTGGACCATGGAGCGCACGAGGGGGAGCACCATGGGCTGTTGCATGACGCCGCCGCCCATGATGACGCGCTCAGGGGAGAGCACGAGCGCACATGTGGCGATGGCATGGCCGAGGTAGTGCGCCTGCATATGCCACGCCGGATGCTCGGCAGGTAGTTCGCTAGCAGGGCATCTCCACCGCTCTTGCAGGGCCAGTCCGCTCGCCAGGCCCTCCAGGCAGTCGCCGTGGAACGGGCAGCAGCCGGGGAAGGCATCATCGGGGTGCCGAGGCACGCGGATGTGACCCATCTCGAGATGGACCAGCCCGTGCAATGCCCGCTTGTGGTGAATGAACCCTCCGCCGATGCCCGTACCTACGGTGAGGTACAGTACCGAGTCCACATCTTGCGCGGCGCCCCAACGCTGTTCCCCGCGAGCCGCAACGTTCACGTCGGTGTCGAACGCGACGGGGCAGCCCAGGGCGCGCTGCATGGTACCTGCGAAGTCGGTGTGCGCCCAGCCTGGCTTGGGCGTTGTGGTGATGCGGCCATATGTAGCGGAGGCGGGCGTCAGATCTACGGGCCCGAATGAGCCGATGCCCAGCGCTGCGATGGGAGCGTGCTGCTGAAAGAAGCGGATGGTGTGCCGCAGCGTCTCGTCGGGTGTAGTGGTGGGGAAGCGCTCGACGGCGCGGAGGTCGTCGGGCCCGGTGCCGATGGCGCAGACGAACTTGGTGCCGCCGGCTTCGATGCCGCCTAGCAGGGGAGTGGACATAGCTGGAGACGCGACGGGTGCGCAAACGTGACATTCTGAGGTCAAGATAGTCCGCACGGGCACGGTATACTCCAGCACCGTCTCTCCAACCACACTGCTTGCATGGCCCTCGCCGCTGTTATCCTCGACCTCGACGGTACCTTGACCGACACCACTGGGCTGCACGCCCTCTCGTGGGCAGAGGCGCTCGCCGAGCACGGCTACCGCATGCCCGCCAGCCGCATCGAACGGGAGATCGGGCGCACCAGCCCGATGTTGCTGCAAACGCTCTTCGGCGATGCGTTTCCTGACGACGAGCGGGACGCGCTACTGGCAAACCACCGGGCACGCTTTGCCACCGCGCTGAAGGCCAGCGAGAACGTGCTCTTCGAAGGCGTGCCTGAGCTGTTTACGGCGCTCCGCAGTCGTGGCCTGAAGATCGCCATTGCCACGAGCGCACATCGCCAAGGCGTCGAGCGGACGGTAGCCGCCACGGGCTTCGACGTGTACGCCAAGGCCGACGTCGTGGTGCATGGCGAGGAGGTGACGCGCAGTAAACCTGCACCTGACCTTGTGCTCGAAGCGGCCAAGCGCCTCGGTGTGTCGCCCGCGGCGTGCGCCATGGTCGGCGACACGCCCTACGACATGGCGGCGGCGCGGCGGGCGGGCGTGGTGCCCATCGCCGTGGCTACAGGCGCCTACACGGCTTCCGACTTCTTCGCCGAGGGGGCTCGGGCCGTTTATGACACCATCGCTGACCTCCTCGTCGATCTCGACGCCGTGCTCGCGCGCGCCTCGCCTGGCCCGCACATCCTCACCGATGACCTGCTGCGGACGCTGATGGACGAGGCGCTTGAAGAGGCGCGACGTGGTCAAGCTGACGGCGAGGTGCCCATCGGCGCAGCACTGGCGCGCTACGACGGCACCATCCTAGCACGCGGGCACAACGAGGCGAAGCAGCGCCAGAGCCGCATCGCACATGCCGAGACTGTGTGTCTAGAATATGCGGCGGGCCAGACCGACGTTGACGACCTCATCCTCGTCACCACGATGGAGCCCTGCACGATGTGCCTGGGCGCGGCCATGAACGCAGGCATCGACACCGTCGTGTACGCAATCGAAGCGCCGACGAACGGTGGGCTTGAACGCTGCGATCCGTATGCCATCACAGAGGGCGTTTTTCCCCGCGCCGTCGGCGGCGTGCAGCGGCAGGCGAGCCTTCAGATGCTGAAGGATTACGCCCAGGCCAAGCCCGGGAAGCGATTCGTGCAGCGGCTGCTACGTGCGTTGGATCAGTAGGCAGCAGCCCACCTACGCGTCGTCACTCAGGCCCAGCGCGAGCAGCACCCACTCGAGGTCGGTCTCGCTATTGAGCCGGTGGACGGCGGGCGGCAGGTCGGCCGTGGGAGCGGCGATGGCAAACGTTGGGCGCCCGGCCTGCATGCTCCATTCCATTGCCTTCCACTCGGGCGTCTTGGGGGCTGGATCAATGAAGACGTTGGCTTGGGCGATGGCGGCCATGACGAGCGCACGCTCGCGGGCGTCGTGATCGAACGGGCCGTGCGTCATCGGGAAGGGCGAGATCAGCACACCACGGTTGCGCACCGCCAGGCTGACCGTGGGCCGCACCGTGGGTACCACATGCATCATACCCCGGTCCGCTACCAGCACCGACGGCAGGTTGGCGCCGTCGCTCAGCTTGCCCACGACCACGTCGAAGCCACTCCACGCGCTGGTGACGGGGACGGTTTTGTAATTGAGCAGCAGCCGGACGAGTACCTGCGACAACTCGTACGAGTCGTCCACCAGCGGAGGGCTCGCAAACAGCGCCGTCTTGGGGAGGTGCAGCGTGGGAGCGGGGCCGTAGCTGTAGAGGTAGGGCGGGCGTTGGTTGATGGGCAGATCGCTCAGGCCGCTCGGCCACAAGTGTTCGCTGGGGACGAGCACCTGGACGCGCTTCGGGCGCAGCTCGTCCAACTCGGTGTTGGCGTGTGCGAAGTACGGCGCCATGGCCTCGTCGCTGAACAGTGTGTTGACCAGGTCGGCTGCTTGGCGAACGCCCTTCAGGCGCGTGAGCACCTGCTCGCGGGGGTAACGCGTGAGGTCATCGTAGGTGGCGAAGTGGCTGAGCAGCTTGTTGATGGTCACGCGGCCTACGCCGTCGATGGCGTTGAGCGCGAGGGCAAAGTGGGCAGGCGAAGGCATGGTCGCAGGTCGGGTAGTCGAGGCTGCGCTCGTACCCCGTGCGCTGCGTGATGGGTCCCGCTGGCCAGGGCACGCGGCTTCTCCGCCTCAGCGTAGATATCAGCGCCAAAGCGTTGTACCTTCGGTCCCATGGCCAACCGCCGTGTTGGTCGTGTCGTACAACAATGACTGCCTTATGTCCTGGATTCACCGCCTGCGGGAGCGTTTACGTCCTCCAGCCGACCCCACCTACGGCCTCGTCCTCAGCGGTGGCGGCGCACGCAGCGCGTATCAAGCAGGCGTGCTGCAGTACATCGGCGAGCACTACCCCGACGCCGTCTTTCCCGTGCTGACGGGCGTCTCGGCAGGCGCCATCAACGCCGCGCACTTGGCCAACTTCACCAAGAGCTTTGCCGAGGCTACGCACGCGCTCATGGAGACGTGGACGGGCGTAGAGCAGGGCGATATCATCCACTCGCAAGGCACGCTCACCTTCCTCCGGCGCATGCTGCCGTGGGGCGGTAAGGGCGAGGTGCAGCACATCGACGCGATGCGGCACACCAACGAAGGACTCATCGACAACCGGCCGCTGCGCGACTTCTTGACGCGTGTGCTGGGGGCTGAAGCAGATGGCACGCTGTCGGGGATCGCGGAGAACTTGGAGGCCGGGCGACTCAAAGCGTGCGCGCTGATTGCGCTGAGCTACACGACGGGGCAGACCGTATCGTGGATTCAGGGGTGCGAGGTGGAGACCTGGGAGCGCCCGAACCGGGTGAGCGTCAACACCCAGATCACGGTGGAGCACATCATGGCGTCGGCGGCGCTGCCGTTTCTGTTTCCCGCGGTGCGTGTGGACAACGCGTGGTACGGTGACGGTGGCATCCGGCTCACAGCCCCGCTGTCGCCCGCCATCCACATGGGCGCCAACCGCCTCATCGCGGTGAGCACGCGCTACCCGCGCACGCGTGCCGAGGCCAGCGTGCCCGAGATCACGGGCTACCCGCCGACCGCGCAGATCGTGGGGCAGCTCATGAACGCCATCTTCCTCGATACGCTGGAGCAAGACATCTTCATGACCGAGCGAATGAACCAGATGCTGCAGCACGTGCCACGCCGCGAGTGGGACGGCATGGAGCCGCTTCGCCTGCTGCTTATCAGGCCCTCGCGCGACGTCGGCCGCATGGCCTCTGACTATCAGCTCAACATCAGCGGGGTCCTCGGCATGCTCACGCGCGGCCTCGGCAGCGACGAGACCAAGAGCCCCGACTGGCTCAGCATGCTCCTCTTCGACCCCGCCTACATGACCGCGCTCGCCGAGATCGGCTACACCGACGCCAAGGCCCAACGGGACGAGATCGCGCGGTTCTTTGCCGATTAGCCCGGACCGAATACCACCACGAGTAGCGCTAACAGCCCAAGCACGCCACAGAGCGGCGTGTAGATGCGCGTGTCCAGGCGAGCGAAGGGGGTAGTCTTGACCCGTTTGGACAACCCAGCATATTTGAAATCACCAACCGTACGGGCGATCAGGACGATGGTGAGCCCCCACATCCCTACGGAGACGAGGGTTGTCGGCAGCGGGACGGTGAACCACCCCAGGTACAGCATTACAACACATGCAGCGATGCCGAGTGCCAAGGCGACGGCGAGCGTAGCAGTACGGGAAGGCGTGAACGTGGGAGTGGCGGATGCTGGGTCGGTGGGGACGACGTGCTGGCCGCCCCAGCGGCCGCCGAACGCCCAGTATACGTGGATGCTGCTTACGACCAGCAAGCTGACACACAATAGCAAGCCTGCGAGGTCAACCATGTGCAGCGGGAGTGACGTGTTTGGGTGCAGGCGATGGGGCGCGCCGCCCATAAAGCGCGAGTAGCGTCACACCCAGCAGCGCGCCGCCGCCGATGCCGGGGTTGCCGCCGCCCAGCACTACGGCGCCCACCGCGGGGAAGCCGAAGAGCACAACATAGGTGAAGACGACCCAGGATCGGGCCTGCTGGCTTCGGAATCCTGCCGCTGCGAGCAACAACACGCCGCCCGCGAGCCAGCCCATCGTGCCGATCTGGTACGTAGACCACACGAAGTCCGCCTGCTCAGCTGGATCGATGACGAGCGTCCCGAGGATGCGGTCGCCCTCGTAGCCGTGATACAGCGCGGTCAGCAAGGCGAGGGCGCCTGCCAGCCGCAACGCTAAGTTCTTCATGGGTACGTTCAGCGATCAATGAGTGGCAAAAGGGCCAAAGCCCTCTGTGTGTTGATCGCTAGAGTACGGGTTGCGTCAGAAAAGAGCCAGCACGCTGCATACCGTTGGTGTAGCGAATCCGGCCGCTCAGCAACGCGAGCGTGAGCCCACGCCGTGTCATGAGCTGGCGGCTGTTGCCACACCGGCTTGCTGCTGCCTCGGCATGTTCGCGTCGTCGGGGTCGCGGCCCATCAGCTTGTAAATGGCCCGCTCGCCGCGCCACTGGAGCATGGCGAGTGCCGGGACCAGCGGCATCAGGATGATGGTGGCGACCACGATGCCGAAGCCCAGCGCCGCCGCCATCGGGACGAGGAACTGCGCCTGTAGGCTCGTCTCGAACACAATGGGCGCCACGCCCAGAAACGTCGTCAGCGACGTCAGCATGATCGGCCGGAAACGCTCCTGCGCGCCCTCGATCACCGCTTGGCGCATGGCCATGCCGTTCGACCGTTTCTCGTTGATGAAGTCGATCATCACCAGGCTGTTGTTGACCACCACTCCCGAGAGGCCGATGATGCCAAAGAGCGACAGCAAGCCGATGGGAATGTCGAGCAGCAAGTGCCCGGCCAGCGCGCCGATGATGCCAAACGGAATCACCGACATCACCACGACGGGCTGGATGTACGAGCGGAAGGGGATGGCCAGGAGGGCGTAGATCGCCAGCATGGCCAGCAGGAAGCCGCCACCGAGTGCTTCAGACGTCTCGGCCTGCTCCTGCTGCTCGCCGCCGAAGCCGTAGATCAGCTGCGGGTACCGCTCTTGCATGGCGGGCAGGATCTCGGCGCGCAGCCGGTTGCTGATCTCCTGGCCCGTCACGATGCCCGGGTCCACGTCCGCCGTGACCGTAGCCAGGCGTCTACCTTCCTTGCGGTTGATCGACGACGGGGCTTCACCGATGGACACCTCGGCGACCCGGTTGAGCGGGACGAAGCCGCCTTGCGGGGTGGTGATGCGGAAGTCGAACGCGTCGGCGAGGGCGTTGCGCTCGCGCTCGGGCAGGCGCACATAGACGCGCACGTCCTCCTGGCCGCGCTGCACGCGCAGGGCGAGGTCGCCGAAGAAGGCGGCGCGCACTTGGCTGGCTACGTCTTGCAGCGTCAACCCCAGCGTGCGGGCTTCGTCCGTGAGTTCAAGGCGGATTTCAGGCGTGCCTTCCGAGAGGTCGCTCTTGATGTCGAACACGCCCGCGAAGCGGCTCAGCTCCTCCATCACCTCGGCGGTGGCTTGGTTCAGCGTCTCGTCGTTCGGGTGCGACAGCTCGGTGGAGACGGGGGCGCCTGCCGAGAAGAGATCCGCTGTGAACGTCAGTGACCGGGCGCTGGGCACGGGGCCCGCCTGCTGCCGCCACAGCTGCGCAAAGGTCTTGGCCGAGAAGTCCTCCCGGTCTTCGGCGTCCAACAAGCGGAACTGGATGGCGGCCAAGTTGGCGCGCGTCTGCGCACTGCCGCCGTCCGGCCCACCGCCCTGCGCCTGCTGGCCCACCACGGTGTAGACGGAGCGGACGATGCTGCGGCCTTCCACGACGCCCGCCTGATCCAGCGAGTCCGCCAGGGCCTGACCTGCGGCCTCCAGCTGCGAGGCGATCAACGCGGTCTGGTTGACCGATGTGCCGGGGGGCAGCTCCAGGTTCGCTGTCACGACATTGTCTTCGATAGAGGGGAAGAACGAGACGCGGAGCAGCCCGGCGGGCAAAGTCGCAATCGACACGATCAAGAACGCCACGCAGGTCGCCAGCACGATGGAGGGCGCGTCGGTGGCAAATTCGAGCACGCGTTTCAGCGGCCCGTTGATGAAGTTCTGCAAGCCCTTGTCCACGCGCCCACGCACCTTCGCCAAGCCGCGCATCACGATGTTTTTCTCGGGACTGCCGGGTTTGGGCAGGTGGGAGAGGTGGGCGGGCAGCACGAAAAGGCTCTCGATGAGTGACAGGAACAGGACCGCGATCACAACCACCGGGATGCCGACGAGGATCTTGCCGAGCGTACCTGGTACTGCCAGCAGCGGCGTGAAGGCGGCAACCGTGGTGAGCACGGCGAAGGTGATCGGGCCTGCCACGCGGGTGGCGCCGTTGACGGCCGCTTCCAGTGGCCCATCGCCCGCCTCGCGGGAGGCAAAGATGTTCTCGCCGGACACAATCGCGTCGTCCACCACGATGCCGAGCGACAGGATGAAGCCGAAGAGCGAGAGCTGGTTGATCGAGTAGCCGAGCGCGTAGAGCACCGCGAGCGTGCCGATAAACGTGATGCTGATGCCCACGGCCGTCCAGAAGGCGAGGCGGGCGTCGAGGAAGAGCGTCAGCGCGATCAGCACCAGGAAGAGCCCGATGGCGGCGTTCTTGAGCAGCAGCGAGATGCGGTCGGCGAGGATGACGGAGTCGTCGGACCAGATCTCGACGCCTACGCCTGCGGGCAGCGAGCTGGGCAGCTCGGTGTTGAGGTAGGTCTGCACGGCCTCGGCGACCTCCAGGACGCTCTCGTTGGACGATCTGAAGACCTCCACGAACGCGGCGGGGCGGCCGTTGTAGAGCGTGGTCAGGTTGGCGTCTTCAAAGTCATCGCGTACCTCGGCGATGTCGCTCAGGCGCACGCGGGCGCCCGTCTGTGTGCTCACCACGACTACGTCCTCGAACTCATCGCCCGTGTAGTTGCGGCCCAGCGTGCGGACGCGGATCTCTTCCTCGCTCGTCTCGATGCTGCCCGCCGACAGCTCCAGGCTGCCCGCGGCCACCGCCCGCGACACATCCGTCAGCGAGAGGCCGTAGCGCCGCAGCGCCGTCTGGGGCACCTCAATGGACACCTCGTAAAGCCGCACGTTCGACGTCTCCACGTAGCTCACGTCGGGCAGCGCCGAAATCTCGCCCTCCACGCGGTTGGCGATCTCTTTGAGCGCGCGCTCATCAGCGGGTGAGTTCTCTTCGGCGAAGATGGCGATGCGGATGACCGACTGGCGGTTGGTCAGCTCGCGCACCAGCGGTTCCTCGGCCTGGGCTGGGAACGTCAGAATCTGATCCACCTGCCCCTTGATGTCGTCGAGCACCCGCGTCAGGTCCTCGCCCAGCTCGATCTCGGCGGTCACCACGCCGCGTCCCTCAGCGGCCACGGCGGTGATTTCCTTGATGCCCTCCACCGACTCGATCTGCTCCTCAATCTTCTTGACGATCGATTCCTCGACCTCCTCGGGCGAGGCGCCGGGGTAGATGACGGAGACCTGGACGGAGTCGAGGCTGAACTCGGGGAAGACCTCGATGACCACGCGCGACAGGCCGAACAGCCCGGCTGCGATCATGGCGACCATGAGGAGGTTGGCGGCTACGCTGTTGCGCGCCATCCAGGCGATAGCTCCTTTCATCAGTTCGTAGAGGTTGAGGCTGCGGTGGTGGTGGCAGGTGTGGATGAGACCTCGCCGGAGAGGCGCACGGCCATGCCGTCCACCACGCCGGTGAGGTTGGTCGTGACAATGGGCATGCCGCTGGTCAGGTCGCCGGTGACGAAGACCTCTTCGCCTACTTCCTGCACGATCGCGACAGGAACGATGCGCAGCTGCGTCTCGCTGCCCACGTTTTCGATGGTCCAGATGGTGCCGCCGCGGCGGAGTGCGCTACGGGGGATAACGGCGTAGTCGCCAAGGTCCGCGCCTTCGATGACGGCGTCTACGTAGCTGCCCACGAACAGCGGTGGTGCGCTGTTGGGGACTACGGCCGGGGCGCCATCTTGAACTTGAGCGCCCGCATCCACGCGGCGCCCGCGCAGCGGCGAGGGCACGCGCAGGACGACATTAAACGTGCGCGCCGCTTCGTCAAGCGTGGCGTCCACGCGGTCCACCACGGCGTCCCATTCGTAGCGGAGGCGGCCGTAGTCGGTAGCCACGGATGCCTTGGCACCGCCGCTGTAGAGGTTGGTGATGAGCGAGGCTTGGTCGTCGGAGAGTGGGATGACGGCTTCGAGACCTGCCGAGGCGATGATGCGCGCAAACGGCTGGGCGGCGCCCACGATGTCGCCCAGCGCCACCGTCTCGGTGCGGACGATACCATCGAATGGGGCGCGTACCTCCGTACGGGCGAGCGCGAGTTCGGCGTCGCTGAGGGCGGCGGCGGCGCGCTGCCGGGCGGCGCGGGCGGCGTCGAGCTGCGGCTGGCGGAGGGTAAGCGGGCTCGGCTCACGCGCTGCCGCGTTCGTCGCGTCGCCAGCGCTGGCAGATTGCTCGGGCAGCAGGCGGGCGGCGTAGTCGTTGCCGTCCACGCTGGCAAACGGCGACCGGGCCGCCTCGCGTGCGGTGAAGCGGTCAAACTCTTCCTTGGCCAGCTCGGCTTCTTCCACGGCCTGCAACACGGCTACGTCCTGCGTAGCCACATCGGCCTGGGCCTGCGCCACGCGGTTCTCGAAGTCGGCCGGGTCGATGCGGACGAGCACCTGGCCCTGCCGGACGCGCCCGCCGCTTTCCAACTCGGGTGCTACGTAGACCACGCGCCCGCTGACTTGCGCGGCCACGGCGGCTTCGTCGCGGGCGCGGACGACGCCCGCCCCTTGTACTTCGAGGGCGCCCGTACGCACCTCGGCCGGGACGGTTTGGACGAGGGGGGTGCGCGGTTGGGGAGGAAGCGTTGCAGGCTCCTCGCGCGAGTTGACGAGCAGCACCGCGACCACTACGGCCACGACGAGGATGCCAACCGAGAGGAGGGCGCGTTTCAAAGTGGTGTTCATGTTCGATACGGGAAAGGCGAGGAGAGCAGGATTAGTCTTGTGTCGATGCAATGTCGGGGATGCGCAGCAGCGGGATGGCAGGCCGAATCGTCACGTCGTCGAGCGGTTGCGCTGTAGTCACATCGCCCTCAACGAGTTCAATGCTGGGCTGGATGCCGCCGTCGGTCCAGCCGCCGCCGAGTGCGCGGTGGACGTCGAGCCGGGCCAGGGCCAGGGCACGACCCGCGCTGGCGAGCTGCGTGCGCACGTTGACCTCGGCGCGGAGGGCATCCAGGTAGTCGGTGAGCGTGCCGACGCCGCGTTCGTAGCGGCCCAGCTGCAACGTGAGCGAGGCGCGGGCCTCGGCGAGTTGGTCGGTGATGAGCGCGTACCGCTGGCGCTCTTCCTCGTGCGCCGCCATCGCCGACTCCACCTCGCTGTAGGCGGTCAGCACGCTGCGGGCGTACGCGGCGCCGAGGCGGCGGAACGCGGCCTCGGAGGCGTCCACGTTGGCGCGCAGCCGCCCGCCCTGGAAGAGCGGCGCCGTGAGCCCGGCCGTCAGGTTAGCAACCCACTGGCCCGGGTCGAACAGGTCGGCGATCTCGTTGGACTGCAGGCCGAGCGAGCCGCCGAGCGAGATGGTGGGGAAGAGCTGCGCCCGCGCCACGCCGATGCGGTACCGCGCCGACTCAAAGCGATACGCCGCCGCCCGCACATCGGGCCGCTGGATCAGCAGCTCGGACGGTAGCCCCGTGGGAATGGCGGCCTCGGCCAGGCGCGGCTGCGGCCGCTCGGGAATCAGCGCATCCAACTGCGACGGGTAGAGCCCCGCCAGCACCGCCAGCCGACTCTCGGCGTTAGCATGTTGACGCTCCAACTGGGGCAAGAGCGCTTGTGCGCTCCGAAACTCCTGCCGCAATTGGTACAATTCGAACGACGTCACCAAACCACGTTGGTAACGGTCCTCGGTTACAGACA
Organism: Bacteroidota bacterium; assembly: GCA_038747545.1. Classification (GTDB taxonomy): domain Bacteria; phylum Bacteroidota; class Rhodothermia; order Rhodothermales; family JBCCMF01; genus JBCCMF01. The sequence continues at coordinate 33,076 of JBCDJT010000037.1, forward strand.
GGCGATCCCCAAGCACGCTCAGCGATTCAATGGTGAGTGCGATCTGTTGGCGGAGGTCGGCGACCTCAAAGTACGTCGTGACCACCTGCGACAGGACCGTTAGCCTCGCCGTGTGGAGGTCGGCCAGTGACGCATAGACATCGCCGATGGCGGCTTTGGCCTCGCCCCGGATGCGCCCCCAGAAGTCTACCTCGTACTGCAAAGCGGCAGAGAGCGACGTGGTCGTAAACGAGATGCGGTCCGGGCCCGTGTCCTGTGCAGGTGCGTTCGGGTCACCCCCTTGGTCGCCACCCGGACCGCCGCCGCCGAAGGCCGCAAACTGGCCAGCGTTGAGGGGGACATCCGAGTGGACCACGCTCCCGTCGGCATTCAGGCTTGGGAGCAGCCCGGCTTGTGACGTCGCAGCGCGGGCCCGCGCCTCGTCTACGCGAGCGACGGCTTCGACCAGATCAAAGTTGGCAGCCAGGACGGTATCAATCAGCCGATCCAGCGCCGGGTCTTCGTAGCTCGTCCACCAGCGGAGCGGATCGTAGACCGTGGCCGAATCGATAGCAGAGAACGACGTGGGCAGGTCGACCACGGGCTGTGGCGTGGTGGCGTCGGGCACGAGCATCGGCTTGGCACATCCGGCCAACCCGAGCAGCAGCACCATAAGCGCGAGTGTGGGCTGAGCGCGCAGCACACGTCGTGACGGAGGCAAGGAGGAGGGACGCAAAGGCACGAGAACTTCTGGTTGGGAGGACGGGGGCGTACCGAGGTTGAGACGCTGCAGCACAAACATATCTAACGACTTTTTCGGAGGAGACAACGTGACACTGTCGAAACGCGTCGGTGCGGTTTAAATGAATGAGGAGGACGTGGGTCAACCATCGAAGCGGTAGCCGTGATTGTGGATGGTGTTGATGTACTGCGGCGCGCGCGGGTTGGGCTCTAGCTTCTGCCGAAGGCGGGCCACATGCACGTCTACGGTACGGGTGTTGGGAAAGCGGTCGTAGCCCCACACGTCGCGCAGCAAGCGCTCGCGCGAGACGGCCTCGCCGCGGTGCTTGATGAAGTACGACAGCAGCTGGTATTCCCGCGCCGAGAGGTCCACCACGTCTCCGGCGCGCGTCACCTCAGCGCGAAGCGTATCCACCTGCACAGGGCCGAAGCGGAACGTAGTGGCAGACGGTGCGCCTCGGTGGGCGGAGCGACGCAGCAGCGCTTCGATGCGCGCCATAAGCTCAGCCATCTGAAACGGCTTGGTCAGGTAATCGTCGGCGCCCAGCTTGAGGCCAAGCACTTTGTCGAGCGTTTGGCTGCGGGCGGTGAGCATCAGGATAGGCAGCTGCTCGTTGAACTGGCGGATGGCGCGGCATACCTCGAAGCCTTCCATGTCAGGCAGCATCACGTCTAGCAAGACGGCGTCCAGCGCCAGCGAGCGTGCTAGGTCGATGCCTTCCTGCCCCGTCGGCGCCACGTAGCACGCGTAGTGCTCCGCTTCCAGTCGTTTTTGCAGCGTCAGGATGAGCCCAGGCTCGTCTTCTACCAACAAGAGGTGGCCTTTCATGCGTCAGCCTCCGGCACCAAGACCGGCAACGCGATCATAAAGGTGACCCCGCGTGGCTCGCGGCCTTCGACGGAGATAGTGCCCTGGTGGGCTTCCACGACGCGCCGCACGATGCTGAGCCCCAGGCCGTTGCCGCGCACCTTCAGCTTGGCAGCGAGCTGCCCGCGGACGAACGGTTCGAAGAGCGTCGCGCGTTCGTCCAGGGGGATGCCGGGGCCGTCGTCGGAGACGGTGAGGAGCAGGCGGTCATGGCCGGAACGGGCGTGGAGTTGCACCCGGACGTCTAGGCGCACGCGCACATCAGGGCCGCCATACTTGAGGGCATTGTGGATCAGGTTCTGTACGGCGGCGGTGAGCGCCTTCGCGTCACCACGAACCATCGGCACCGTATCCGGCACGTCGCGTTCGATGCGCTGGCTCTCCTGCATCACGCCGCGCAGGCGGTACACGGCGTCGTCAATAACGTCTAACAGATTGACTGGCTCACGCGCAGCCAGTGGATCGCTCAAGCCGACGCCGGCATAGGTCAGTGCGCCCTCGACGAGGTTTTGCAGGTTCTGGCTCTCCTGTGTGATCAGCGTGCCGTAGGCCCGCGCCTCCTCGGCACCCACGATGAGGCCGTCGCGGAGGTTTTCACCAGCGGCGTGCATCACCGCGATGGGCGTCCGCAGCTCGTGGGAGACGTTGGCCACGAATGCCATCTGCCGGTCGGCGAGGTGCTGGGCCTGCTGTGACGCCCGCACGATCAAGCCGATGGCCGCGCCCAGGATCACGAGCACCCCGAAGCTGACGGCCAAGTTGCGCTGGAGCAGCTGCGCGGCGATCGTCTCTACCGACCCCGACTGGTGCTTGGCATAGAGCGTCCACGACCGCGGGAAGCTGTTGAATTGCGCGGTTGCCTCGGTATTGACGTTGGCCAGCGCGGGCTGCCGTGCCATGAAGGGCAGCATGGAAGCACTGAGGCTGTCGGCCACGGTGCGCGAGAGGAACAGCGGCCAGTCGGGCACGCCGAGTTCGGCGGTGGCGTCGGGCAGGCCGAAACCGGCAAGGGTGAGCGCGTCGTTCGATCGGTACCGCAAGGCGTGCGGCGCGGCGCGGTCCGTAATCAACAGGTCGTACGTCGTCTCGGCCTCGGCAGGGAAGTGGGTGTCCACGAGGCGAGGCAGTATGCGCTGCTCCATCACGCGCATGTCAAGTGAGAAGAAGATGAACTCCTGCACCGACTTGGTTGGAATAAACCGCGGGGGCCACTTGGCGTCTGGATCGGCGTCGGCGGTGGCGATCAGGGGTAACGGGCGCGTGTGCGACGGGGCGATGTGCTGCAGCAGGCTGATGATGCGCTCGGGTTCGTCGTCGAACCCGCCGCTGACGAGTGCCGCCGCGGAGGGCAGCGGGGCACTGGCATCCAGCGTGTGCGCGACGGGGTCGAAGATGTAGAGTAGCGGCTGCTCGTCGACGACGCGCACCCAGAAAAGCGTCTCAATGAGCTCGGGCGTTTTGCTCACCGACTGCCAGTGCTGGCTCTGCAGCATCAGTGCTTCCTGCGTCTCGCCAATGGTGGTGCCGGGCGCAAACTGGAACGCCTGGTAGAGCTGCAGCAGCTCGCGGTCCACGTCCTCAGCCAAGCGTGTGATGGCGCTGTTGAGCGTGGCCTGCAGCCGCACGCGCTCGCTCTGGCTCCACGCGGAGACCCAATAGTACTGCAGCCCGGCCACGATAGGCAGCAAGACAAACAGCACCAGTGCGAGGCGTAGCGGGCGGCGTGAGATGGAGCGAGGGTCGGTCATCGTGGCGCTGCTACGGCACCCCAAGGCCGCACGTTCGCGCGTAAGCGGCAGAGTTTACATCTGTTACATGGCGTTGAGGTTGCGTTAACAACTCGGGCTCGGCCATGCTTATTGAAGGTGCCATCGAAAACCGCACACCACACCCCAAAGCTCATGTACACCCACTGGTCTTCGCGCGCCATCGCGCTCGCGCTTATCCTCGGCAGTCTGGCCCTCTGCAACCCATCAGCAGCGGTGGCCCAGCAGCCATCGGTAGACGCACTGATCCCTGCCGACACACTGCTGCATCGCCTCAATCAGCAGGTGCAGCTCACGCCCGACCAGCGCTCGGAGGTGGCACCCATCATGATCGAGCACGTGGAAGCGATGGCTGGGCTGGTTCGTAGTTTAGAAGGCAAGAGCCGGTTGGCGATGCTCGGCATGCGCCGCAAGTTCAGGCGCGTCGTCGAGGCTACCCACAAGCGCATCGAGCCCTTGCTGACCGATCAGCAGCGTGAGGCGTACGATGGTTTTTGGGATGTCATCGGGAACGAGCAGCGCCAGCGCATGCGCGGCAACTGACAATAACTGCGAGAATTCTCTGTTCTGGTGCAGGCGTACCCGGTCAAACCCGGGGTCTCCTGTCCTGGGCGCTAGGAGAGGGCGCATGCTATGCCGAACCTGTACAGCATTACTCGCCCAATCCGCTGCCGCGCGCTCAAGACGCCCTGCCCAAACATACCGCCAACAATCTACCAACTCGTTTGTCTATGCGACACCTCTTCTTTCTTGCCGTCGGCATGACGCTCTTTGGCTGTGCCTCTAGCGCGCCTCCGCTCGCCACGCAGTTTATGCATACGCCCCTCACCATCGACGGCGATGAAGCCGATTGGAGCGGCATGCTCGCGCCGATGCCTGACGAAGACCGCAACCTCGCCTTCGCGGCCGTGAGCGATGGGCAGGACCTCTACATCGCCTTCGCCACGAGCGATCAGCAGACCGTCGGGCAGATCCTAGCGATGGGGTTGACGCTGTGGTTCGACCCCGATGGCGGCACTGCCAAAACGGTGGGCCTGCGCTTTCCGGTCGGATTGGGGGAGAACAGTTTGCAAGCCCTGATGCGGGCACCGCGCGACCGCCCCAGGGACCAGCAGATGGAAGAACTCTTCACGGCCTCCACAGCCGCCCTCGAAGTGCTGCGCGACGGCGCCGAAGACGGCCAACGCTTCCGCCCTGGCGATGTGCGTGGCCTCGATGTATCGGCCTCGCTCACGATGGGTACGCTGTTCTATGAGCTGCGCTTCCCGCTGAAGTCGGACTCGAGCACTGAAGTAGCCATAGAACTGGCTGAAGGAGCGATGCTAGGCTTTGGTATGGAGACCCGTGAGCTCGATCGGGCAGCGCTACGCGACCTGATGATGGAGCAGCGCGGCGGTGGTCGGCCCGACCGCGGCGCAGGCGGCGGGATGATGGCTGGTGGTGGCATGCCTGGCGCAGGCGCCATGGGAGGCGGCGCTCGGCGGCCGTCGATGCCTAAGCAGCTCAAAATCTGGCGGCAGATTGACGTGTATGGCGTGGCGAAAACGGAACGGTAGCTGCACACACCAGCAGGGTATCCAGAAGTGACCGTCCTGCTGCCATGCTCCAGACCCGTGTGATGCCGTGCCTGCTGTTGCGCGGCCGTGCGCTCGTCAAGACGATTCGGTTCAAAGACGCGAAGTACGTCGGCGACCCGGTCAACACTATCCGCATCTTCAACGAGAAAGAGGTCGATGAACTCATCTTCCTCGACATCACCGCCACGCCCCAGCGCAAGGAGCCGCCGTACGCCCTGATCGAGGAGATCGCGGCCGAGTGCTTCATGCCGTTCACCTACGGCGGCGGCGTGCAGTCGGTGGAGCAGATGCAGCGGCTCTACAGCCTCGGCGTCGAAAAAATCGCGCTCAACAGCGCTGCGCTCGCGAATCCGTCGCTGATCCAACACGCCGCCGAGCGGTTCGGCAGCCAAAGCGTTGTCGTCGCCATCGATGCGAAGAAGACGTGGCGTGGCTACCGCGTAATGAGCCACGGCGGGCGCACGAAAACCAAACGCACGCCCGTCGATTGGGCGCGGGAGGCCGAGCGCCTTGGGGCGGGCGAGATCCTGCTCACCAGCATCGATCGCGATGGTACCATGACCGGGTACGACCTAGCGCTGACGGAGTCGGTGGCGGCGGCTGTGCAGGTGCCGGTCATCGCGTGCGGCGGGGCCGGGGCGGTGGAAGATTTTGCCCGCGCAGTGCAGGACGCAGGGGCATCCGCTGCCGCCACCGGGAGCCTCGTCGTGTATCAAGGGCCGCACCGCGCTGTTCTCATCAACTTTCCGGCGCGCGACGAGCTGGAGGCGGTTTTGGCGTGAATCTGGCCCGTGGAGTGGGTGCCAAACCAGTTTCATGCTAACCGGAGTGCATAATGCCGTTGGTTTTGGATGCGCCCGCGCCCGTCGCGA